>CALANM010000063.1 GCA_937926065.1 uncultured Microbacterium sp.
CCCGAGAGGGCAGCCGCCCCATGAAGAGGTTCTCCGCGACCGAGAGGTGCGGCAGCAGGCTCAGTTCCTGGTAGACCGCCTGCACTCCGGACGACCGCAGGCCCGCCGGGGTGGCGTGCGTGACGGGGTCGCCGTTGATGAGGTACTCCCCCGCGTCACGTGAGACGGCGCCGGTCAGGATCTTGATGAGGGTCGACTTCCCCGCTCCGTTCTCGCCGGCGAGGCAATGCACCTGTCCGGGAACGAGCGCGAGCGAGACGCCGTTCAGGGCTTGGACCGAGCCGTATGCCTTCGAGACACCGTCGAGTCGCAGAACGACACTGCCCTCGGGTTCGCGGATGCTCATCCGTTGGTCTTCGCCGTCTGCGGTTCGAGGAGCGACGTGATCGCGGGATCGCTCATGTTGTCGCGATCGACGACGGCGACGCCGGGGTCGAGGTTGGCCGGCGGGATTCGTCCCTGGGTGGACATCGCCGCTTCGACGACGCCCTGGTAGCCGAGGAACCACGGGTTCTGGACGATTAGAGCGTCGATGGCGCCCTCGTTCAGGGCCGCGACTTCGGCGGGGTCGGAGTCGAAGGCCACGACGGCGATGTTCTCCGTCGCGTTGTTGTCTTTGATCGCCGTGGCCGCGCCTACTCCGGAGCTGTTGTTGTCGGCGAACACACCGACCAGGTCGGGGTTGGCCGAGATGGCGTCGTTGACCTGGGCGGCGGCGGTTCCGATGTCGTTGTTGTTGTAGCTCAGCAGACTCGTCGAGTCGATGTTGGGGCAGTTCTTGGCCAGACCGGCACGGAAACCGGCATCCCGGTCCTGGTTGGCCTCGATGCCGGCGATGGGAGATTCGACCAGCACCTTGCCGGTGGTCTTGCCGCTGGCGGTGAGGAGTTCGCACATGCGCTCTCCGCCGGCGCTACCGGCGAGGGCGTTGTTGGTGCCGATGTGGCCCTCGATGTCGGCGGTGACCTTGGTGTCGGCGGTGATGACCTTGATCCCCGCCTGGCGCGCCGCATCGATGGAGGCGTTGAGCGCTTCACTCGAGCTCGGGGCGATCACGATCGCATCGACGCCGCGCGAGACGGAGTTCTCGACGAGCTGCACCTGACCGGCGATGTCGGTCTCCGAGGTGGGGCCGAACGAGGCCACGTCGATGCCGTAGTCGGTCGCGGCCGCTTCAGAGCCCGCCAGCAGGGTCTGCCAGTAGGCCGAGTCGCTGGCTCGGATGATGACGTCCACGCGGACACCGGATGCGGCGCCGGCCGCGCCGTCGCCGCCCTGCGCGCGGTCGCCGACGGTGGCCCGTCCACCGACGACACCCCCCACGACGCAGACCAGGGCGATTGCCGTGACGAGGGACAGGGAGAAGACAGTTCTGGATCGCGCCATTGCGGAGCACCTTTGCGTGTGAGAAGTGAGAGGAGAAACGGATGGGGGGAAAGCGGGCGGGGATCGACGCGTCCTCAGCCTGGACGCGCCGATCAGTCGCTCAGTTCGACGCGGGCACCGGAGCCGACAGAAGCAGGTTGCGGAGGTTCTGGGAGGCGATACCGTCGGCCTCAGCGATGACCGACGTGATGTGGTCCACGCCGACGGCGTCGATTTTCGCCATCAGGAGCTCGACGGTGGCGCGGTTCGTCTCCGCTTCGTCCTGGGCGTTCTCGCGGATGGGGAAGGTGTCGAAGTAGATGACGTCGTCGTAGCCGTACTTGCGCAGGTAGTAGAGGAACTCCAGCGTCTCGAACGGGTGGATCGAGCCGATCATGAGTCCGTCGTCGTGATCGTTGTTGCCGTCGTTGAGGTGGACGCCCCAGAGCTTGCCCTCTTCGAGGAGCAGCGCGGCTCCGAAGCCGGGGGCGTCGCCTGCCATCAGCATGTGCGCGAAGTCGAGGGTCGCGCCCACGTTGGGGCGATCGATGAGGCGCAGAATGTGCAGGGTCTGCCCGACGCTGCGGATCACGGAGTGCACACGCTCCTCGTACGGCTTGTACTCGATGCTGATGCGCACATCCGGGCGGTAGTCCGCGAGCTCTTGGAACGCCTCGACGATGCGTCCCAGATCCTTGGCGTAGTCCTTCTGGAAGGTGTAGTCGAACCCGTCGTAGCCGAGCCACACGGTCACCAGGTCGCTGCCGCCGAGTGCGGCGGCATCGATGCCTCGCTTGGTCAATTCGATCGCTTCGCGCCGGGTGGACTCGTCCCGGTTGCTGTACTCGCCATGCACGAAGTCGCGACGGAACCGCATGGCGACGCTGTTGAGCGTCAGCCCCAACTCATCGAGCACGGGCTTCATCTCCTCCGGCGAGACCATGTTGAAGTGCTCGGGGTAGTTGAGGTCGACGTAGTCGATACCCCGCGTCTTGCTGATGCGGTGGAGGGCGGCGACGGTGTCGCCGTCCGTGATGAACGAGTTGATGCGCGTGGCGAACTTCATGAGTGTGAAGGTAGGCAATGATGACAACCGATGTCAACTATTTTCATTTCGCGTCACTTTCGGCGACATGAGGTCCCCCCGTCGAAGCTCGAGACACTCGGGTTTGAAAATTTTTGTCATTCCTGGCATCCTCCCCAAGGGTCACTCCGACGAGGGAGCCCGTAAGGAGACGCATCGCATGGTGGTTCCCGTGGTCACGGTGATCGGCAGCATCAACTACGACCTGATCGTCCAGCAGGATCGCCTGCCGCACCGCGGTGAGACCATCGCCGCCACGGGTCTTCGCGGCGACTTCGGCGGCAAAGGGGCCAATCAGGCGGTGCAGGCCGCCCGGCTGGGGGCGCACGTCCTCTTCATCGGTTCGGCCGGCGACGACGACTACGGCAGCCGAAGCCGCGAGAACCTCCGGGGCCAGGGGATCGATTGTCGGCTCAACGAATCGCCGTCTGCCACGGGTCTCGGCATCGTGCATGTCGTGGACGGGGGCGAGGTGTACGCAACCATCGTCGAAGGCGCGAACGCTGACGTGACCGCCGAGTGGGTCGATCGCAACGCCGATGCGATCGACCGCGCCCGCGTCGTCATCCTCCAGAACGAGGTGCCGAACGAGGCGAATGAGAGAGCTGTGCTCATCGCCCACCGCTCGGGAATCCCGGTGATCCTGAACGCCGCTCCCGCGCGCCCCCTCTCTCCGAGCCTCCTCCACGCCTGCACGTGGATGGTGGTCAACGAGGACGAGGCGACGACATACCTCGGCCACGCTCTCGGTGATCCGCACGATGACGCGGCCATGCGCGCCGCGCTCGCCCTCCTGACGCGACTGTGCCCGAACATCGTCCTGACCCTGGGCGGGCATGGGTGCTACGTCGCACAGGGCGCCCGTGCGCACTTCATTCCCGCCGTGACCGTGGAGGCTGTGGACACCACGGGCGCGGGAGACTCGTTCATCGGCGCGTTCGCGGTCAGTATCGCCGAAGGAATGGACCCGTTCCGCTCCGCGGAGATCGCTACCGTCATCGCCTCGCAGACCGTTCGAGGACTGGGCGCGCAGGCGAGTATGCCACGGCGTATTGTCAAGGACTGAGATGCGCGCATTTGACCGGCAAGAGTTGATCCTCGATCGCGTCGCCGCGGGGCAGCCGATTCTCATCGAGGCCCTCGTGGAGGCGACCGGAGCATCGGCATCCACCGTTCGACGCGATATTCACGCGCTCGAGAACGCGGGGCAGGTGGTGAGCCTGCGAGGCGGCGCCATCCGCGCCGCCGACCGAGCGGCCGAGATCCCGGCTGCATTGAAATCTCGCATCAACCGCGACGAGAAGATCGCCATCGCACGCAGAGCCGCCGGCATGGTGCGCGCGGGAGACACCATCTACGTCGACTCGGGCACATCCCTCACCGAGTTCATGCTGGCCCTGCCCGCGATCGAGGTGCACGTCATCACGACGAACACCCATGTCCTGGGAATGACGTTCGGGACAGGTGTCTCCGTCACGGCCCTCGGGGGTGACTATCTCCCCGCCATCGGCTCGATCGCCGGAACGATCACGGACCGGCAATTGCAGGATCTCTACTTCGACCGCGCCTTCATCGGCGTGACCGGCCTGCACCGGGACGCGGGAGTGACCACGTTCGACATCCGAGAAGCGAACAAGAAGACCATCGTGCAGTCGCACAGCCGGGACACGGTGGTCCTGGCCGACAGCAGTAAATTCGACGTCATCTCCCTGTGCCGATCGTTCGCCCTCTCGGACTGCACAGTGGTGAGCGACCGTTTTGCACCCCTGCTCGAGGAGGCGAAAGACTTCGTCATCGCTCCCGCGATCGGTTCGGGGACCGCTGCAGACGACGGCGCCTGAAGAGCCGACCGGCGCGCGCCTCGCGGCGCCTCAATCCCCCAAGCGTGGACGCCTAACGCGACTCCTGGTCGCCCAGCTGACGCGCCGCGGTCACGAGACGCGTGAGGAGCCTCGCGGCGTGGTCCGCATCGGCCTCGGTCCAGTCCGCCGTCAGCTGCGAGATGAGGTCGTCCCCGACTCGGTAGAGCTCACGGGTGACGCGCCTGCCCTCCCCTGTCAGGCGAAGCAGGATCGCCCGGGCATCGGCGGGATCGGGTATCACCTCGACGAACCCGCGGTCTGACAGCTGTGCGGCCGCCTTGGTGATGCTCGGAGCGCCGACGCCGATCGCTCGCGCGAGGATTCCGGGACGCGTCGCGCCACGAAACCCGAGCTCCCAGAGAATTCGGCCATGCGCACCGCTCAGACCCTGCAGGGCGTCGTTGCTCAGACGCGACCTGAACTCAGCCGCGCTCCACAGTTCCACGAGTGTCGCCAAGGGAAGGGCGATCGGATTCCGATATCCGAGATCGCCGGCATCCTCGAGATTCGCCCGCACACATCCACGGTACTCGGCGTACTGTGTGCTCAGAATAGTTTCCAAAGGAAAGGAAATTTCATGTCATTCGATGGCAAAGTCGCGATCGTGACGGGCGGGGCCTCCGGAATCGGCGAGGCGACCGCGAAACTGCTCGCCGAGAGAGGGGCACGCGTCCTGGTCGCCGATGTGTCGGATGCCGCGGGAGCTCGCGTCGTGAGCGACATCGAGAACTCGGGTGGATCGGCGCGATATCTTCACGTCGACGTGTCGAGTCGAGACGACGCACGGAAGATGGTGCATCACGCGATCGAAACCTGGGGCGACCTGCACCTCGCAGCCAACGTCGCGGGTATCGGCCAGACGCCTTCTCGTCTGCACGACATGGCCGAGAGCACCTGGGACCTCATCATGAACATCGACCTCAAGGGCATGTGGCACTGCATGGCCGCCGAGATCGAGCACTTCCTGAGCCGCGACGGCGGCGCGATCGTGAACGTCGCGTCCGGCGCAGGGATGAGGGCGACGGTCGGACAGCCCGCCTACGGCATCGCGAAGGCCGGCGTCATTCAGATGACGCGACAGGGAGCGCTGGAATACGCCAAGGACGGCATCCGCGTGAACTCGGTCGCACCCGGACTCATCGACACACCCGCGGTCAAAGCCCTGCCCGACGATGTCCGTGCCCTGTACGCCGCGGGTCAGCCCGGCGGCCGGATGGGCGAGCCTCTGGAGATCGCGCAGACGATCGCCTGGCTGCTTTCCGACGAGGCGTCCTTCGTCTCGGGGCTGAATCACCTGACGGACGGCGGATGGTTTCAAATGTCACCGGCGTGAGTTCTCGGGGTCACGGGGAGGAAGAGCCCACCGTCTGCTGTGCCACCACAGCAGGGCAGGGAGCACAACCAGCTCCACGACGAGGGCGACGATGAACGGTCCCGGCCACCCATCGATGAGAAGAGACACGAGACGCCCCACGCCTCCCGCGATACCGCAGATCACGACGATCCTCGTCACGGCGCGTCGCGCCACCGGTTGACGCAACGACCACCACAAGACGCACCCGAGCGAGAACCAGACCCCGCTCAGGAAGCGGTACTCGCTGCTCGTGGAGGGTGAGATCTGCTGCGGCGCGGCCCCGGTCACAGGACCGAGGACGACTCCGATGCCACCCCCCGCGACGCCGATCGCACCGACCAGAATCAACAACCCGAACAGGAGCTTCGGCATGCGGTGCGCCTTCTCGTCCGGCCGCGGTGTGTCCACCGCATCAATCTACGGGTCG
>CALANM010000064.1 GCA_937926065.1 uncultured Microbacterium sp.
TGCTCGAGGCTGAGGCCGAACGCCGATGAATTGTGCCGCGCGTCCCAGTTGGCAACGCCGAGTTCCCCCGCCACCCGCTCGGCCGCCGCCCGCCCGCCGATGGCTTCGACCAGCGCGATCATGATCGGGATGTTGGCGGTGATACCCGTCGAGGTCGCGACCCCATCGTCGATCACGTAACGCCGGTCCGGCACCCATTCCATAGTCGGGTACTTGTCACGCAGTTCCTTGATCGCGCTCCAGTGCCCGGTCGCCCTCCGTCCGTCGAGCAGGCCTGCCGTGCCGATCATGCGCGAGCCGTTGCAGATCGAGATGATCTTGGCGCCCTTCTCGTGCTGCGCGACGAGCCACTCGGCGATGAAGGGATCCGTGCCCGGGTCCATCGCCGGTACGACGACGTAGTCGGCGCCTTCCGGATAGCGCGCATCGAACGCCGCCATCGTCTCCTGCGGATCGATGGAAAGGCTGGGGTAAAGCCGCACCCGCTCGGCCTTTTCGGCTACCACCGTCACCTCGGCGACGCCGGATCGCGAGAGCACCCCATAAGCCGACAGGAAATCCGAGACTTCCGTTCCCGAGTTGAACGTCGCAATCGCGATCACCGGCCGCTCTCGCTTGGGCGGCGCCATCGCCGCGACGATCTCGGCGGTGATCGCAGAAACGACGAAGGCCGCCCCACACCCGGGGCGGCCTTCAAGAAGTTTGGAGCGATTGAACGCTGGCGACGATGCCTTATCGGCGGAGTCCCAGGCGCTCGATCAGCGAGCGGTAACGCTCGATGTCGATGTCCTGGAGGTAGCCGAGCAGACGACGGCGCTGACCGACGAGCAGGAACAGCCCACGACGCGAGTGGTGGTCGTGCTTGTGCTCCTTGAGGTGCTCGGTCAGGTCCTTGATGCGCTGCGTCAGCATCGCGACCTGCACCTCGGGGGATCCGGTGTCACCGGGGTGCGTCGCGTACTCTTCGATGATCGCCTTCTTGACCTCTGCATCCAGTGCCATAGGTGATCCCCTTTCTCTTCGTTGCGCGGCGCCTGACGCCTCATGCGTAGGCTCTCTTTATCCGCGGCCGATCTAACGGCAACCTGAAGAGTCTACCAGCCATTAGGCTCTTCGAGTGCCGTGCATCCCCGCCCCCGAGACGCTCTTTCCGATCCTCCGCCGCACCCGATGATGGCCCGCCTTCGCAGAGACTCGTTCATCGATCTGCGTCCGTTCCGGGAGAGCTCCGCCTTCACGCGCATGTGGGTCGGCTCGACCCTCGCGGGCCTCGGCGGGCAGCTCACAGTCGTGGCGGTTATGCTGCACATGTTCGACCTCACGGGGTCGACGTTCGCCGTCGCGATGATCGCGGTCGCCGGCCTGCTGCCCATGATCGTCGCCGGGCTGTACGGGGGCATGCTGGCCGACGCGTTCGACCGCCGCCGGGTGGCGCTCATCGCGGCATCCGTGACCTTCGCGTCGACGCTCACACTCGCCGTGCTCGCGTGGGGCGGGCTGGAGACGGTCTGGTGGCTGTATGTGCTGAGCATCATCAATTCGGCCGCGAACTCGATCGTCATGGCCGCTCGGCAGGCGATCGTGCCGCGGCTCCTCCCCCGCGACCTCCTGCCCGCCGCATCGGCCCTGTCGGGGATCACGATGGGAGTCACCGTCATGGGCGGGCCGGCGCTCGCGGGCGTGCTCGTCGCGTTCACGGGGTACGCCTGGACCTACTCCGTGGACGTGGTCCTCATGCTGGCGAACTTCCTCGGCCTGTGGACGCTCCCGGCGATCCGCCCCGAGGGCGAGATCGTGCGCCCGGGTCTTGAGTCGCTGCGCGACGGCTGGCGCTTCCTCAAGAAGGCCACCAACATCCGCCTCCAGTTCGTGCTGGACATCACGGCCATGACCTTCGGGTACCCGACGGCGATCTTCCCCGCGCTGGGAACAGTCATCCTCGGCGGAGGCGCGATCACGACCGGGCTGCTCACGGCCTCCATCGCGATCGGCGCGTTCCTGTCGAGCGTGTTCTCCGGCCGCATCGGGCGGGTGCGTCGTCACGGGCTGGGCATCGAACGGGCGATCATCGCCTACGGGATCGCGGTGTCGCTCTTCGGCCTGGCGCTGCTGGCGGGCGCCGCGGGAGCTTTCGCGCCCGGTCGCGTCGATGAGGGCCACACGAACGTCGCCGTGCTCGCCCTCGCGATGCTCGCCCTGGTCGCGGCGGGAGCCGCCGACAATGTCAGCTCGATCTTCCGCACCACGATGCTGCAGGCAGCGGTGCCCGACAGCATCCGCGGGCGCCTGCAGGGCGTCTTCATCGTCGTCGTGACGGGCGGTCCTCGCCTGGGCGCGCTCTACGCCGGGGCCCTTGCGTCACTCGGCGCTCTGTGGCTCCCGCCGCTACTGGGCGGGATCGTCCTCATCTGCCTGGTCGCGTTCCTCGTGCGCCTGTCACCGCGGTTCCGGGCCTACGACTCCCTCGACCCCCAGCCGTGACGCCTGACGCGGCGGTGGAGGGCTCGAGCGCGGGCGTCAGTACTTCGACGGCACGCCCAGGTACTCGTCGAGCGTGAGCCCTGTCTTGCGGAGCTGCTTGGCGACGTCGACGCCGACGTAGCGCAGGTGCCACGGCTCGTACGCGAATCCTGTGACCGATGTCTTGCCCTTGGGGTAGCGGACGATGAAGCCGTACTTGTGCGCGTGCTTGGCCACCCACCGCCCGGCCCTCGTCTCGCCCCAGGCCTGTGAGATCGAGTTGACGTCGATCGCGAGGCCGGTCTGGTGCTCGCTGTGCCCCGGGCGTGCCGACCGCAGCTGCGCGGTCGCGTAGCCGTATTGGCGGATCTTCGCCGCGTGCACCGACTTCTGCGAGGCGTACGAACGGAACCCCGAGATGATGTGCAGGTTCACGCCGTCGCGAGCGGCCGCCTTCTTCATGTCGGCGAACGAGGTGCGCAGCGTCTTGGTGAGGCCCGACCCGTACGACGAAGGCAGGGCGAGCGACTTATTGACGATCAGGATGCCGCGGATGTACATCGGCTTGCTCGGCTTGACGGTCTTGATCGTCGGGGAGCCTGCGGCCTTCCACTGCGTCTTGGTCACCGGAGTGAGGTAGCCCTGTGATCGGTGGTAGATCGTCTTTCCGATGGTCAGGCGCACGAAGGAGTCGCCGGGGATGCGGGCACGCACCTCGGGCTTGGGCTTGCCCGCCTTCTTGTACTGCGCGTCGGTGAGGAGCACCACCTGGTCGACCGCGGTGTCGTTCTTCTTGTGCGGCCAGGTGACGAGGGCGTGCACGGGGCTGTACGCCGTCTTGACATACACCGTCGGTGCGACCGCCACGCGCGGCGAGCCGGCTGCCTCGTACTTCGCGGCCGACAGCTTCTTCTTCGCCCCGCTCGATGAGACGAGGTAGACGTCTTTCGACCACTTCGTGCGGTAGTAGCCGCCGTAGACCTTCTTGAGCGCGGGGCGACCGGCCTTTTCGTACTGCGCGTCAGTGAGCTTGTGCCGCGTGCCGTCCGGAGTGCGCACGTAGCGATCGACCGAGCTCGAGGCGTAGCGGTAGTACACCGACGTGGGGACGTGGGCGACCTTCTTGATGGTGGGACTTCCCGCCGCGCGAAGCTTCGAAGCCGTCATGAGGACGACCTCGTCGACCTCCGCGTCGTCTGCGGCGTGGCGGTAGTTGACGAGCGCGTATCGCGCGGGCGCCCACGACACCTTGGCGTACGTGATCTTCGGCGTGGTGATCGGCACACCGGCCTTCGTGCACGAGAGGCCCTTGGATGTCTTCTGGATCTCGCCGGTGGACCACGCGACGCGAATGGTCGAGCTCCACGGCAGCACGTAGCAGCCGTACACGGCGCGGGGCTGCTCGGTGGGGGTGGGCTCGGGCGCGGGCTCGCTGGTGGTCGGCGAGGGTGCGGGCTCGCCCTCGTCAGCGGATGCCGCGGCCGGCACGATCGCGAGTGCGAGGACGACCGCGATCCCGGCCGCGATCGAGCGCAGGCGTGCGTGAGCTGTCATGTTGTCGGCCTTCGTCTCCCCCAGCCGGGCAGAGCCCGGGATGTCGTGGAGCCAGAATACAGGGCACCCCGGCGTGGAAAGGGAGGGGCGGGGGGCGGATGCCGATCGGCATCCGCCCCTCGCTTATGTGCAGGAGGCTGCGCTCAGGCCTGGAGCGAGCCCTGGAGGTCGAGCGTGATCGTGATGTCCTTGCCGACGAGCACGCCGCCGGTCTCGAGCGCCGCATTCCACGTGAGGCCGAACTCCTCGCGGTTGATGACGGTCGTGGCCGTCGCGCCCGCCTTGTAGTTGCCCCACGGGTCGGTGCCGAAGCCGCCGAACTCCACGGTGAACGTGACGGGCTTGGTCGTACCGCGGATGGTGAGGTCGCCGTCGACGAGGAAGTCGCCGCCCTCGTAGCGCACACCCGTCGAGACGAACTCCATCGTCGGGTGGTTCTCGACGTCGAAGAAGTCCGCCGAGCGGAGGTGGTTGTCGCGGCCCTCGTCGTTGGTGTCGACCGATGCGACGTCGACGGACGCCTCGATGCGCGCCTCGAGCGGGTTCTCCGGCGCGACGATCGTCGCGCTCTTGACGCCGAACGTGCCGCGCACCTTCGAGATCATCATGTGTCGCACGCTGAACGCGACCTCGCTGTGCGAGGGGTCGAGCACCCAGGTGCCGGCCTTGTAGCCGGGGATCTCGATGGCGGAGGCGGTCGTGGTGTCGGTCATTGGGTGTGCCTTTCGTGGCTGGGACGATGGTCTGTCAGCAGAGGAGAACGCCTCGGGGACATATCTATTCCCGCGCATACAAAAATTCTTCGCGGCGGCGCACCGTGGCCACGCATGAAGAAGGGCGGGATGCCGAAGCACCCCGCCCCTGGACTCAATCGCCTCTGAGGGTCTGAGCGCGTCTCAGGCGACGTCGATGAGGTCGATCGCGAAGATCAGCGTCTTGCCGCCGAGGAAGTGACCTCCGGCCGGGCCATACGCCAGGTGCGGCGGGATGACGAGCTCACGGCGCCCACCCACCTTCATGCCGGGAATGCCGTCCTGCCAGCCCTGGATGAGGCCGCGCAGCGGGAACTGGATGCTCTCGCCGCGACCCCACGACGAGTCGAACTCCTCGCCGGATTCGTACTCGACGCCCACGTAGTGGACGGTCACGGTGTCGCCGGCCTTCGCCTCGGCGCCGTCTCCCACGATGATGTCGCGGATGACGAGCTCCTTGGGCGCGGGCCCCTCAGGGGCGTCGATCTCGGGCTTGGTGCGGTCGTCAGTCATACCTCCATCCAAGCACGACGCCGCCGGGCGGGTCACCCCGCTGGCGGGCTCTTGACAGGTCCGGCGACCCGTGATGACATGATTTCAGGCCAACTCAGCGCCCGGTAGACACGCAGGCATCGCCGCGGCACCGGGCGCTGAGTCTTTGTCCGTGGCCGTCTGCACACCGCGATCACGACGCGAGCAGCGCGGCGCGTGCCGCGATGACACGCGCCAGGTGAACCCGCTCCTCTCCCGCCGCCGACGGGTCGCGGCCAGTGATGACCCGCTGTCGCGCGGCGGCGAGCGCAGTCGCCTCGGCTATGAAGCCGCGCATGAGCGGCGCGCGGTCGCCGGGAAGCGTTCGCGCCCAGGCGAGGGCGCGTCGCCGGCCTCGCGGCGTGGCGAGCATGTCGATCTCGGCACTCGAGAACCAGCCGGCTGCGGCGTAGTCGTCGAGGCGCTCGCGGGTGAGACGGCTCTCCTCGCGCCGGAGCAGCAGCACACCGCCGACGAACGCCGCGAACAGCGGCATCTGCAGCGTCACGTAAAGGGCGAAGAAGTCGGCGAATACCGCCGAGCCGTTCCACAGCGCGTGGAGGGCGATCGCGCCGATGAGCCCCGCGATCCAGGGCCACAGCGCCTCGCCGGGCGTCGCACCGCGGCGGACCGCGCGTCCGAGTGCGAAGCCGGTGACAGCGGTGAACATGACGTGCGCGAAGGGCGACAGGATGCCGCGCAGCACGAACGTGAACGTGACCTCTCCGACGCCGCCGTCGATCAGGCTGGTGGCGAAGTAGAGGATGTTCTCGGTGAATGCGAACCCGGCGCCGACGAGCGCCCCGTAGACGACGCCGTCGACCGGCCCGTCGAACGCGCGGCGTCCGAACACGAACAGCAGGAGGACTCCCAGGCCCTTCGCGACCTCTTCGACGATGGGCGCCTGGACGACTGACGAGAGCGCATCGGCCGAGACCGGGTCGAAGAAGGCGAGCGCCGGCGAGAGCACGATGTCGACGAGCAGCGCGAGCGCAACGGCGGCGACCGCTCCCCAGGCGACGGCGGCGACGACCATGCTGCGCGGCTCAGGCTCCCACCGGTCGACGAGGCGGATCGCGGCGAGCACGCCCATCAGCGGCACGAGTGCGAGCGCCATCCCGACGATCGCGGCGGCGACCCCGAGGAACGACACGATGTAGGCCGCGAGACCCAGCGCGACGACGACCAGGAGTGCGAGCATCCAGAGCGGCGCAGTGCGGCCCCGCCGCGCGAGCGCGGGCAGATGCGGGAGGGGCAGCGACGGCTCGCCATCGGTCGTCATGACAGGCGCCGCGGCCGCGTGCGGGGGCTGGGCCAGCGGCGAGGGGAAGGTCATGGGCACGAGCATAGGGGCGTCGCATCGCCGCCCGCGGGTGCGAGGCCCGATAGCCTGGGGGGATGCGCTTCGCCCACGTGACATCCCCCACGTCCGTCGACCCGCACCTCGCGATCATCCGTGACGACAAGGCCCTTCGCGTCGCTCCCCTGTTCGATGGAGCCCCCGACGACCTTCAGGACCTGATCGAAGGCGGCGACGACCTGCTCGCTCGCGTGCGCGACGCGGCCGAGTCGGCCGACGGCTGGTTCCCCCTCGACAGCGTCGAATTCGCCTCGGCGGTGCGCCGGCCGCCCATCGTGCTCGCCGTGGGCTTGAACTACGCCGCTCACTCAAGCGAGCTCGGACTCAAGGCCGACACGGCGCCGACGGTGTTCGTGCTGTGGCCGGGGTCGCTCGCCGGACACGGCGGCACCACGACGTGGCCGCGCAGCCTCAGCGAATCGGTCGACTATGAGGCCGAGCTCGGCGTCATCATCGGTCGCCCGGCCAAGGACGTCGCTGAGGCGGATGCGCTCTCGCACGTGTGGGGCTACACCGTCGTGAACGACATCACGGCGCGCGACATTCAGTTCTCCGAGGCGCAGTGGTCGCGCTGCAAGTCGTTCGACGGCTTCACGCCCACGGGGCCGGTCGTGGTCACCGCCGACGAGATCGACGACCCCCAGGACCTCCACATCTGGACCGTCCTCGACGGCGAGACGCTCCAGGACGGCTCCACCGGCCAGATGATCCGTTCGGTCGCGACGCTCGTCTCGCACCTGTCGCAGTCGGCAACGCTCCTTCCGGGAACGCTCATCTCCACGGGAAGCCCCGGCGGGGCCGGCTACTCCCGTGACCCGCAGATCTTCCTTCGCGACCGCTCGACGGTCACGGTGGGCATCGACGGCATCGGCGCGCTCACGACGCATTGCCGCATCCTCGGCTAGGGCCGACCCGCACGACAGGCGGCTCAGAGCGCCCCAGGCGCGGCGAACGGGCGGCGCCTGTCGGCAGCCGCCCGTCGTCGGTCCGCGGGACCGCAGCGGTCAGGGGGTGACGATTTCACTGCACGGCAGCGAGACGCCCCAGACTGTCACGATCGCGGTCGGGTCGGAGGCGCAGGTCGCCGCTGCCGAGAACGTGGGGATGATGAACAGGATGATGACGAACGTGCCGATGATCAGTCCCAGCGCGCTGATGATGATCGCGGCGATCGCCCAGCCGTTGCTCGCCTTGGCCTTCTTGCTCTGCACGAGCGCGACGATGCCGAGGACGAGCGCGACCGGCTGCACGAAGAACGACAGCACGAACGCGACGATGCCGAGCGTGCGTCCGGGCACAGGAGCACCCGGCACCGGGGCGTATCCTGCCTGGCTGTAAGCGGGGGCGGCGGGCGGGGCCGGCGGGTACGCGGGGGTCTCGTAGGCCGGCGGCTGCTGAGGGCTCTGCGGGTCGGTCATGCGATCTCCTTACACAGTGCCGGACGTCCCGGCACGTCGCGAGGCTATCGGCATCCTGGGATGCCGCGCAAAGCCTGGATCAGCCCTCGACGACGTTCTCGGCGGGCTGCACCACCGGGATCGCCTGGGTGACGGCCTCCAGCCCCGACAGCCGCGCAGGAGAGAGCTGCTTGTCGACCTCCTCGCGCGTCATGAGGCCCGCCTCCACGACGAGGTCCCCCACGTTGCGGTGCGTGAGCAGCGCCGTCTTGGCAAGCGCTGCGGATGCCGCATAGCCGATGAACGGCGTGAGCGCCGTCACGACGCCCACCGACGAGCCCACCATCGCGCCCAGACGCTCGCGGTTGGCCGTGATCCCGTCGACGCAGTTGACCCGCAGCGTGCGCATCGCGCGGCGCATCCAGGTGATCGACTGGAAGATCGAGTGGGCGATGACGGGCTCGAACGCGTTGAGCTGCAGCTGACCGCCCTCCACCGCCATCGTGACCGTCAGGTCGGCGCCGGCGACCGCGAAGGCGACCTGGTTCACGACCTCCGGGATGACCGGGTTCACCTTGCCCGGCATGATGCTGGAGCCCGCCTGCCGGGCGGGGAGGTTGATCTCGCCGAGCCCGGCCTGCGGCCCCGACGACAGCAGCCTCAGGTCGTTGCAGATCTTCGACAGCTTGATCGCGTTTCGCTTGAGCGACGCCGAGAAGGACATGAACGATCCCGTGTCGCTTGTCGCCTCGACGAGGTCGTCGGCGGTGGCGAGGTCGAGGCCCGTGATCTGGCGCAGGTGGCGGAGCACGGCGGCGGCGTAGTCGGGGTGGGTCGTGATGCCGGTGCCGATGGCCGTCGCCCCCATGTTGATCTCGTACAGCAGGTACGCGTTCTCCGTGAGGCGCTGGTGATCGTAGCCGAGCGTGGTGGCGAAGCCGTGGAACTCCTGGCCCAGCGTCATCGGCACAGCATCCTGCAGCTGCGTGCGTCCGATCTTGAGCACGTCATGGAACTCGTTCGCCTTCGCGAGGAACGACTTCCGCAGCAGGTCGAGCTCTTCGAGCAGCGACTGGAGGTCGAGGCTGAGGCCGATCTTGACGGCCGTCGGGTAGACATCGTTGGTCGACTGGCTGCGGTTGGTGTGGTCGATCGGAGACAGGAACGCGTAGTCGCCCTTCTCGCGGCCGGCCATCTCGAGCGCGATGTTGGTGATGACCTCGTTCGCGTTCATGTTCGTCGACGTGCCCGCGCCGCCCTGGATGACGCCCACGACGAACTGGTCGTGGAACTCCCCCTCGATGACGCGCTGCGCAGCACGATCGATGAGACCGGCGCGCTCGGCGTCGAGGACGCCGATCTCGGCGTTCGCGCGGGCGGAGGCCTGCTTGACCATGGCGAGCGCCACCACGAGGTCTTTGTAGACCGAGATGGGGCGCTGCGAGATCGGGAAGTTCTCGAGTGCTCGGGCGGTGTGGATGCCCCAGTAGGCGTCTGCCGGGATCTCAAGCGATCCGAGGGAATCCGTTTCGGTGCGGGTGCGCGTCGTTGCGTCCTGTGCCATGGTGCGTGAGTCCTTGTGGGTGCTCGTCAGCGGTTGGGATAGCCACGAGCCTAACCCGCCCCCGCCGCCCTCACGATGTACTGCGGGTACAACCTGAGGGCCCCGGCTGTACGCCACGGCGATCAGCGCGCAGGCTTGCGCGAGAAGGCCGCCAGCCGCTCCTCCGGCGTCAGCCGCGCCATGCGCTCCACCCACTCCGGGGTGAAGTAGTCGGCCGTCTCCGCCTCTGTCACCGGCACCACCGCGTGTGTGATCGTCGCGTCGTAGACGTGCACCAGGTGGAACGACTGACCGGCGTCCATGCCATTGACCGAGGCGGCCGGCCGCTGCAGGTTCATCGTGTAGCACGTGGCCGCCGCGACGCTCACCGGAATGCCGGCGAACGTGCCGCTCGTCGAGTAATGGAGGTGACCGGCAAGGATCGCACGCACGTCGGTGCCCGCGATCGCCTCGGCGAACTCGCGCTGATGACGGAGTTCCAGGATGTCGAACAGGGGGATGTGGCTCGGCAGCGGCGGGTGGTGAAGCGCCAGGATCGTGCCCAGTGGCGCCGGTTGCGCCAGCTGCTCGCGCAGCCACGTGAGCTGCGCATCGTCGAGGTCGCCGTGGTGCCATCCGGGAACAGACGAGTCCAGGGCGATGAGCCGGAGCCCGCCCAGGTCCCACACGCTCGTGACCGGCGCCTCCGTCGGCTCTCCGTCGAGGAGACCCGCGCGAAGCGCAGGACGTTCGTCATGGTTTCCCGCCACCCACACGACGGGGGCGCCGAGTCGCTCGGCGACCGGTTCGACCGACGCGCGCAGCGTCGCATACGCCTCCGGCTCGCCGAGGTCGGTCAGGTCCCCCGTGAACACGATCGCGTCGGGCCGGACGCCGGTGCGCTCCACAGCCTCGAGCGTCGCCGCCAGGTTCGCGCCCGCGTCGAACCGCTCCCCCAGCGGGCGGTTGCCCGCGAGCAGGTGCGTATCGCTCAGGTGGACGATCGTGCGACGCGCGGGCGGGTGCGTCCCGAACTGCACGGGAGGCGCGGCGGAGGGAACCGGAGAGCTGACGCGATCGGCATCCATGAGGTCAGCCTATGCGCCGGATCCGACGCAGGCCCGCGCACGCCGGCACGCCGGCGCTGTGCTCAGTGGATGACGATGAGAAGCAGACCGCCGAGCACCGCGAGACCGGAGACGGTGAACGCCGCGACCGCCGCGACGAGCGCGAGAGTCTTCTGGCCCTCGGTGAGGGGGCTCTTGCGGGCGGCCTTCGCCGCCGCCTTCGCCGCGCGCTTCGCCTCCTTCTCGGTGATCACCGTGATGGCGTCGGTGAACTCCGCGGGCGCGACCACCGGCGCACGTCCCGCGCGCACGAGCATCCGCAGGCCCAGGGCGTAGAAGCCCACCACCAGCACCGCGCCCGCGAGCGCCGCCACGAACACCTCGAAGAAGGCGAGCCAGTCGATCGAGACGCTCACTTGCCTGCACCCTTCTTCTTGGCTCCATGCTGAGCCTCGCCTGTATGACTGTCGGCCCCGGCCCTGGCTTCGTCAGCCTTCTTCGAGGCGTCCTTCTTGCCTGTGCCCTTGCCCTTGCCTTTGCCCTTGCCTGCCGAGCCCTTGGCCTTCACCTTCTCCTCGGCGCGCTTCTTCTCCGCGGCCTTCTTCGATGCCTTCGCCGCGTCGGCCTTGATCTTGTCGGCCGCGCGCTTCTCGTCGGCGGCCTTCTTGGCATCCGCCTTGGCCTTCGCCTTGCGCTCCGCCTTCTCGCGGGCCTCCTGCTCCGCCTTCAACCGGGCCTGCTCGCGCATGATCGCGCGCTGGCGGCGGGTGGGCGGCGGGTTGCGCTTGACCTTGACGGCGTGACCGGAGTCGGCGACCTCGCTCATCGCGTTGCCCGCGTGCACGGCGCTCTTGCGCGAGCGCCAGAAGATTCCGAGGATGATCGCCAGTGCGAGGATCGCTCCCACCGTCACGCCCCACACCGGACCGAGCCACACGACGATGAGCGCCGCGAGGGCGCCGACCGCGGCTGCGGCGGGGAGCGTGAGCAGCCAGCCGATCGCGATGCGGCCGACCGTGCGCCAGCGGACCTTGGAGCCGCGGCGACCGAGGCCCGAGCCGATGACCGATCCCGACGCGACCTGCGTCGTCGACAGGGCGAAGCCGAAGAAGCTCGAAGCGAGGATGGTCGCCGCCGTCGACGACTCCGCCGAGAAGCCCTGCGCGGGCTTGACGTCGGTGAGTCCCTTGCCGAGCGTGCGGATGATGCGCCAGCCGCCCATATAGGTTCCGAGGGCGATCGTGAAGGCACACGCGAAGATGACCCAGAACTGCGGATCGGAGTGCGAGGCGTCCTGGAAGCCCGCGGTGATGAGGGCGAGCGTGATGACGCCCATCGTCTTCTGCGCGTCGTTCGTGCCGTGAGCCAGAGCCACGAGCGACGACGTGAGGATCTGCCCCCAGCGGAAGCCGTCGCGCCCGTCGGGCTTGTTGTCATAGCGCCGGGTGACGCCGTAGGCCACCTTGGTCGCGGCGAAGGCGATCACGCCCGCCGTGAACGGCGCGATGAGCGCCGGCAGCACGACCTTGCTGAGGACGACGCCGAAGTCGATCGCAAGGACGCTCGCGCCCACCAGGGTCGCGCCGATGAGACCGCCGAACAGGGCGTGCGAAGAGCTCGACGGCAGCCCCAGGAGCCACGTCAGCATGTTCCACGTGATCGCGCCGATGAGTCCTGCGAAGATGATCGGCAGGAAGGCCGCCGGATCGATCCCGTCTTCGCGGATCATGCCATGCGAGATGGTCTTCGACACCTCCGTCGACAGGAACGCGCCGACCAGGTTGAGCACCGCGGCAAGCAGCACCGCGACCTTCGGCTTGAGCGCTCCCGTCGCGATGGGCGTCGCCATCGCGTTCGCGGTGTCATGGAATCCGTTGGTGAAGTCGAAGAAGAGGGCCAGTGCGATGACCAGCACCACGATGAATACTGCGGCTTCCACAGTTCGCTTTCCGTAGGGAGTCAAGGGGATGCCGACATCAGCCGCGTCGGCGAGTGCGAACGAACAGTTCACCGTGGGTTCAGGATCCGGCAACCGGACGAAGAAGATCCTCGCACATCCGAGCCGGATCGCAGAACCCGAGGCCCTCCCCTTCCGAGGGCGTGGATTAGCGTGTATCGGGTGAGCACGCCGCAGCCTCCCGTCGCCCCTGCCCGCCCCACCGCCCGCAGCCACCACGGCGATGACATCGCCGATCCGTACGAGTGGCTGCGGGACAAGGACGACCCCGAGGTGATCGCGCACCTCGAGGCGGAGAACGCATACACCGAGACCCGCACGGCGCACCTCGAAGGGCTCCGCCGGCGCATCTTCGACGAGATCAAGGGCCGAACGCTCGAGACCGACCTGTCGGTGCCGACCCGTCGCGGACAGTGGTGGTACTACGGCCGCACCGTCGAGGGCAGACAGTACGGCATCCACTGCCGCGCACCCCTCGCGTCGCCCGATGACTGGACGCCGCCGGAGCTGTCGCCCGACGACCCCGTCGAAGGAGAGCAGGTGCTCCTCGACGGGAACGTCGAGGCCGACGGGCACGAGTTCTTCTCGCTCGGCAGCCTCGAGGTCTCCAATGACGGCGCCCTCCTGCTGTACGGGGTCGATGTCGAAGGCGACGAGCGCTACACCCTCCGCATCCGCGACCTCGCCACGGGCCTCGATCTCGACGATGTCATCGAGAACACGTCTGCCGGCGCCACCTTCTCCCCCGACGGCCGCTTCATCGTGTACACGACCGTCGACGACGCCTGGCGGCCCGACACCGTGTGGCTGCACGAAGTGGGCACCGCTGCCACCGACGACGTCCGGCTGTTCCATGAGCCCGACGACCGCTACTGGGTGGGCGCAGGGTTCACCCGCAGCGAGCGGTACCTCATGATCGACGTGGGATCGTCGATCACCTCCGAGGAGTTCCTGGTGCCGGCCGACGACCTTCGCGCCGAGCCCCGCTCGATCTGGCCGCGCCGCGAAGGTGTCGAGTACTCCGCGACCCACGCGGTCGTCGACGGCGAGGACACGCTCTACATCCTCCACAACGACGGCGCGCTCGACTTCGAGCTCGTGAAGGTCCCGGCATCCGACCCCACCGGCGAGCGCGAGGTCGTGCTGGCGCATGTCCCCGGCCGGCGCCTGCTCGACATGTCGGCATTCCGGGACTGGGGCGTCGTCGCGTACCGCAGAGAGGGGCTCCCCCGGCTCGGCATGCTGGACTACGCGACCGGCGCCGTCGAGGAGATCGAGTTCGACGAGCCGCTCTACTCGGTGGGCACGGCCGGCAACCCCGAATGGGCGCCGCCGCTGATCCGCATCGGCTACGGCTCGTTCACGACGCCCGGGACCGTCTACGACTATGTCGTCG
>CALANM010000065.1 GCA_937926065.1 uncultured Microbacterium sp.
GCTGGCGCGGGGCATGCTCTCCCACGCCTTCACGCGGATCTATTTCGGCGACGAACGCGCCTCGACGGCCGACGCCTATCTGCGTCCCGCCCGCCGGCGTCCGAACCTGCGGATCATCACCGACGCGCTCGTGCACCGCGTCGACCTCGACACAAGCGAGGAGACTCCGCAGGCGACGGGCGTCGAGCTGCAGATCGACGGCATCCGCGTGCACGCCCGCGCCCGGCGCGAAGTGATCCTCTCGGCCGGCGCCATCAACACCCCGCAGCTGCTCATGCTCAGCGGCATCGGCCCCGCCGACCACCTCGCCGAGCACGGCATCGACGTACGGGTCGACTCTCCCGGCGTCGGCCGCGACCTTCAAGACCACCTCGTCGCCGGCCTCGCGCCCGCCGCCCGGGGCGGCACGCTCTACGGCGCCGAGCGCATCGGCGAGCTCGGCCGCTACCTCGCGCGCCGGCGCGGGATGCTCACCTCGAACGTCGCCGAAGCCTACGGATTCATCCGCACGCCGGAGGCCGCGGCATCCGGCACTCCCGACGGACTGCCCGACATCGAGATCATCTTCGCGCCCGCCCCGTACGTCGGCGAAGGGCTCGTGCCGCTGCCCGGCGAGGGCCTCACGGTCGGCGCGATCCTCCTGCGCCCGCGCAGCCGCGGCACGATCCGCCTCGCGTCGGCCGACCCGGCGGAGCCGGCGATCATCGACCCGCGCTACCTCAGCGACCCCGACGGCATCGACGAGCGCACCCTGCGGGCGGGACTCGCCGAGTGCGAACGGCTGCTCGAGACCGAGGCGCTGACCGCTCTCACGACCGGAGACTGGGTGCAGCCCGAAGGCGGTGAGCGCATGACGTCCGCGGAGCGGATCGAACTGTCGCTGCGTCGCTACTCGCACACGCTGTACCACCCCGTGGGAACCGCCCGCATGGGCGCGGATGCGGCATCCGTCGTCGATCCGGAGCTGCGCGTGCGCGGCGTCGACGGACTCCGTGTGGCCGACGCATCGGTGATGCCCACGCTGATCCGCGGTCATACCAACGCCCCTGCCATCGTCATCGGCGAAGTGGCTGCCGATCTCCTGCGCTCACGGCGCTGAGCTCACTTCAGCGGAATGCGCGAGAGGCGCGGGCCCCCGAAGGAGTCCGCGCCTCATGACGTGCGTGCGCCGGTTCAGCGACCGCCGCGACGGCCCGCGCCGTTCTGGCGAACGACCGAACCGACCGTGAGCTTGCCGCCCTGGTGGCTGGCGCGGCGGCCCGCCGTGCGGGCGTTGCCGGATGCCGCGGGCTGCTGTGCGCGGGCAGGACGCTCCGCGTGCGCCGCGCGGTCGGTGTGCGAGGTGCGTGCGGCGACGTCGGGACGACCCGACCGGTCGGTGCGACGACGGCCACCCTGACCGCCCTGACCGCCCTGGCCTCCCTGGCGCTGGCCCTGGCCCTGGCCGCCGTCGCGGGCGGCGCGCTTGCGCTGGGCGTTCGCGCCCTGGCTGCGACCGCCCCCGCGCTGGGGCGCGACCTTCGGTGCCGGGGTGACGTACTCCGCCACCTCGCCGACGAGCTCGGCGACCTCGGGCGACGCGGCGGTCACGCGCACCGGCGTCGCCGTGATGGCGGCCTTGCGCAGCAGGTCTTTCACATCCTTCTCCTGGCCGGGGAGCACGAGCGTCACAACCGAGCCCTCGGCGCCGGCGCGGGCGGTGCGGCCCGAACGGTGCAGGTACGCCTTGTGCTCCATGGGCGGGTCGACGTGGATCACCAGCTCGACGTCGTCGACGTGCACGCCGCGCGCCGCGACGTCCGTGGCCACGAGCACCTTGGCCGCGCCCGATGCGAACGCCGCGAGGTTGCGGTCGCGCTGGGGCTGCGACAGGTTGCCGTGCAGGTCGACGGCAGGGATGCCCTGTGCCGTCAGCTGCTGCGCGAGCTTCTTGGCGTGGTGCTTGGTGCGCATGAAGAGGATGCGGCGGCTCTTGCCCGACGCGAGGGTGCGCACGAGCTCCTTCTTGGCGTCCGGGCTCTCGACGTGGAAGACGTGGTGCGTCATCGCGGCGACGGGCGAGTGCGCCTCGTCGACCGAATGGAGCACCTCGTTCTGCAGGAAGCGCTTGACGAGCTTGTCGACGCCGTTGTCGAGCGTCGCGCTGAACAGCAGGCGCTGGCCGTCGCGGGGCGTCTTGTCGAGGATCCGCGTGACGGCGGGCAGGAAGCCGAGGTCAGCCATGTGGTCGGCCTCGTCGATGACGGTGATCTCGACCGAGTCGAGCGTCAGGTGACGCTGCTGCAGCAGGTCTTCGAGGCGGCCGGGGCAAGCTACGACGATGTCGACGCCCGCCTTCAGCGCAGCCACCTGGCGGTTCTGGTTGACGCCGCCGAAGATGGTCGTCGTCTTCATGCCGTAGGCGGCGGCGAGCGGTTCGAGGGTCGCGTTGATCTGCGTCGCGAGCTCACGCGTGGGCGCCAGCACGAGGCCGAGGATGCGGCCCTGGCGGCGGGCGCCGCCGGCGAGCGCGCCGCCGAGGCGGGCGGCCAGCGGGAGCGAGAAGGCCAGGGTCTTGCCCGATCCGGTTTTGCCGCGGCCGAGCACGTCGCGCCCGGCGAGCGTGTCGTGGAGCGTGTCGACCTGGATGGGGAACGCGTTGGTCTTGCCGTCTGCGGCGAGGACGTCGAGCAGGGGCGCGGGCACGCCGAGCGTGCGGAACGAAGTGTCAGTCATGAAGGAGTTCTCTGAGCGCACGGCGGCGCCCGGTCGGTGGCCCGCGTGCGGATGTGCACACGGGTTCGCCGTACGAAGAATGTCAGCCGATCATCGGCGCGGAGCCGGCGGCGAGGGAAGCGTTCTACGACGCGAGAAGCGCCAGGAACGGCGCTGCAAGTGCTTCCACCCTAGCAGGGCCGCCTGTGCATGACCTGGTGGGGGTCGGCCTACGAGCCCGGTCGGCTCACAGGTCGCGTCCCGAGACGTCGAACGTGTCGCACGCCCCGACGCCGCCCTCGTATCCGTTCGTGAGCCAGCGCTGCCGCTGCTCGCTCGAGCCGTGCGTCCACGTCTCGGGGTTCGTGCGACCCGACGACTGCTCCTGGATGTGGTCGTCGCCGACGGTGGCGGCCGCGTTGAGCGCGTCGGCACGCTGCTCCTTCGTCGGCTCCTTCAGATAGGGAACGCCGTTGGCATCCTTCTGCTTGGTCATCTGCGCCATCCACGCGCCCGCGAAGCAGTCGGCCTGCAACTCGGTGCGCACGCCGTTGCTCTCCGGGCCGGTGCCGTTGTTCGGGTACGACTCGAACGCCCCGATCAGCTGCTGGATGTGGTGGCCGTACTCGTGAGCCAGCACATAGAGCTGGGCGAGCTCGCCGGCCGAAGCGCCGTACTGCTGGCGAAGGATGCCGAAGAACGTCGGATCGACGTAGATCGTCTCCTCGGGCGGGCAGTAGAAGGGCCCCGTGGCATTCGAGGCCGTGCCGCACGATGTCGACGTCTGCCCGTCGACGATGACGAGCTGCGGCGCGCGGTATCCGTCGACCGCGTCCTCCCAGAACAGGTCGAGCACTCTCTGGCCGAACACGAGACGGCATTCGTCGCTCTCGTTGGCGTCGGCGCCGGTCTCGCAGTTCTCGATCGAGGTGCCCGGGTCGGTCGACGTGCCCGAAGGGCCGCCGAGGAGGCTCGTGAAGTCGCCGCCCGTGAACAGGCTCAGCAGCAGCAGCGCGAGCCCGCCGAGGCCGGCGACGCCGACACCGCCCGCGACCGCACCGCCGCCGCCGCGCCGGCGCGCGGACGAGCCGCCCAGCTCGGCGTTCCTGTTGAACGTCATGCCGATCACCGTACCCCCGGCATCCGCCGTTCCGGGAGGGCTGGGAGCGGAGGCGGTCGCATGGTATTTTCCCCCGCTCGCTCTGCGCGGGCGCGGGGCGCCACGGCGTAGGCTCCCGGCATGGTTGATCGTCACGACTCCGTCACCACCGTCTCGGTCACGGGAGCAGGCGGCCAGATCGGCTACGCCCTCCTCTTCCGCATCGCGTCGGGCGCGATGCTCGGCTCCGACCGGCCCGTCAGACTGCAGCTGCTGGAGATCCCGCAGGGGATGAAGGCCGCGGAGGGCACCGCCCTCGAACTGCAGGACTGCGCCTTCCCGCTCCTGCGCGGCGTCGACATCAGCGATGACCCTCGCACCGCCTTCGACGGTGCGAACATCGCCCTGCTCGTGGGGGCACGGCCCCGCACCGCCGGCATGGAGCGCGCAGACCTCCTCTCCGCGAACGCGGGCATCTTCGGCCCGCAGGGCGCCGCGCTCGGCGAGGTCGCCGCCGACGACGTGCAGGCGCTCGTGGTGGGCAACCCCGCGAACACGAACGCTCTCATCGCCGCCTCCGCGGCATCCGGCATCCCGGCATCCCGGTTCTCCGCCCTCACGCGCCTCGATCACGACCGTGCACTCGGCCAGCTGTCGGCCAAGCTCGACGCGCCCGTTTCAGAGCTGCGGCACATGACGGTGTGGGGCAACCACTCGGCCACGCAGTTCCCCGATGTGTCGCACGCCACCGTCGGCGGGCGGCCGGTGCTCGACGCGCTGGCCGAGAGGCTCGGCGGGACGGATGCCGCGACCGCGACGAGCCTCGCCGACTTCGGCGCCCTGGCCGACCTCGAGACCGCGGCGAAGGCCGAGGGCCAGCTGAACGTGATCGCGCTCCCGCGCACGTGGGCCAACTACGGGGAGATCCTGGACCTCTTCGCGCAGCGCTACCCCGAGATCACCGTCAACGAGCAGTCCCCCGACGTCTCCAGCGCCGAGGAGATCCAGGCGGCGACGGCCAACGAGGGCCTCGACACCGCGCCCGACGTCTTCGACCTGGGACTCGCGGTCGCCCTGCAGAACACCGACCGGTTCGCCGCGTACAAGGTCGAGACCTTCGACGAGATCCCCGACGCGCTGAAGGAGCCCTCGGGGCTGTTCGTCGGCGACTACGGCGGGTACATGTAGATCGGATTCGACTCGGCGCGCTTCCCCGCCCCGACGCAGCTGAGCGACCTGCTCAAGCCCGCGTACAAGGGCGCCGTCGCGATCAACGGCGACCCGACGCAGGCGGGCTCGGCGTTCGCCGCC
>CALANM010000066.1 GCA_937926065.1 uncultured Microbacterium sp.
CAACGCTGGGGTGCGTGAGCGCGGCGGCGACGCGCTGGGCTCCGGGATCGTCGGCTGAGATGACGACGGCCTCGCGGGCCTCGTTCGCGAAGCGGGCGAACCCGTCATAGAACGCGTCGCGGGTGCCCCAGTGGTCCAGGTGGTCGGGATCGACGTTCGTGATGAGCGCGATCGACGTGTCGTACAGCAGGAACGTGCCGTCGGACTCGTCGGCCTCGATGACGAAGAGCTCATCGGAGCCCGTGCCGCTCGAGACTCCGAGGTCGGCGATCACACCGCCATTGACGAAGGTGGGCGCGGTGCCGAGCGCACGCAGCGCCGTCACGGTCATGCCCGTGGAGGTCGTCTTGCCGTGGGCGCCCGCCACCGACACCAGGCGGCGCCCGCCGATGAGCCAGTACAGCGCCTGCGAGCGATGGATGACGTGGAGGCCGCGCTCCTTCGCGAGCACGTACTCGGGGTTCTCGGGCCAGATCGCCCCCGTGTGGATGACCGCGTCGACGTCATCAGGCAGATGGGCGGCGTCATGCCCGACGTGCACGAGGGCGCCGCGCGCGGCGAGAGCGCGCAGCGCGTCGCTGTCGGCCCGATCCGTTCCGGAGACGCGGATGCCACGGTCGAGGAACATCCCGGCCAGTCCGGACATGCCGGAGCCTCCGATTCCGATGAAATGGGCGGAGGTGATCTCCGCAGGGATCGGCAGGGTCAGGTCGGGTCGAATCATGGCCTGACAAGTCTAGGTCGCGGCCCCTGTGGGAAGGCTGCGGCGCGCTGGACCCGCGACGGCGTCAGCGCAGCCCGAGCGCCTCGTCGATGAGCTCGATGACGTTCTCGGTCCCTCGGCGCGTGCCGACCGAGGCGCTCGCCTCGCGCATGGCGTCGAGCCGGCGGGGGTCGGTCAAGAGGCTCACGACGTCCCGGCGCACACGATCGGCGGAGAACTCGGCATCCGGGATCAGGATCGCGGCTCCTGCCCGCACCGACGACGCCGCGTTGAGCGCCTGCTCGCCGTTGCCGACCGCATACGGAACGTAGACGGCGGGGATGCCGAGGGCGCTGATCTCGCTGACCGTCGCGGCGCCGGCACGCGAGACGACCGCGTCGGCAAGGGCGAATGCGAGGTCCATGCGGTCGATGTAGGGCACAAGCCGGTAGTCGCTGTGCCCCGGATCGGCCACATCGTTTCGCTCGCCCACGGCGTGCAGGATCTGCCATCCGGCGCCCACGACGTCCGACCAGGCCCCGGACAGCGCCTCGTTGAGTCGGCGCGCGCCGAGCGAGCCGCCGAACACGAGCAGCACCGGTCGTGCGGGATCCAGCCCGAACACCCGCGCAGCCTCCCCGCGCTGCGCCGCACGATCGAGCTCGACGATCTCGCGTCGCAGCGGCATCCCCACCAGCCGCGCGCCCTTGAGGGGCGTGCCGTCGAAGACGATGCCGGATGCCGCCGCCCACCGCGCGCCGAGGATGTTCGCGAGGCCCGGCTTGGCGTTCGCCTCGTGAACGACGAACGGGACGCGCTCGCGCCGCGCCGCGACGTAGGCAGGGGCCGACGCATAGCCGCCGAAGCCGACCACGACGTCGACGCGACGCTCGCGGATATGGGTGCGCACCTGGGCCACGGCGCGACGGAAGCGCGCCGGGAAGCGCGCCGCGGCCGCATCGGCCCGGCGGGGGAAGGGGACCTTGTCGACGAAGAGCAGCTCGTAGCCGCGCTCTGGCACGAGTCGGGCCTCGAGGCCCTCTCGTGTGCCGAGCACGAGCACGGAGGCGTCGTCCTGGCGCGTGCGGAGTCCGTCGGCGACGGCAAGCAGCGGATTCACGTGGCCCGCGGTCCCACCGCCGGCCAAGAGGTACGTCGTCACCGGATCGAGCCTACCGGCCGACGCCGATCGCCCCCGAAGCGCGGCGGGCCGCCGTCTCGGGGAGCGTGCGGGCGAACGACAGCAGCACGCCGCACGCCATGAGCACCGAGAGGAGCGACGTGCCGCCCTGGGAGAGGAACGGCAGCGGCACACCGAGCACCGGGAAGACGCGAAGCACGACGCCGATGTTCACGAGCGCCTGACCGACGATCCACACCGTGATGCCGCCGGCGGCGATGCGGATGAAGGGGTCGTCGGTCTTGCGGATGACGTGGAACGCTCCGACCGCGAACAGGGTGAACAGGCCCAGCACGACGATGCAGCCGATGAGACCGAGCTCCTCCCCCACGATCGCGAAGATGTAGTCGTGCTCCGCCGCGGGCAGCCAGTCGTACTTCTCGCGCGAGTTGCCGAGACCCAGGCCGAAGATGCCACCGCCGGCGAGCCCCCAGACGCCGTGGAGCGCCTGCCAGCAGTCGCCCTCGGCGGCGAGGTAGCAGTCGACGGAGTCGACGTTGAGGAAGCTCATGATGCGCCGCATGCGGTTGGGGCTCGCGACCGCGAACGCCGTCGCCGCCACGGCGACCGCGAGGAGCGGCAGCACGAAGATCCGCAGCCGGACGCCGGAGAAGAACAGGCAGCCCAGCAGGATCGCCATGAGCACGAGACCCGTGCCCAGGTCGCCGCTGCCGACGGCAACCAGGCCGATCACGAGCGCGCCGACGGGGACGACGGGGATGAACACGTGCCGCCACAGGCCGAGGAGCGTCTGCTTGCGGTACAGGACGTAGCCGAGCCACAGCGCGAGCGTGACCTTGAGGAACTCGGACGGCTGCATCTGGGCTCCGGCCACCGAGATCCAGTTGCGGTTGCCGTCGTTGGACACGCCGATTCCCGGCACGAACACGAGCAGCTGCAGCGCGAGTGCGATGATGAGCGCCGGCCACGCGACGCGCTTCCAGAAGCCCACGGAGAAGCGACTGAGCACGAACATGAGCGGCACTCCGACGACGGCGAACACCGACTGCTTCAGCACGACGTCGAACGGGCTGTCGCCCCGCGACACCGACGCGGCCATCGTCGCCGACAGCACCATCACGAGGCCGAAGATCGTGAGGATCAGCGCGGTCGACGCGATCAGAAGGAACTCGTTCGGCACAGGGGCGAACACGCGTCCGAGCGAGACGCGGGCGGAGAATCCTCGGGCGTCGTCGTCAGGCGTCCGCAGCGGGGGTCGGTCGGTCGTCGTCATCGGCGTCCTCCCCTTCCTGCTGCGTCCCGCCTTGCACCTGCGCGGAGCCGTTCGGCCCCGCGGTCGCCGTGCCGCCCAGCCGGGCGCGCACCGCCTCCGCGAAGCGGCTGCCACGGTCGGCGTAGGAGGCGAACTGGTCGAAGGATGCCGCCGCCGGAGCCAGGAGGACCGTGTCTCCGTCACGGGCGACGCCCAGCGCCAGGTCGACGACCTCCGCCATGACGTCTTCAGTCTGAGCGTGGTCCACCTCGAAGACGGGCACCGCGGGCGCGTGTCGTGCGAACGCCGCCGTGATCTCGGTGCGCTCCACTCCGATGACGATCGCGGCCTTGGCCGCGCGCCCGCGCGCCTCGACGAGGGCTGAGATGTCGACGCCCTTCAGATCGCCGCCCAGGATCCACACTGCGCCGGGGTAGGCCGCGAGCGACGAGGCCGCGGCGTGAGGATTGGTCGCCTTCGAATCGTCGACCCAGGTGATGCCGTCGGCGACCGCGACCACCTCGATGCGATGCGGGTCCAGCCGGAAGATCTGCAGCGCGTCGTGGATCGCCTCGGGCGCGACGCCGACCGAGCGCGAGAGGGCACTGGCCGCGAGGATGTTGGCGACGACGTGCGGAGCGTCCAGACCGCGCGCACGGAGATCGTCGAGCGTCGTGAGCTCGAGCGCCGTGGTGTGGCGATCGTCGAGGAAGGCTCGATCGACCAGCAGACCGTCCACGACACCGAAGTCGCTCGGACCGGGGACTCCGAGATCGAAGCCGATCGCACGGCAGCCCTCGACGACGTCGGCCTCCTCGACCATCTCGCGCGTCGCGGCGTCGGCCTTGTTGTACACGCACGCGATCTTCGTCCGCTCGTACACGAACGCCTTCGCATCTCGATAGGCGCGCGCCGAGCCATGCCACTGCAGGTGGTCGTCTGCCAGGTTGAGGCACACGCTCGCGAAGGGCGAGACGCGGTCGGGCCCGGCCTGCAGGCTCAGGTACCACAACTGGTGGCTCGAGATCTCCACGACCAGCACGTCGAAGCCCGCCGGATCGCGCACCGCGTCGAGCACGGGCACCCCGATGTTTCCACAGGGGGCTGCGCGGAGTCCTCCCGCGACCAGCATCGTGGCGGTCAGCTGGGTCGTCGTGGTCTTGCCATTGGTGCCCGTGATGAGCAGCCACTCCGCCGGCGTGCCATCCGGGCGCACGACCTTGTCGCGCACGCGCCAGGCCAGCTCGATGTCGCCCCACACCGGCACGCCGGTCCCGAGCGCCCACGAGATCACGGAGTGGTGCGGGGGGAAGCCGGGCGAAGCGACGATCACCTCGGGCGCGAAGGCCGTGAGCTCGTCAGGAACGGTCGCCAGGGACCCCGTCCACAGGCGCGCGCCGATCACGGGAAGCAGCCGCGCGAACTCCTCGTCGGCAGACTCGGTGACGACGAGCACGTCCGCCCCCAGCTCGGCCAGCGTGTCGGCGACGGAGAAGCCCGTCATCGAGAGGCCGAGAACGGCGACGCGAAGGCCCTTCCAGTCGGCGTGCCAGCTGGTGAGCCCGTCGAGACGGTCGGACGCGGCAGAAGTCGTCACAGCGCCGCCAGCCAGGCCACGTAGAAGAGACCGACGCCCGTCACCGCGAGCATGCCGGCGATGATCCACATGCGCACGACGATCGTGATCTCCGGCCAGCCGCGCATCTCGAGGTGATGGTGGAACGGGCTCATCAGGAAGAGGCGCTTGCCGCCGGTCGCCTTGAAGTAGTAGCGCTGCAGGATCACCGAGCCCGGGCCGATGATGAACACGCCGGCGATGATGACGGCGAGGATCTCGGTGCGCGAGAGGACGGCCATCGCGACGATGACGCCGCCGATCGACATCGATCCGACGTCGCCCATGAACACCTTCGCCTTCGGCGCGTTCCACCACAGGAAGCCGACCAGGGCGCCGACGAACGACGCGGCGATGATCGTGAGCCCCATGGGGTCGCGGGTGGGGTAGCAGGCGTTCGCGTACGCGTCGACGAGGGCCGCGGTGTGGCACCGCTGCTGGAACTGCCAGAAGGTGACGAGGCTGTAGGCGGAGACGGTGAAGATCCCGGCGCCCGTGGCGAGGCCGTCGAGACCATCCGTGAGGTTCGTCGAGTTCGACCAGGCGACCGCCTGGAAGGAGATCCACGCGAGGTAGAGGATCCACCCGACGACGGTGCCGAGCGCCATGAACGACAGCGCGGGGATGTCGCGGAAGAACGAGACGTAGGGCGAGGCGGGCGTCTCCCCCCACGCGTTGGGGAAGTTGAGCGCCAGGATGGCGAACGGCACCGCCACGATGATCTGACCGGCTACCTTGCGCCAGCCTGAGAGGCCGAGGCTGCGCTGCTGGCGGACCTTCATGTAGTCGTCGATGAATCCGACGACGCCGAGGCCGACCATCATCCAAACGACCAGGAGCCCCGAGACCGTGGGGGGCGTGCCACCCGCGTAGCTGCCGACAAAGTAGCCGACGAGTGAGCCGAGGATGAACACGATGCCGCCCATTGTGGGGGTGCCTCGCTTGGCCGTATGGCTCGGGTTGAAGCCGTCCTCGGGGGTGCGGATCACCTGGCCCCATCCGAGCTTCTCGAAGAGCCGGATGAAAAGCGGGGTGAGGAAGAGGGTGAACGCCAGCGAGATCGTCGCGGCCGCAAGCAGAGATCTCACGAGAACGATTCTCCCAGACGATCCCCCAGATGTCGGAGTCCAGCGGAGTTCGACGACTTCACGAGCACTCGATCGCCGTCCCGGAGCTCGTGCGTGAGGTACTCGAACGCCTCGTCCTGCGTCTCGAAGAACACCGCCTCGCCGTCCCACGACCCCTCGCCGATCGCGGCCAGATAGAGGCGGCGTGCAGCCGAGCCGACGACGACGATGCGCTCGAACCGCAGACGCACGGCAAGCAGGCCGACGCGGTCGTGCTCCTCGCCCGCCTGTTCCCCGAGCTCGCTCATGGCGCCCAGGACGGCGACCTTGCGCTGGCCGGGCTCGGCGATCTGCGCGATCGTGCGCAGGGCGGCCGCCATCGAGTCGGGGCTGGCGTTGTAGGCGTCGTTGATGATGCGCACGCGATCGGACCCCAGCGGCTGCATCCGCCAGCGCTCGGCGATCTCGACTGTCTCCAGACGCTCGACCGACGTCGCGACGGGAACGCCCAGCGTGTCGGCGATCGTGATGGCCGCCAGCGCGTTCATGACGTGGTGCTCCCCCAGCACGCGCAGGCGAAGCGGGTGGCGCTCTTCCCCCGCCACCACGACGCACGTCGTGCCGGATGCGGTCACCTCGACGTCCTCGGCTCGCACCTGCGCCGCCTGCGACCGGCCGAACCAGCGCACGGACACACCGCGCTCCTCCGCGACCGCCGCCATCGCGGCCACGCGCGGGTCGTCGGCGTTCAGCACCGCGGTCCCGCCCGGACGCACCGCCTGGACGAGCTCCGTCTTCGCCCGCTGCGTCGCCTCCACGCCCCCGAAGCCGCCCGCATGGGCGAGGCCGACCATGAGCACGGCGCCGATGTCGGGCGTGACGAGCCCGGCGAGTTCCGCGATGCAGCCGATCCGAGACGCACCGAACTCGCTCACGAGGTAACGGGTCGACTCGCGCACCCGCAGCATCGTGACGGGCGCACCCACTTCGTTGTTGAAGGAGTTGCGCGGCGCGACCGTCTCGCCCTCGTCCTGCAGGATGCGGGCCACCAGGTTCTTGGTCGTGGTCTTGCCGTTGCTGCCGGTGATGCCGACGACCTTCAAGTCGCCGCGCTCGCGGACGCGGGCGACGACGACGCGGGCGAGATCGGCGAGGGCGCGCACGGCATCCGCGACCACGATCTGCGACACAGGCTCGTCGACAGGGCGCTCCACGATCGCGAGACGTGCGCCGGCGTCGACGGCCGCGCCGACGAAGCTGTGACCGTCGGCGACCGCGCCGGGCTTGGCGACGAAGATCGCGCCGGAAGTCATGAGCCGGGAGTCGGTGTCGACGAGACCGGACACGACGGTCTCAGCGGTGTCGTCGCCGAAGAGGCGGAGGGAGCCGGAGACCGCCTGGGCCGTCTCGGCGAGCGTCATCGGAATCATGGTGCAGGAGCTCCTCGAACGCGCTCGCGTCACGGATGCAACGGGAGCAGGGGCGTCTCAGAATCGGACGGCATGATGCGGTAGTGCTTGAGCACCTGAGTCATCGCCTTCTTGAAGACCGAGCGGTTGGCCGACGACATCCGCTCCTTCTTGGGCTCGTCGAAGACCGTCAATACAACGTACTGCGGATCGTCGGCCGGTGCGTAACCGACCAGCGACGTGAAGTACAGGTTGTCCTTGTACCCGCCCTTGCCGTCGCTGATCTGCGCGGTGCCCGTCTTGCCCGCCATCCGGTAGCCGTCGATCTTGATGTCGGAAGCGAGGGTCGCCTGCGCGAACACGTTCTCGAGCATGAGTCCGACCTCCTCGGCCGTCTCCTTCTTGATGACGCGGACGGGCTCGGCGACCTTCGGCTTCACCACGGTGCCGTCGGCCTTGGTGCACGACTCGACCAGCTGCGCCGGCATCCGCACACCGCCGTTCGCGATCGTCTGGTAGACGCTCGCGACCTGCGTCGCGGTGACGGTGAACGCCTGCCCGAACGTGGTCGTGTAGTAGGTCTGCGCGTCCCAGTCTTCGGGCTTGAGCCCGAATCCGGTCTCGGGCTCGCCCGACCAGTTGAGGCCCGTCTTCTCGCCGACGCCGAACTTGCGGAGGTACTCGTAGCGGGTCTGCGGGTCGACGAGTTCGCCGAACTTCGACATCGCGACGTTCGACGAGCGCACCAGGCCGCCCGTGAGGGTGAGTGTCTCGGTCGCGTGCTGGTCGGAGTCCTTGATCACGGCGCCATTGGGGAATGTCATCCGCGAGGGCGTCACGACCGACGACATGTGGGTCAGGCCGGCCGCCTCGATCGCCGTGGCGGCCGTGATCGGCTTGAAGGTCGAGCCCGGCTCGTACGAGAAGCGGAGCAGCCGTGAGCCGCGGTCGGACCCGTCGGACGACGAGGGCGAGTTGGGATCGACTGTGGGCGTCTCGGCGAATGCGCGGATCTTGCCGGTGGCGACCTCCATCACGACGATGCCGCCCCACTCCGCGCCGTAGCGCTTCGACTCCTCGGCGATCAGCTGCTGCATGTACCACTGGAGGTCACTGTCGACGGTGAGCTGGAGGGTCCCGCCGTCGACGGCCGGCTGCTCCACCTCGGTGCCCGGGATGATCACCCCGTCTGCGCCGCGCTGATAGCGCAGCGAGCCGTCCTCCGCCTCGAGACACGAGTTCTGCAGCGCCTCGACGCCTTCGAGGGGCTCGCCGTCGGCGTTGACGAATCCGAGGACGTTGCCGGCGACGGCGCCGTCGGGATAGGTGCGCGAGGGCACGGCGCGGAAGGAGAGGAAGGGCAGGCCGAGCTGCGCCAGCTCGCGATACACCTCGGTGGAGACGTAGCGCTTGACCGACGCCCAGCGCGCCTCCGGGTCTTCCGCAAGTCGATCGACGACGATCTCGGTGACTTCGTCGGCCGACTGCCCTGTGATCGCAGCGATCTGCGCGGCGAGCTCGGGCCACGTCACCGTCTCGGCCTCACCGTCCTCGCCGAGCACGACGCGTCCGTCCGCGTCACGCTTCTTGATTCCGACGGCCGCGAGCTTGGGGTCGATCGACACGTCGTAGACGAGGGTGCTCGTGGCGAGCACACGCCCGTTGGCGTCGACGATGTCGCCACGCGTGCCCGTGAGAGTGACGGACGTGCCGCTGGCCAGCTTCTGCGACGTCTTGATGTGCTCCCGCGCGTTGACCACCTGGATGTCGACGAGCCGCACGACGAACACCGAGATGACCGCCAGGACGACGGCCAGCGCGACGACTGTGCGTCGCCGCGGGCTCCTTGTGGCTCGAGTGGTCATTGGGTGTGGCGCCTCTGGTTCGGTGCGTGTGCTGCGGGTCGGTTCAGTGGGTCTGCGGGGTCGGGAGGCCCTCGGCGATGGCGGGGGGCGTGGCGAGGTCGACGATCACCGTCTCCGCGGCTGCCGAGCCGGCGCCGAGGCGCGAGTCGGGATCGGTGACAAGCGGGACGTCGCTGATGAGGGCGTTGCCGACGGCCGCCTTCTTGAGTGCCTGCACGTGGGAGTTCGCCGACGCCCGCTTCGTCTTCCCGATGATCTCGCCGTCGCTCAGCCGAAGGTAGCTCGGGGCGTCCCCGATCACCATGCCGAGCGCGGCGGCGTTGGCGGCGAGGTACTGCGGGGAGCTGAGCCCCGCCACCTCGTCCTCCAGCATCTGCACCTGCCACGTGACGGCGCGCTTCTCGGACGTGAGCTCGCGGAGCTCGTAGGTGCCTTGCGTCGTCAGGATCGACAGACCGAGCTGCGCGCCCGCGATCGCAATGGCGCCTGCGACCGCGATGAGCCCATACGCGAGCCGCGGACGGCGAGCCTGAGCCGGCGCCTCGACGGGACGCAGGCGGCCTCGCGCGTCGTCCGGTCGCGCCGGCAGCGCGCTGAGGACATCGGCATCCCATGCCGGGGCGGTGCTGCTGCTCATGACGCCTCCCTCACACGCTCAGCCGCGCGAAGTCGCACGGGAGTCGCCCGCGGGTTGCGGGCCTTCTCGTCGTCCGACGCCAGTTCGGCGCCCTTGACGAGGAGCTTGAATCGCGGCTGATGCTCCGGCAGTTCGAACGGCAGTCCGGCGGGCGCCGTCGAGGCGGTCGCCTCCGCGAACGCCCGCTTGACGAGTCGGTCTTCGAGGGACTGGTACGACAGCACGACGATGCGTCCTCCGACCGGCAGCAGGTCGAGCGCAGCCGGGATGGCTGCCTCCAGTGCGGCGAGCTCGCGGTTGACCTCGATGCGCAGGGCCTGGAACACGCGCTTGGCGGGATGCCCCGAGCGCTCACGCTGGACTGCCGCCGGCGTCGCGGCGATGAGGATGTCGACGAGCTGCTGCGATCGCGTGATCGGCTCAGCCTCGCGGGCCGCGATGATGGCGCGGGCGTAGCGGCCGGCGAGCTTCTCCTCGCCGTAACGCTCGAAGATCCGGCGCAGGTCGCCCTCGCCGTACGTCGCCACGATGTCGGCGGCCGTGGTCCCCGAGGTCTGGTCCATGCGCATGTCGAGGGGTGCGTCCTGTGCGTAGGCGAAGCCGCGCTCCGCCTCGTCGAGCTGGAGGGAAGAGACGCCCAGGTCGAACAGGATGCCGTCGACGCGCTCCCGGCCGGTGGACGCCACCGCGTCGGCGATGCCGTCGTAGACGGTGTGCACGAGGGTCACGCGGTCGCCGAAGCGCGCGAGACGCTCCCCCGCGATGCGCAGGGCGTCGGTGTCGCGGTCGAGCCCGATCAAGTGGATGTTCGGGAAGCGCTCGAGCAGCGCCTCGGAATGTCCGCCCATGCCCTCGGTGGCGTCGACGAGCACCGCCCCTTCCTTGTGAAGGGCGGGCGCGAGCAGTTCGACGCATCGCTCGAGCAGAACGGGGGTGTGGATGTCGCGGAGGTTCATGATCAGTGAGGCGCGGGACCCGGAACCCTGATCCCCATCCGCTCCGACCTGGCACCGGGGAAGTGTGTCAGGGCGTGCGGCTGGGAGTCAGGGTCACGGCTCAGAAGAGGCCGGGGATCACCTCCTGCTCCATCTCCGAGTAGCTGTCTTCGTTTCCTTCGGCGTAGGCGTTCCATGCCTCGGCGTCCCAGATCTCGGCATGCGCGCCGACACCGGTCACGATGAGCTCGCGGCCGAGGTTGGCGTAGGCACGCAGGTGGGGAGGGATGGTGATGCGGCTCTGGCTGTCGGGCTTCTCATCGCTCGCTCCCGACAGGAACATGCGCTGGAAGTCGCGGGACTGCTTGTTGGTGAGGGGTGCCTCACGGATGCGCTCGTAGATGCGCTCGAACTCCTTTGTGGAGAACACGTAAAGGCAGCGCTCCTGTCCGCGCGTGACGACGACGCCGTCGCCGAGGTCAGTGCGGAACTTGGCCGGGAGGATGACGCGCCCCTTGTCGTCGAGCTTGGGGGTGTACGTGCCCAACAGCATCGCCACACCACCCCCTTTCTGCCCGGCCGCCTGAGGTATGCGCCACTTTACTCCACTTTCCTCCACTTACCTATCAAATTTTGGCGGCTTCGCTCCCCCCGCCCTCCCCACGCCGTTTTCGGGCACAAAAAAAGCACCGACCCGAAGGTCGGTGCAGTGGATTCCGAGAGTCGCCGGCCGCGCCGGCGGGGTGTCAGCGGCCGTCCTGGCGGCGGTCCCAGCGATCGTTCATGCGATCCATGAAGCTGCCGCCGGTCGCCCGTGGCTTGCGGGCTCCTTCGGTGGCGCGCGGCCGGGCGATGGCGCCGCGAGCCGGCGTGACGGCGAGGACGACGCCGCCCACCATGGCGACGAAGGCGAGGACGCCCACGATGATGAGCGACGTGGAGACTCCGATGACCAGCCCCGCGAGGCCGAGGAGAACGAGGACGCTGCCGTAGACGATGTTGCGGTAACTGAGGGTCTGGCCTTCGCGGGGCGCGCTGACGACATCCGCGTCGTTGCGCATGAGATGACGTTCCATCTCGTCCAGCAGACGCTGCTCCTGCTCTGACAGTGGCATGCATCCCCCTTTTTATGTACCGGTTGCTCCGATTCTACGCGGGAGCCTGAGAACTAGGCTAGGCCTGTGACCGCTTCTCCTGATGCTCTCGACGCAGTTTCTCAGCGGATGGAGAGGTTCATCGACGACCGTCTTCGGGAGCTGGCGCCACTGGGCTCCGAGGCGTGCGACTTCGCCCGCGCCGCGGCGTCGACGGTGTCAGGCGGAAAGCGTCTGCGCGCCCGATTCTGCCTCACCGGATGGCAGTCGGTCGCCCACGCGGGCGCTCGTCCGGCGCGCTCCCCCGGCGACGACGTCGTCGGCGCGGCGGCGGCCCTCGAGCTGTTCCACGCGGCGGCCCTGGTGCACGACGACCTCATCGACAACTCCGACACGCGACGCGGGCGCCCCGCCGCCCACCGAGCCCTCGAAGCCGTGCACCGCGGCGACGGATGGCGAGGCGACGCAGCCGCGTTCGGGCGCTCGGCCGCCATCCTCTTGGGCGATCTGCTCGTCGCGTGGAGCGACGACCTCTTCGAGGAGTCGCTCGAGGCTACGCCGGCCACGGCCTCCGCTCGAGCCGAATACGCCCGCATGCGCCGTGACGTCACCGTCGGGCAGTATCTCGACATCGTCGAGGAGATGGCCGCAGCCACCGTCCCCGACGCCGAACACGCTGATCGCGCCCTGCGGGTCGCGAGCTTCAAGTCGGCGCGGTACAGCGTTCAGCAGCCGCTGCTCATCGGCGCGCGTCTGGCGGGGGCGGGTGCCGCGCAAGTGGCGGCGCTCGCGAGCTTCGGCCTGCCGTTGGGACTCGCGTTCCAGCTGCGCGACGACGTCCTCGGCGTCTTCGGCGACAGCACCGTCACGGGCAAGCCGTCGGGCGATGACCTGCGGGAGGGCAAGCGGACGCTGCTGATCGCGTTCGCCCGCGAAGCGCTGCCGCTCGGCCCACGTCGAACGCTCGACGAGCTGCTGGGCGATCCCGAACTGGATGCCGATCAGATCGCGCATCTGCAGCGGACCATCGTCGACTCCGGCGCCCTCGACCGCGTTGAGGCCCTCATCGCGGACTACGCGAACGAAGCCGATCGCGCCCTCCGCGGGGCGGCACTCGACAACGCCGCCGTGTCGAGCCTGCGCGACCTCGCTCGAGACGCCGTCGCACGCACCGCGTGACTGCCGCCCTCTCTCAGGCCGCCCGCGTACGGCCGCCAGTGCATGCGGGTCAGGCCAGCGCCTGAGCGACGCGGCGGACCTCGCTCTTGCGGCCCGCTCGCAGCGCCTCGATCGGCGCGACCCCGATGGACTCTTCGGGCTCCAGCAGCCAGTCGATCGTCTCGTCGTCGCTGAATCCCGCGTCCTGGAGCACGATGATCGTCCCTCGCAGCGGACCCACGGGGCGCCCGTCGATCAGGAAGTCGGAGGGCACGCGCAACGTGCCGTCCCGACGCGTGCCGATGAGGTGCTTCTCGTCGAAAAGGCGCCGTACGCGGCCGAGCGGCTCCCCCGTGATCTCGACGAGGTCGGGAAGGGACAGCCAAACGCGGTCGGCGGTGGGGGCGGATTCCTCTGTCACCCCTCCACTATCGCACCCGTCCGAAACGCTCGGAACGATGGCGCCCCACCCCACGTGCCCGTGTCGAACCGCCGACACATCACAAATGTCACATCAGTCACATCCGTCACTCTGGTTGACAGGAATAGGCATCCGTGACAGCGTGTCGGGGGTCGCCGAGAAGGAGAGAGCCACGTGAGTCTCAGGCCCGAACGCACTGCCGTCACCGCCCCCGTCGCCGTCCTGGGGACGATCGCCCTGTCGCTGTCCTCGAGTGCGACTCCCGCGGCAGCCTCGACGTCCTCGGCGTCCACGACGACACTGAAGGCCGTCCCCGCGGCGACGCCCAAGCCCGTCCCTTCCAAGGCGAAGAAGAAGACGCGCACTCACACGGTCGTGCGCGGCGACACAGTCAGCGCGATCGCGGCCCGGCACGGCCTGCGCACCGCCGACGTGCTCGCGTGGAACGGCCTGAGGTGGAAGTCGATCATCCACCCGGGAGACGTGCTGCGTCTCTCCGCCCCCGCCGCCAAGAGCGCGCACTCCGCTGCCTCGCCGGCCAAGAAGAGCTCGTCCGCTTCGCCGAAGACAGGGGCTGCCACTCACACCGTCGTGCGCGGCGACACCCTGTGGGCGATCGCGCGTCATCACGGTGTGAGTCTGCGCGAACTCCTCCGCGCAAACGACCTCTCGACGGCCGCGATCATCTACCCGGGCGAGAAGCTCCGCATCCCTGGCGCCGCTGCGGCCGCGCCGACAGCCGGCAAGACCTCCGACGCGAAAGGGCCGGCAGGCCCGAAGAAGACGTCCGCCGCCCCTGCGAGCGCGCCGACCGTCACGCTGGACGCAGAGCAGATCAAGAACGTCAAGCTCATCATCTCCGTGGGCCGCGACCGCGGCGTCCCCCGCAAGGGCATCGCGATCGCGCTGGCGACCGCCATGGTGGAGTCCGGCATCCGGAATGTCGACCACGGCACATACGACTCCCTCGGCATCTTCCAGCAGCGACCGTCGACCGGGTGGGGCACGCGCTCCCAGGTGCGCGAGGCCCGGCGCTCGGCCGCCGCGTTCTTCGGCGGGCCCAGAGATCCGAACGGCACGGCGACGCGCGGCCTCCTCGACATCCCGGGCTGGCGCGACATGGCTTTCGGCGACGCCGCACAGGCCGTGCAGATCTCGGCCTATCCACACCGCTACGCGCTGTGGGAGGACCAGGCCTACGCCTGGCTGAAAAAGCACGGGTGACCGTCCGCGCCCTCGAGGCCGCAACAGCGTCGCTTTCGGGGGCGAGCCGCTCCCCTGGCGCGGAGCGGACCCTACGTAGACTCGACTCGTGAGCACGAGTCAGCAGACGGACCCGCTGATCGGCCGTCTTGTCGACGGTCGGTACCGCGTCCGTGCTCGCATCGCGCGCGGCGGCATGGCGACCGTCTACGTCGCCACCGACCTTCGCCTCGAGCGGCGCGTCGCGCTCAAGGTCATGCACGGACATCTGTCCGACGACACCGTGTTCCAGAGCCGCTTCATCCAAGAGGCCCGCGCCGCCGCACGCCTCGCCGACCCCCACGTCGTCAACGTCTTCGACCAGGGCCAGGACGGCGAGATGGCGTACCTCGTCATGGAGTATCTGCCCGGCATCACGCTGCGCGAGCTCCTGCGCGAGCAGCGACGCCTCACGGTCCCGCAGACGATCACCATCATGGACGCCGTGCTGTCTGGTCTCTCGGCCGCGCACCGCGCCGGCATCGTGCACCGCGACGTCAAACCCGAGAACGTGCTGCTCGCCGAGGACGGCCGCATCAAGATCGGCGACTTCGGTCTGGCCCGCGCGACCACCGCCAACACCGCGACGGGGCAGATGCTGCTCGGCACGATCGCCTACCTCGCGCCCGAACTCGTGACCCGCGGCACGGCCGATGCCCGCAGCGACATCTACGCGCTCGGCATCATGCTCTATGAGATGCTCACCGGCGAGCAGCCGTACAAGGGCGAACAGCCCATGCAGATCGCCTACCAGCACGCCACCGACTCCGTGCCGCGCCCGAGCGCCAAGAACCCCGGCGTGCCCGAGCCCCTCGACGAGCTCGTGCTGTGGGCGACCGAGCGACAGCCCGACGAGCGTCCTGGCGACGCCCGCGCCATGCTCGAGCGACTGCGTGAGATCGAGAAGGAGCTCGGCATCCACCCCCAGGTGGTGCGACAGGCTCCCTCCGGCGTGGTCGTCGGTGACGGCGCAATCGACTCCGGCGAACTCACCAAGGTCCTGCCGGGCACATTCACGGCGCCCGTCGTGAGCGCCGACGAGGACAACGCCACCAAGCTGCGCCGCCGCACGCGACGCAACGCCGCCAAGGGGACGTGGCTCGCGCTCCTGGTCGTGCTCCTCGCGTCGGCCGGGGCGGGCGCGGGATGGTGGTTCGGATCCGGTCCGGGGTCGCGCGTCACGGTCCCCTCAGTCGCCGGAATGACGTTCGACGAAGCCGAGCACGAGCTCGCCGAGATGGAGCTCGTCGCCGTCGAGAGCGGTGAGCACAGCCTCGAGACCGAGAAGGGCCTCGCGATCCGCACCGAGCCCGGGGCAGGCACACCGCTCGACCGCAATGCGGAGGTGGCGGTCGTGCTCTCGCTCGGTCCCGCTGAGGTCGAGTTCCCTGCCCTCGTCGGCATGCCGACCGACGACGTGCGAGCCCTGCTCGCCGAGCACCACATCGAGGTGACAGACGAGCCCGAGTTCTTCACGAGCCTGCCCGCAGGTCAGGTGCGCCGCGTCTACGTCTTCCAGCGCGGCTCAGACGAGCGCGTGCAATGCACCGACGGCTGCACCGTCCTGGAGGGCTCGACGGCCGAGCTTCGGGTCTCGCTCGGCCCCGTGCCGGACGTCGTCGGCGACCGCTTCGAAGACGCCGAGCGAACGCTCGCGGACGTCGATCTCAAGGTCGACCGCCGCGACGAGTTCAGCTCCACGGTCGACGCTGGTCGTGTCATCCGCATGCTCGAGCGCGAGGGCGGCGGGTCGTGGCGCCCCGGAGAGACCGTGACGCTCGTCGTCTCGAAGGGGCCGGAGCTGTTCGAGATCCCCAACGTCGTCGGCAAGACCCGTGACGCCGCCGCACAGGCCCTGCGGGACGCGGGCTTCACCCCCGACTACTCCGGGCTGTGGAACGTGTGGCCCGACGGCCTCACCGAGGTGACGAGCCAGGATCCCGCCGGCGGCGAGCTCCGGGTGAAGGGCGCGCGCGTCACGCTGCAGATCACCGTCACAGGCTGACGCTCCGCAGGTCATGCCCGTGTCGCGAGTCACGCGTCCGACGTGCCCCGCGGATGTCAGCGCTTGTGCTTCTCGAGCTCCTCGGCCACGAGGAAGGCCAGCTCGAGCGACTGCATGTGGTTGAGGCGGGGGTCGCACAGGCTCTCGTAGCGCGTCGCGAGGGTCTCCTCGTCGATCCTCTCCGAGCCGCCCAGGCACTCCGTCACATCGTCGCCCGTGAGCTCGACGTGGATGCCGCCGGGGAACGTGCCTACCGCACGGTGCGCCTCGAAGAAGCCGCGCACCTCGTCGACGACATCATCGAAGCGACGCGTCTTGTAACCCGTGGGAGTCGTGATGCCGTTGCCGTGCATCGGGTCGGTGACCCAGAGCGGGGTGGCACCGGCATCCTTCACCGCTTCGAGCAGCGGCGGCAGCGCGTCGCGGATCCTGCCGGCACCCATGCGCGTGATGAACGTGAGGCGGCCGGGCTCACGCTCGGGATCCAGCTTGTCGATGAGCGCAAGAGCTGTCTCAGCCGTCGTGGTGGGGCCCAGCTTCACGCCGATGGGATTGCGGATCTTCGAGAAGTAGTCGACGTGCGCGCCGTCGAGGTCTCGCGTGCGCTCACCGATCCACAGGAAGTGAGCCGAGGTGTTGTACGGGGTGCCCGTGCGCGAGTCGATGCGGGTCATCGGACGCTCGTAGTCCATGAGCAGACCCTCGTGACCCGTGTAGAACTCGACGCCGCGCAGCTCGTCGAAGTTGGCACCCGCCGCCTCCATGAACTTGATGGCGCGGTCGATCTCGGTGGCCAGGCGCTCGTAGCGTGCGTTGGCGGGGTTCTTCGCGAAACCCTGGTTCCAGCTGTGCACCTCGCGGAGGTCGGCGAAGCCGCCCTGCGTGAACGCTCGGACGAGGTTCAGCGTCGAGGCGGCGGTGTGGTAGCCCTTGAGCAGACGCGCGGGGTCGGCCGTCCGCGACGCCTCCGTGAAGTCGTAGCCGTTGACGATGTCGCCGCGGTAGGCCGGAAGCGTGACCTCGCCGCGGGTCTCGGTGTCGCTCGAGCGCGGCTTGGCGAACTGCCCCGCCATACGACCCATCTTCACGACCGGCATCGATGCGCCGTACGTGAGCACGACCGCCATCTGCAGCACCGTCTTGATGCGGTTGCGGATCTGCTCGGCGGTCGCACCCGAGAACGTCTCGGCGCAGTCGCCGCCCTGGAGGAGGAACGCCTGTCCGCTCGCGGCCCGCGCGAGACGCTCGCGCAGGATGTCGACCTCACCGGCGAACACCAGCGGCGGCAGCGTCGCGATCTCCGCGGAGACGGCGGCGACTGCATCGGGGTCGGGCCAGACAGGCTGCTGCTTGATAGGGAGCGAGCGCCAGGTGTCGAGTGCGTCGAGCGTAGCGGGCATCCGCTCATTCTACTGGCGTCGAGGCACCCCTCCGGACCGTGTGACGGGCGTCACACCCCCGCGGGACGGCGGTGCTTGACGGTCGAGGCATAGACATCCTCGTACTCCTGCTCGCCGAGTCGCTGCAGCGCCACCATGATCTCGTCGGTGACCGAGCGGAGGATGAAACGGTCGCCCTCCATGCCCTGGAAGCGACTGAAGTCGAGCGGCTCGCCGATGACGACGCCCACTCGGCCGATGCGCGGCAGGGTCTTGCCGATCGGCATGATGGCGCCCGTGTCGACCATGACGACGGGGATGACCGGCACACGGGCTTCGAGTGCCATGCGTGCCAGGCCCGTGCGGCCCCGGTACAGCTTGCCGTCCGGGCTCCGGGTCCCCTCGGGATAGATCCCGAGCAGGTCGCCGCGCCCCAGCACCTGCAGGCCTGTGTTGAGTGAGTCCTCGGATGCCTTGCCGCCCGTGCGGTCGATCGGGATCTGCCCCGTCGCCTTCATGAACATGCGGGTGGCCCAGCCCCTGATGCCCTTGCCCGTGAAGTAGTCGCTCTTGGCGAGGAACGACATGGGCCGGTCGATCATGAGCGGCAGGAAGATCGAGTCGCTGACAGAGAGGTGGTTGCTGGCCAGAATCGCCGCGCCGGTCGCCGGCACGTTGCTGCGACCGACGATCCACGGACGGAAGATCGCCTTCACGATCGGTCCGATCACGACGTACTTCATGAACCAGTAGAACATCGTCAGCCCCGGATCCGAGCCAGGTCGGCGACTCCGATGAGCCCCGCGTCGTTCCCGAGCGTCGCGATCGCGAAATCGGCGACGGGGCGGTCGGCGTGGCCGGGGAGCGACGACCGGTAGGCGGTGCGCACGGGCTGCAGCAGGCGCTCGCCCAGATCGGCGACGCCGCCGCCGATCACGAACAGCTCAGGGTCGAGAACAGCCTGGAAGCCCCCGCACGCCTCCCCGAGCGCCGTGGCGACGCGGTGCACGGCCTCCAGCGCGCCGGGGTCGTTCTCCGACAGCAGGCGAGCGAGCTCCGCACCCGGAACGATGCCGTCGTCGCCCCGTGCCGCGTCGAGCGCCGCGCCGATCCCCCCGCCATCGGCGATGTCGGAGATCTCGCGCTGGAGTGCACGGCCGGACGCATACTGCTCGAGGCATCCGTTCTGCCCGCACCCGCAGGGACGCCCGTCACGGATGAAGCGCACGTGACCCAGCTCGCCGCCGCTGCCGTTGCCGCCGACGAGGAGCTGACCGTCGATGATGACGGCTCCCCCAACACCGGTTCCGAGCGTCAGCATCACCAGATTGCCGCACCCGCGCCCGGCGCCGAACCGATACTCGCCCCAGCCTGCGGCGTTCGCGTCGTTCTCCAGGGTGACGGGCCGGCCGATGCGCGACTCGAGCTCGGCCCGCAGCGGCTCATCGTGCCAGTCGATGTTGGGAGCGTGGACGATGACCGAGCGGCTCGCGTCGATGAAGCCCGCGGCGGCGACGCCCACCGTCCGAATGTCGTGACGGGACGCGAGTTCGCGCACCATGTCGGCGACGGCGTCGGCGAGGGCGTCCGTGGCCGCGGGAGTGGCGACGCGAAGCTTCTCCACGATCGTGCCGTCTTCGGCGACGACTCCTCCGGCGATCTTCGTTCCGCCGATATCGATGCCGACGCTGTGCACGCTTCTCCTCTCGCGCCGGCCCTCACGGTCGGCATCCGCAGAAGTCTAATCCTGTGCGGCGCGTCGCACGCAGACCCGTGGACGCGGTCCCGCGCATGGTTAGACTCGATCCCAACCCGTCACTTCCGACGCTGTACCGGTACCGAAGGAGCTGCCGCCCATGAGCGCCGTCCAATTCGAAGTCCCTGCGGTCGTGCCCGCAGATCCCCAGGCGAACGTCAGTGACCTGCTCGCTGACCGCGTCAGGGCCACGCCGTCACTCGCGCTGTTCGCCGTCCCCGACGGCGAGGGATGGCGTGACGTCACGGCGGCCGAGTTCGAGCGCGACGTGATCGAGCTCGCGAAGGGGTTCGCCGCCAGCGGCATCCAGCCGGGAGACAAGGTCGGCCTCATCGCGCGCACGACCTACCAGTGGACCCTCATCGACTTCGCACTGTTCTATGCCGGGGCCGTCATGGTCCCGATCTACGAGACCAGCTCCCCGTCGCAGATCAACTGGATCCTCGCCGACTCGGGCGCGATCGCGGTGATCGCCGAGACCGCCGAGCACGTGGCCCGCATCGACGAGATCCGCAGCGAAGTGCCGCTGGTGCGCGATGTGTGGTCGATGGCGGGCGGCGACCTCGACGCGGTGCGCGCGAAGGGATCGGAGATCACGGACGAGGAGATCCAGCGCCGCCGTCGCATCGCCGTCGGGTCCGACATCGCGACCCTCATCTACACGTCGGGATCGACGGGACGTCCCAAGGGCTGCGTCCTCACGCACAGCAACTTCGTCGAGCTCTCCCGCAATTCCGCGAAGGCCCTTCAGGATGTCGTCAACCAGCCGGGCGGAGCATCGACGGTGCTGTTCCTTCCGCTCGCCCACGTCTTCGCGCGCTTCATCGCCGCGCTCAACATCCACGCGGGCGTCAAGACCGGACACGAGCCCGACACCTCGAAGCTCCTCGCGGCCCTCGGATCGTTCCGCCCCACCTACCTGCTCGCGGTGCCCCGCGTGTTCGAGAAGGTCTACAACTCGGCCGAGCAGAAGGCAGAGGCCGGCGGCAAGGGCAAGATCTTCCGCGCCGCTGCCGCGACCGCCGTCGAGCACTCCCGTCGCCTGCAGGACGGCGAGAAGATCCCGCTGACCATGAAGATCAAGTTCGCTCTGTTCGACAAGCTCGTGTACTCGAAGCTGCGCACCGCCATGGGCGGCAACGTGAAGTACGCCGTCTCGGGCTCCGCACCGCTGGGCGCACGCCTCGGCCACTTCTTCCACAGTCTCGGCGTGCACATCCTCGAGGGCTACGGCCTGACGGAGACGACGGCCCCGGCGACGGTCAACCTCACCACGAAGTCGAAGATCGGCACCGTAGGACCGGCTCTTCCCGGCGTCAGCATCCGTCTTGCGGACGACGGCGAGATCGAGGTCAAGGGCGTCAACGTCTTCAAGGAGTACTGGAAGAACCCCGAGGCGACGGCCGAGGCCTTCCACGATGGATGGTTCAAGACCGGCGACCTCGGCTCGGTGGACTCCGAGGGCTATCTCACGATCACGGGGCGCAAGAAGGAGATCATCGTGACCGCCGGAGGCAAGAACGTCGCCCCGGCAGCCCTCGAAGACCCGATCCGCGCGAACCCGATCGTCGGGCAGGTGGTGGTCGTAGGCGACCAGAGGCCCTTCATCGCGGCGCTGATCACCCTCGACCGTGAAATGCTGCCGACCTGGCTCGGCAACAACGGCCTTCCCTCTGACATGCCGCTGTCGGAGGCGGCCAGGAACGACAAGGTGCGCGCCGAGGTGCAGCGCGCGATCGACCTGGCGAACAAGCGCGTCTCGCGCGCCGAGTCGGTTCGGAAGTTCGAGATCCTCGACACCGAGTGGACGGAGGCCAGCGGGCACCTGACGCCCAAGATGAGCATCAAGCGCAACGTCATCCTCGAGGACTTCGCCAAGGAGATCGAGGCGCTCTACGCAGTGCCGGTCACGACGTCCAACGTATCGCTCAGCTGAGCGCCATTCGCGAGCCCGTCCGTCGATCCCCTGGGTCGGCGGGCGGGCTCGCGTCATCGCCGACGCCCGCCGGACGCGGGTCAGAACCAGTCAGACTCGCGCACTTCGCGCATCGCCACGCGCCGCGTCTCGGGATCGAGACGCTGCAGGTACACCACACCGTCGAGGTGATCGGTCTCGTGCTGCAGCGCCTGCGCGAGGAGGCCGTCGCCTTCGAGCACGACCTCGTTGCCGTCGAGGTCGATGCCGACGACCTTGGCGTGCGGGTAGCGGATCGCGTCATGCCACAGCCCGGGCACCGAAAGGCATCCTTCGCCCGTCGGCTGCGGCTCGCCGGAGACCTCCGCGAGCACAGGATTGAGCACGTAGCCGATCTCGCCGTCGACGTTGTAGCTGAAGGCACGCACGCTCACGCCGATCTGCGGGGCGGCCACGCCGGCGCGACCGGGGAGCTCGACCGTGTCGAGCAGGTCCTGCACAAGCGCCCGCACGCCGTCGTCGATCTCTTCAACGGGGGCCGCGACGGCACGCAGGACCGGGTCGCCGTAGAGGCGGATGGCGCGGACAGCCATCAGACGGCAGCCAGGATGCGCAGGCCCTCGACCACGCTCGCGGCGAGCTCGCGGGCCGCCAGCCGCGTGGCAGGCTGCAGGTCGCGGAACGACACGGCGCTGCCGGCCGCCAGGTGCGGGTCGTACGGCATCCGCACGACCGAGCGCACCCGCGTGCCGAAGTGCGCCTCGAGCTCCGAGGGGCGCACGAGCGGCGTGCCGGGACGAGCCGCATTGAGCACGACGACAGCGTTGCGCACCTGGTCTTCAAAGCCGTTGGTCTCGAGCCACGTGAGCGTCTCGGAGGCCAGACGCGCCTCGTCGACGCTCAGACCGGTCACGATCACCAAGACGTCGGCGAGCTCGAGCGTCGCCTCCATGACGGAGTGGACGATGCCGGTGCCCGTGTCGGTGAGGACGATCGAGTAGTAGTGCGCGGCGACGGCCGCGACATCGTGATAGTCGCGGTCGTTGAAGGCCTCGGACACGCGCGGGTCGGCATCCGATGCCAGCACGTCCAGGCGCGTCTCGTCACGCGCGACGATCGAGGAGAGGTCGTTGAATCCGGCCACGTCGCCGCGCACCTTGACGAGGTCGCGCACGGTCTTGCCGCTCGAGTGCCCGATGCGGTCGGCGAGCGTGCCGCGGTCGGGGTTGGCATCGATCGCGATCACGCGGTCTTCACGCGCATCGGCGAGGGCCATGCCCAGCAGCGTCGAGACGGTGGTCTTTCCGACGCCGCCCTTGCGCGAGAGCACCGGCACGAACTTGGCGCCGCCGCCCAGCGGCGCGGCGATGCGCCGGTCGAGCTCCTTGCGCGCGCGGGCGCGCTTGCCGTCGCCGAGGTTGATGCGGTGACGCGAGATCGAGTAGACGAAGTGCTGCCATGCGCCCTCGGGCTCTGGCCGGACGACGTGAGCAGGGTCGAGGAGGCGGTCGGCGGTCAGGAGATCGCTGGTCTCACGGCCCGCCTCGAACTCCCCGAGCCGACGGGACTGCAGCGGGATGTCGGCCGTGCGCGGGTGAACGCGCTCGACGGCGTGCCGCGCGTCGTGCTCGTCGAGGTGGTGCGCCTGACGGCGCGTGACCGGCATCGCGCCGCTGGCTGTCGGACCGTCGTCGACGATCTCGGCGTCGACGGCGTGCGACATATCGGTCCCGGCCGGCGCGGTGTCGACGATGACGTCGTCGTCGGTGAGGAAGTCGTCGTCCTCGTCGGCGAGCGTCGGCAGATTGACATCGACCTGCGCGGTCGCGCCCGACGCCAGTCCGATGCCGGCCGTGTCGACGCTCCCCGTCGTCAGAACACCGTTCTCAAGGTCGTCGGGCGTCTTGTCATTGCGGTCAGGCGTCACTGCTTCTCACTCCAGGTGGTCTCCGGGCCCCAGGCCCAGAGGAATAGGCTACTCGGCGGGCCGCACGACCAGCAAAAGGTCGCCGGCCTCCACCTGCGCGGTACGGGGGACGACACAGCGCTCGACGACGCCGTCGATGGGCGAAGTGATGGCCGCTTCCATCTTCATCGCCTCGATCGAGGCCACAGGCTGACCAGCGCTCACCTTGTCGCCGACCTCCGCTTTCAGCGTCACGACGCCGGAGAACGGCGCGGCCACCTGGCCAGGCTTCGAGGTGTCCGCCTTCTCCGCCTGGCGGGCTTCGACGGCGATGCTGCGGTCGCGCACGAAGACCGGCCGGAGCTGACCGTTGAGGGTCGCCATGACGGTGCGCATGCCCTTGTCGTCGGCGGCGCCGATTGCCTCGAGGCCCACGTAGAGCTGCACTCCCCGCTCGATCTCGACGACATGCTCGGCGCCGGGCGCCAGGCCGTAGAGGTAGTCGGCCGTGTCGAGCACGCTGAGGTCGCCGTACGTGCTGCGCACCTCGTGGAACGCGCGAGTGGGCCCCGGGAAGAGCAGCTCGTTCAGCATCTCGCGGCGATTCGCAGAGTCGCCGTCGAGGGCGGTCTCCTGCTCCGGCGTGATGTCGGTGACGCCGATCCTGACCTCGCGGCCGCGCAGCACCTTGCTGCGGAACGGCTCCGGCCAGCCTCCGGGGAGGTCGCCGAGCTCTCCCGCCATGAATCCGACGACCGAGTCGGGCACGTCGTACTTCTCCGGATTGGCGGCGAAGTCGGCCGGATCGGCCTTGACGGCCGCCAGGTGAAGGGCAAGGTCGCCGACCACCTTCGACGAAGGCGTCACCTTCGGGACGCGCCCCAGGATGTCATTGGCGGCGGCGTACATGTCCTCGATGAGTTCGAAGTCGTCGGCCAGCCCCAGCGCGATCGCCTGCTGGCGCAGGTTGGAGAGCTGCCCGCCGGGGATCTCGTGCGTGTAGACGCGCCCCGTGGGGCCGGGAAGGCCCGACTCGAACGGACGGTACAGGTGCCGCATCGCTTCCCAGTAGGGCTCGAGGTCGGCCACCGCCGGGAGGCTCAGGCCCGTGTCGCGATCGGTGTGCGCGAGAGCGGCGACGAGCGCCGAGAGCGACGGCTGGCTCGTCGTGCCCGCCATGGGAGCGGCGGCGGCGTCGACGGCATCCGCTCCCGCTGCGCTGGCGGCCAGCAGCGTCGCCAGCTGACCGCCCGCCGTGTCGTGCGTATGGACGTGCACAGGGAGGTCGAACCGCTCACGCAGGGCTGTGACCAGCTGGGCGACCGCTCCCGGGCGCAGCAGGCCCGCCATGTCCTTGATCGCGAGGATGTGCGCGCCGGCGTCGACGATCTGCTCGGCCAGGCGCAGGTAGTAGTCGAGCGTGTAGAGGTTCTCAGCGGGATCGAGCAGGTCGCCCGTGTAGCAGAGGGCGACCTCGGCCACTGAGCTGCCCGTCCCGAGGACCGCATCGATCGCGGGGCGCATCTGCGAGACGTCGTTGAGCGCATCGAAGATGCGGAAGATGTCGACCCCGGATGCGGCGGCCTCGCGCACGAACGCGTCGGTGACCTTCGTCGGATACGGCGTGTAGCCGACCGTGTTGCGTCCGCGCAGGAGCATCTGGATCGCGACGTTCGGCAGCGCCTGCCGAAGAGCGTCGAGACGCTCCCACGGGTCTTCTCCCAGGAAGCGCAGGGCGACGTCGTAGGTCGCCCCGCCCCAGGCCTCGACCGACAGCAGCTGCGGCGTGAGACGCGCCACGTACGGCGCCACGGTCACGAGATCGCGCGTGCGGACACGGGTCGCGAGCAGCGACTGGTGCGCGTCGCGGAATGTCGTCTCGGTGACGGCCAGGGCCGTCTGCTCACGCAAGGCGGCGGCGAAGCCCGCCGGGCCCAGCTGCTGCAGACGCTGGCGCGAACCGGACGGCGGCTCGCCGTGCAGCGACAGCGCAGGCAGCTTCGATGCCGGAGCGACCGAGATGGGGTTCTCGCCGTGCGGCCTGTTGACGGTGACATCGGCGAGCCAGGCCATGATCTTCGAGCCACGGTCTTTCGACTCGCGACCCTTCAGCAGCTGGGGCCGTTCGTCGATGAACGCCGTGCTGAGGTCGCCGGCGACGAACGCCGGGTCGTCGAGCACCTGCTGCAGGAACGGGATGTTCGTCGCGACGCCGCGGATGCGGAACTCCGCCAGCGCGCGACGCGAGCGGCGAACCGCGGCCTCGAAGTCGCGGCCGCGGCACGTGAGCTTGGACAGCATCGAGTCGAAGTGCGGACTGATCTGCGAGCCCGCCGCCGTCGTGCCGCCGTCGAGGCGGATTCCGGCGCCGCCTGGCGAACGGTAGGTCGTGATCTTGCCGGTGTCGGGCCGAAAGCCCTGCGTCGGGTCCTCCGTCGTGATGCGGCACTGCAGCGCGGCGCCCCGCAGGCGGATCTCCTCCTGCCGGAGGCCGAGGTCCGCGAGCGTCTCCCCCGCCGCGATCCGCATCTGGGACTGCACGAGGTCGACATCGGTCACCTCTTCAGTGACGGTGTGCTCGACCTGGATGCGCGGGTTCATCTCGATGAACACGACATCGCCCGCGCGCGGGCCGGCCGTCTCGAGGAGGAACTCGACGGTTCCCGCGTTCTGGTAGCCGATCGACTTCGCGAAGGCGACAGCATGCGCGTGCAGCGCCTGACGGATGCCGTCGTCGAGGTTCGGCGCGGGTGCGATCTCGACGACCTTCTGGTGGCGGCGCTGGACGGAGCAGTCACGCTCGAAGAGGTGAACGGTGTCGCCCGTGGCATCCGCCAGGATCTGCACCTCGACGTGGCGGGGACGCTGGACGGCCTGCTCGAGGAACACGCGAGGGTCGCCGAAGGCGCTGCTCGCCTCGCGCATCGCCTCGGAGAGGGCCGGCTCGAGCTGCTCGCGGGTCTCGACCCGGCGCATGCCGCGCCCGCCGCCGCCCGCGACGGCCTTCACGAAGATCGGGAAGCCGATCTCCTCGGCCTGGGCCGCGAGGGCGTCGACGTCGTCGGAGGCCTGCGTCGACCGCAGGACGGGGACGCCCGCTGCGATCGCGTGCTCTTTGGCGGTGACCTTGTTGCCCGCCATCTCCAGCACGTGAGAAGGCGGACCGATGAACGCGATGCCCGCCTTGGCGGCTTCGGCGGCCAGGTCGGGGTTCTCCGACAGGAATCCGTAGCCGGGGTAGATCGCGTCAGCGCCGCTCTCCTTCGCGACCCGGATGATCTCGGCGACGTCCAGGTACGCCCGCACCGGGTGCCCCTTCTCCCCGATCTGGTAGGCCTCGTCGGCCTTCAGCCGGTGCAGGGAGTACCGGTCTTCGTACGGATATACCGCCACCGTGCGTGCACCGAGCTCGAACGCCGCGCGAAAGGCGCGGATAGCGATCTCTCCTCGGTTCGCGACCAGGATCTTGCGGAACATGCTCACCTCGCGGGGGATGACCGGGGCGCACTTCTTCGGACGCCGGAATGCCTGTGTGTCTTCCCAGCCTAGGGGAAGGTAACGTAGAGCCTCGTGCACGTACTCTCCGTCAGCTCGCTCAAGGGTGGGGTCGGAAAGACGACCGTGACCCTGGGCCTCGCCTCGGCGGCGTTCGCCCGCGGCGTCCGGACCCTCGTCGTCGACCTCGACCCTCAGTCCGACGTGTCGACGGGGATGGACATCCAGGTCGCCGGCCGTCTCAACGTCGCCGATGTCCTCGCCAACCCGAAGGAGAAGGTGGTCCGCCAGGCGATCACCTCGAGCGGCTGGGCGAAGGTCCACCCGGGCACGATCGACGTCATGATCGGCAGCCCGTCCGCGATCAACTTCGACGGACCGCATCCGAGCGTGCGCGACGTCTGGAAGCTCGAAGAGGCCCTCGCCACGATCGAGCCCGACTACGACCTCGTGCTCGTCGACTGTGCACCGTCGCTCAACGCCCTCACGCGCACCGCGTGGGCCGCAAGCGACCGAGTCATCGTCGTGACCGAGCCGGGACTGTTCTCCGTGGCCGCCGCCGACCGTGCACTCCGTGCGATCGAGGAGATCCGCCGCGGCCTCTCTCCCCGTCTGCAGCCTCTCGGCATCGTCGTCAACCGCGTGCGACCGCAGTCGATCGAGCACCAGTTCCGCATCAAGGAGCTGCGCGACATGTTCGGGCCGCTCGTGCT
>CALANM010000067.1 GCA_937926065.1 uncultured Microbacterium sp.
TGCGGCGGTGCGCGAGGTGTGGGTGTTCGAGCGGGCGACGCAGCGTGCGTGGGGCTCGTCGGCCACCGTCCTCCCCGCGCGGGATGTCGACCTTCCCGGCACGCTCGGCGATGGCGCGGCGCTCGCGCGCACGAAGGACCTCGCAATCGCGGTGACGCCCGGAGCCCGGTCATGGCGGCTGTTCGCCGAGATCCCTCGCGCGTCGTTCGACATCACGGTGCGGCGGTCGCCCGATCACGAGTGCCTGGCGGTGGTGGTGCCGTGGTCGACGCGACGGTTCCAGTACACGGTCAAGGACGTCGCTCTCCCCGCGCACGGCACGATCGCCATCGAGGGGGTGACGCACCAGGTGCCCGAGGGGAGCTGGGCGGTGCTCGACCACGGTCGCGGGCGCTGGCCGTACGACGTCGTCTGGAACTGGGGCGCCGGATCGGGCGTGAGCGGTGGGCGCACGATCGGCATCCAGGTGGGCGGACGCTGGACCGACGGCACGGGATCGACGGAGAACGGGGTCGTCATCGACGGCATCCTGCACAAGATCTCGGAGCCGGTGACCTGGGACTACGACCTCTCCCGTCCGCTGGAGCCGTGGCGCGTGCACGGCGGCGGGCTGGACGCCGTGCTCACGCCGTTCTACGACAAGCAGTCGCGGATGAACCTGGGGGTCTTGTCCTCGCGCACCGATCAGTGCTTCGGTGTGTGGTCAGGAGAGTTCGACGGAGTCCGCTTCGACGGCATCGAGGGCTTCGCCGAAGACGTCCACAACCGGTGGTGATCCCGCGTCGCGCGGAGAAGGAGGGGTCGTGTCGTTCCAGGCGTATCTCGACAACATCGAGGGGAAGACGGGACTCACGCCGCGGCAGTTCATCGAGCAGGCCGCTGAGAAGGGCTTCGGGCCGGGCTCGAAGTCGGGCGAGATCGTCGCGTGGCTCGCCGAAGACTACGGGCTGGGCCGCGGGCACGCGATGGCGCTCGTGCACGTCATCACGAAGGGCCCCAAGATCGACGCGAAGCACGTCAACTCCGGCGGTGCCCACAGCGATGCGTCTGACACGCTGTGGCTCGACGGCAAGGCGACGAACCCGGTGTCATGAACGCGACGCCTGCCGTCGAGGTCCGCGGGCTCCGGGTGGTGCGCGGCGCGACGGAGGTGTTCGCGGGGCTCGACGCCGACATCGCGCGGGGTGCGATCACGGGGCTCCTGGGCCCGTCGGGCTGCGGCAAGACGACGCTCATGCGCTCGATCATGGGCGTGCAGAAGGTCGCCGGGGGAACGGTCACGGTGCTCGGCCGGCCCGCCGGGAGCGCGGGGCTGCGCCGCCGGGTCGCCTATGACACGCAGGCGGCGTCGGTGTACGCCGACCTCACCGTGCGCCAGAACCTCAGCTATTTCGCGCGGCTCATCGGCGCACCGGCATCCGACGTCGAGCGGGTCGTCGAGGCCGTCGGCCTCCGCGGTCAGCGCGACCAGCTCGTGGGATCGCTGAGCGGCGGTCAGGAGAACCGTGTGTCGCTCGCGGTGGCGATGCTCGGCTCGCCCGAGCTGATCGTGCTCGACGAGCCGACCGTCGGTCTCGATCCGCTGCTGCGCGCCGAGCTGTGGCAGGTCTTCCGGCAGATCTCGGATGCCGGTGCGACGCTCATCGTGTCGAGCCATGTCATGGATGAGGCGCTGCGCTGCGACCGTCTGCTCCTGATGCGTGCGGGGCGGCTCGTGGCAGACACGACGCCGGCGGCGCTCCTCGCCGACACGGGCGAGACCGATCCGGATGCCGCGTTCCTCGCGCTGATCCGGCGGGAGGCGGCGGCATGAACGGCGGACGGCTTTTCGCGACGGCGGCGCGCGTCCTGCGGCAGCTGACGCACGACCCGCGCTCGATCGCGCTCATGCTGGTGGCGCCGTCGCTGCTGGTCGGCTTGTTCGCCTGGCTGTTCAGCGATCGCGAGGGGGTGTTCGATCAGTTCGGCGGTCCGATCCTCGCGCTGTTCCCGTTCGTCGTGATGTTCCTGATCACGTCGATCACGACCCTCCGGGAGCGCCGCAGCGGCACACTGGAGCGGCTCATGACGACGCCGCTCGCCAAGGCCGACTTCATCCTCGGGTACGCGCTCGCGTTCGGGCTGATGGCGGCGCTGCAGGCGGTGGTGACGGTCGCGTTCGCCGTCTTCGTGTGCGGGCTCGATGTGGACGGGCCGGTGTGGCAGCTGGGGCTGGTCGCGGTGGTCGACGCTGTGCTCGGCAGCGCCTTGGGGCTGCTGGCGAGCGCCTTCGCGCGGACGGAGTTCCAGGCGGTGCAGTTCATGCCGGTGCTCGTGTTCCCGCAGATCATCCTCGGCGGCCTGTTCATGCCGCGCGATCAGATGCCCGATGTGCTGCAGGCGATCAGCGACTGGCTGCCGCTGAGCCACGCGATCGACGCGGTCGCCGCGGTCGGTGCCGGCGACGAGGGGTGGGATCTGTACCGTCCGCTGCTCATCGTCGCGGCGTTCGGTGCGGGCGCGCTCGTGCTGGCATCCCTCACGCTGCGTCGCCGCACGCCGTAGCGCCGCGCCCTGTCGGGGCGGGCTGCCGGTCAGGCGTGGCGGCGGAGCTTGGCGGTGAGGGTGAGGAGCTGGTCGAGCTCTTCGTCGGTGAGCACCGACATGCGCTCGGCGATCGACTGGCCGTGCTTGGTGGCCAGCCGGCGGAAGCTGGTGAGCCCGTGCTCGGTCGCGCGCAGGAGGGCGCCGCGGCCGTCCTGTGGGTCAGGGCACTTGGTGACGAGCCCGCGCGCGACCATCCGGTCGACGAGGCGCGAGACGCTCGGCTGGCTGATCAGCATGTTGGCCGTCACGTCGCGCAGTCGTGCGGAGTGCTCCTGGCCGCGCACGACGGTCAGCAGCACGTCGTATTCGGCCTGGCTGAGGTCGCCTTGGATGAAGTCGACGCTGATCTCGCCGAGCACTTCGTGCTGCGCGCGGAAGAGGCTCTCCCAGGCGGCGATGGCCAGGCGGCGGTCGGTCATGGCGTCCACTTTATCCCGCGCCTAGGCTGGGGGATATGAGGCTGATCCGGGGATTCCTCGTCGCGTTCCTGCTCGCCGCGATCGCCTCTCTCGGTGGTGCTCAGGCGGCCTTCGCCGATGTCGACGACTTCGCCTTCGACGAGCTGACGGTGGACTACACGCTCACCCGCGCGGAGGACGGAACGAGCCGCCTGCACGTGGTCGAGCGGTTCGTCGCGAGGTTCCCCGACGTCGACCAGAATCGTGGCATCCGTCGGTCGATTCCCGCCTGGTACAACGGTCAGCCGCTGCGTCCGTCGCTCGTGTCGGTGACCGATGGCGACGGGCGTGCCCGCCCGGCGGAGACCGACGAGGAGGACGGCGTCTTCAGCGTCGTCTCGCGCGCCGACGACTATCTCCACGGCGCGCAGACGTTCGAGATCACGTATGACCTCGAGAACGTGACGTGGGACTTCCCCGACACGGGGCTCGAGTTCTATTGGGATGTCAACGGCGTCGATTGGCGGCAGCCGTTCGGGAGGATCGTGGCGCGGCTGCATCTCGACGCGGAGCTCGCGGACGCTGTCACGGGCGAATTCTCCTGCTACCAGGGGGCGCAGGACGCGAGCACGGCGTGCACCTACCGGGTGACGGAGCCGGAGGAGGACGGCGACGGCGTCGTGCTCATTGCGGTGGCGGATGCCGTGGGGGCTTACGAGACGCTGACCGTCGCCGTCGGGTTCGAGCAGGGGACGTTCGCCACGTTCGACTCGTCGTATCTGGCGTCGCCGCTCGGGTGGGCGCAGGGTGTCGCGGGTGTCGGTCTCGTCGGCGCGGGCGTCTTCGCGGTGCGCGCTCGCCGTACGGCGCTCGCCGACGAGCCGGGGCGGCCGACGATCATCGCGGAGTACACGCCGCCGCCGGGCATCGACGCGCTCGAGAGCGCGGTGCTCCTCGGGCGGTCGTCGAAGGCGATCGCCGCGGAGGTGCTGGAGCAGGCGGTGGTCGGGTCGATCCGCATCATCGAGGGTGAGCGAGGCCTGTTCGGTCGCGCGCCCCTCATTGCGGAGCTGGTGGATCGGTCGCGCGCCGACCACGACGGCCGCATGCTGCTCGATGCCCTCTTCCCCGCGGGCACGCCGGGGGAGCAGTACACGTTCGGGCGGCAGGACACCCGTCTGTCGACGAAGGCGCAGAAGATCCTGACGCGGGCGGAGAAGGAGCTGAAGCGTCGCGGGCTGCGACGAGATGTTCCCGCCGGTGCGCGGGCGTGGCCGGTGGTGACGACGGTGGTGGCGGCCGCGCTGGTGTTCTTCCTCGGGATCGCGGCGGTGGACAGCGGGGTGAACGCTGTCGTCCCGGTGGCTCTCATGGTGCTCGCGGGCGTCGTGTTCGGGTTCGTGATCGCCGCGGTCGCGCGGAAGCCGCTGTCGGCGAAGGGCGCGGAGGTGCGCGACCATCTGAAGGGGCTCGAGGAGTTCATCGCGTGGGCGGAGGCTGACCGCATCCGTATGCTGCAGTCGCCGGCGGGAGCCGAACGGGTGGCTGTCGATGTCGACGACCCGCGGCAGAAGCTCAAGCTGTACGAGACGCTTCTTCCGTATGCCGTGGTGTTCGGCCAGGAGAAGGAGTGGTCGAAGCAGCTCGCGGTGCTGTACTCCCAGACGGGTGCGGTCGGCCCGTACTGGTATGTCGGCACCGGTTCGTTCGACGCGTCGGCCTTCTCGTCGAGCATCGGCTCGCTGTCCTCGGCCGCGACCTCTTCGTCCTCGACCTCGGGCGGTTCGAGTGGAGGCGGCAGCGCCGGCGGCGGAGGCGGCGGCGGTGGAGGCGGCGGGGTCTGACGGGCGACGCCGCGTTGCTCGCAGTGTCCCGCGCCGGTCACGCGCCACGTCGACCTCGCCGTGCGGTTCGCGCGGTTGGCGCGGGTGGCGCGGTTCGCGGTCCGTGCGGTTGGCTGGTTCGCGCGGTTGGCGCGGTTCGCCCTGTTGACGCGGCTGGCCCGGCTGGCCCGGTCGGCGCGGTTCGCGCGGTCGGCGCGGTTCGCGGTTCGTCAGAAGGGCGCGTCGCATGTCCCTGTGTCGGCTTCGGGGTGGGGCGTGAAGGCGAGCGTGCGTGCGGGCAGGTCGGGGTAGACGCGCCCGGTCGGACTCGTCCACTCGAGCACTCCGTCTTCGCGTTGGCTCACCCGCCAGGCGGAGTTGTGTTTGAGGACGTGGTGCCTGCGGCACAGATGAGCGAGATTGCGGATCTTCGTCGGACCGTCGTGCTCCCTCGCGATCGTGTGGTCGACGTCACATCGGTGCGTGGGCTGACGGCATCCCGGGAACCGGCAGTGCTCGTCGCGCACGCGGAGAGACCTGCGCAGCTGTTCGCTCGGACGGTACCGGTCGACCGCGAGCACGACACCGGTCACAGGATGCGTCAGCACGCGATCCCATCCCGTCGCGCCGCCTGCGAGGCGCCGGGCGGTGCGCGGGTCGATCGGTCCGCGGCCGACGAGCTGCGCGGGCTCGGCGGCGGCGTCGTCACCGCCCAGCAGCGTGAGCGCGGGAACCGTGATGGTCACGTGCGCGACGATCGCGTCTGCCTCTGCCGTCGACAGGTTGATCGCCTCGGGGGTCGCGTGGCCTGTGAGCAGGAGGTCGGCGAATGCGTCTGCCCGCACCTCGCCGAGGGAGCGCAAGTCGCCGCTGTCGGCGGGCGCCTGGTCGGCACCGGCGGCATGGAGATCTTCGTCCCGCTGCCGTCGAACGTCTTC
>CALANM010000068.1 GCA_937926065.1 uncultured Microbacterium sp.
TCCTCTCGGCGCTCGGCGGGCGCGGGGGCATGATCGGCGAGCGCCTCGACGGGGGCCGCCTTGGTCGCCAGCCGCGTCGGGACGACCGCGGCGACAAGCGTCAGCACGGCGGTCGCGACCACGAGGATGAGCGTCGGCACGAGCGGGACGGCCGGCAGCACGAACGTCGGAGCCTGCCACATCGGCGGGATCGGCACCGAGCCGAGGGTCGACTGCGCCGCCACCCAGCCGTAGGCCACCCCCAGCGCCAGCCCGAAGACGAGGGCCGTGACGGTGATGTGCGCGGCTTCCAGCAGCACCATGCGACGCACCTGCGACGACGTCAGCCCCAGCGCACGGAGCAGCCCGAGCTCGCGACGGCGCTGCACGACCCCGATCGTGAGCAGATTGACGAGCCCCACCGCAGCGATGACGGCGCTGACGGCGACGAGCGCCATCATCACGCCCGAGAACGAGTCCATCATCTGGTTGAAGTAGACGTCGGGCTCGCCCCCGCTCGAGGCCGCGACCATCGCCTTCACCGACTCCGCCGCGACCGCGAACATCGTCACGAGCGCGACGCCCATCACGACGCCGATCGCCATGCGGCTCGACCGCTCCGGGTAGCGCAGCGCGTTCTCGGCGGCCAGGCGTGCCGTGGTCGAGCGGCCGAACATCCGGCCCGTCACCTTCAGCAGCGGGGGCATGATCGCGGATGCCGCGAGGGTCAGCGCCGTGAACGAGAAGAGCCCGCCGAAGAACGCGACGACGACGCCGAGCGGAGTGACGAGTCCGAGCAGCAGTCCCCCGGCCAGCAGTGCGACGCCGATCGCCCCGAGCGTGATGCTCGCGACGTTGCGGCCCGACCGCTTCGCGACCTGCTCGTGGGTGAGCTCGACCGAGCCGACGAGAGCCTGCAGCGGCGTGACGGTGAGGACGCGGCGCGAGCCCGCCCAGGCGGCGGCCCACGTCGTGACGATCACGGCGAGGGCCGGCAGGGCCAGCTCTGGGCGCACGACGACGTAGTCCGAGGAGACCCCGAGGAGGCGGTCGAGGTACGGGAGCGCGACCACCGCGCCCACGGTGGCGAGCACGAGGCCGATGGCGGCGCCAATCGCGCCCACGACGAATCCCTGGCCGGCGATCTCGGAGCGCTGCGAGCGGGCCGATGCCCCCACGAGGCGCATAAGCGCGATGCGACGGGTGCGTCCGGCGACGATCGTCGAGAACGTGTTCGCCGTGACGATCGCGGCGACGTACACCGCAACCGCGAGCAGCAGCATCCCCAGGACCGTGACGACCAGAGCGAGGGTGTCCGAGGAGCCGTACATCGGCGACATCAGGAACAGATGGCCGATGTAGGCCGTGGCCGTCACGAGCGCGACGCCGAAGGCAGTCGAGATGGCCGACACGAGCACAGTCGCCCCCATGCCGCGCTCACGCATCCAGGCGAGTCGCGACGCCGACAGCGGCCGCGGCATCCGCTTCTCTCCCGCCGATGGGACCCGGTCGACGGTGACGGCGCTCATGCCGACACCTCCGCGGCGAGCATGTGCGCCGAGATCTGCTCCGCCGTCTGACGAGGCTTGTCGGCGACGATGCGACCGTCGCCGAGGAACACGACGCGGTCGGCGTAAGCGGCGGCGACCGGGTCGTGCGTGACCATCGCGATCGACTGCCCGTGCTCGCGGCTGGCCGAGGCGAGCAGAGCGAGCACCTCTCGGCTCGACCGCGAGTCGAGGTTGCCGGTCGGCTCGTCGGCGAAGAGGAGGTCGGGCGTGGTCGCGAGGGCGCGGGCGATCGCGACGCGCTGCTGCTGACCGCCCGACAGCTCGTGCGGGCGGTGCCGAAGCCGGCCAGAGATCCCGAGCGACTCGACCAGCCCGTCGATGCGCGCACGCTCGATCGCGCTGGGGCGCCGGCCGTCGAGGTCGAAGGGCAGCAGGATGTTGCCGAGCGCGTCGAGCGTCGGGACGAGGTTGAACGACTGGAAGACGAAGCCGACGCGGCGACGGCGGAGGATCGTCAGCTCGAGGTCGGACAGGCCCGTGATCTCGGTGTCGCCGATCCAGACTCGTCCCGACGTGGGCGCGTCGAGGCCCGCCATGATGTGCATGAGCGTCGACTTGCCGGAGCCGGAGGGGCCCATGATGGCGGTGAACTCGCCGCGACGGATGCCGACGCTGACGGAGTCGAGCGCGCGGACGCCGCTCTCGCCCGAGCCATAGGTCTTCGTGAGGTTCTGAACCCGGGCAGCCAGGCCCAGGTCGGTGGTCGTGATCTCCATGCTTTCGACGCTACGGAGCCGCCGACGCCGGGACATCGGCCCGCAGTCGCGCTCGCGTACATCGCAAGGATGATCCCGTCGTACGTCCTCCGGCGGCGGAGCCGACGGCCCGCCGTGTCAGACAAGGCCGTGCTCGAAGGCGAACACCACCAGCTGCACGCGATCGCGCAGCGCGAGCTTGGTCAGGATGCGGCTGATGTGCGTCTTCACGGTCGCCTCCGAGAGGAACTCTCGCGCGGCGATCTCGGCGTTCGACAGTCCGCGCGCCGCGAGGGCGAAGATCTCACGCTCGCGCTCGGTGAGCGCCGCGAACTCCGACGGCACCGGCTGGGCTGCCGGCTGGGAGAAGTGCGCGAAGAGCTCGCGTGTCGCCGCGGCGGCGATGACCGACGAGCCGGCGTGGACGGTCCGGATCGCCGCGAGCAGGAACTCAGGGTCGGCGTCTTTCAGGAGGAAGCCGCTCGCGCCGCCGCGGATCGCGCGCGCGGCGGCCTCGTCGAGGTCGAAGGTCGTGAGCATGATCACTTTGGGCGCGTCGGGATCGCGCAGCAGCTCGGCGGTCGCCGTCAGCCCGTCCATGACGGGCATGCGGATGTCCATCAGCACGACATCGGGCTTCTGTGCGCGCACGACCTCGAGCGCTTCGGCGCCGTCGCCCGCCTCTCCCACGACCTCGAGGTCGGTCTGGGAGTCGACCACCATGCGGATGCCGGCGCGGAACAGGGCCTGGTCGTCCACGAGGACGACGCGGATCGGCACGGTCATGACGTCCTTCCGATCGGGATCTCCGCCTCCACGACGAACACGCCGTCGCGGGCGCCCGCCTCGAGCGTGCCGCCCGCGAGCTCTGCGCGCTCGCGCATTCCCATGATCCCGTGTCCCCGCCCGTCGCCCGACATCGACGGCGGCGACGCGAGCGGATTGACGACCGAGATGTGCACACGGTCCGGATGCCACGCGAGCGCCACATCGACGCCCGAGCGCTGGTCTTCTCCGGCGGCCGCGGCGCCGTGACGCAGTGCGTTCGTGAGCGCCTCCTGCAGGATCCGGTAGACGGCGAGCTGCACGGCGGCCGGCGGCTCTTCACGGGGAAGCGGGTCGAGGTCCACGCGGAGGTCGACGCCCGCTGCGCGCACCTGCGCGTACAGCTGCTCGAGGTCGGCGACCGTCGGCTGCGGGCCGTCGGCCTGACGGTGTCGCAGCTGCGTCAGCAGCATCCGCACATCGGCGAGGGCGGATCGGGCCGTCGTCGAGATCTGCGTGAGCGCCTGAGCGGCGGCATCCGGATCGGCTGCCGCAGCGTAGCGGGCGCCGTCGGCCTGTGCGATGACGACGGCCAGCGAGTGGGCGACGACGTCGTGCATGTCGCGGGCGATGCGGTTGCGCTCGGCCTCGACCGCCGTCTCCTCCTCGGCACGGCGCTGCGCCTCGCGGTTCTCGCGCGCGCGGATCGCGGTGCGCACGAGGGCCCCGACGGTCCAGGCCAGCAGCAGGGCGAGTGAGGCGGCGACGAAGCTCGCGATGCTGACGGTGACGCGGCCGTCGAACCCGTCGGCAGGGGTCCACCCGTTGCGGATGAGCGGGACCACGACGAGGTAGATCGTCATCGCCGCGGCGCCGGCGAACGACGACGCGAAGCTCAGCCAGAAGAGCAGCTGAGTGCCGTAGGCGGCCGCGGCGTACAGCACGCCGAAGATGGCGAGGTTGGCCACGAGCGGCGGCAGGCCGAAGCCCATCTGCACGAGCGCGGCGAACCACGAGACGGCGAGCGCCAGGGTGGGCGACCAGCGCCGGATGCCGAGGGCCACGCTGAACAACGCGGTGATGATGACGCCGATCACGATCGCGATCGTGCTGTCGAGCCCCTGCCAGCCGGTCACGAGGCCCGCGACGAACAGCACGCTCACCAGGAAGAACACCCCGGCGCCGACGGCGTCGAGGATCAGGCGATAGGTCGGGAGGGGCCGGAACACACTCCGACGCTACGCGAGAGCGATGCCGACCGGCATCCGCCCCGGGGTGTATTCGCGCCTCCTGCGCCGCGGTCAGCCGACGGCGGGAAGCAGTGGGCGGTTCTCGAAGAAGGTCTGCAGCACGACGGTCGTGCGCGTTCGCACGGAAGCGGCGGCGCGTATCTCGCGGATGAGCTCTTCGAGGGCGCGCGGCGTGGAGACGCGCACGAAGAGCATGTAGGCGGCATCGCCCGCCACCGAGTGGCACGCCTCGATCGCGTCGAGGTGCGCGAGCAGCTCGGGAGCGTTGTCGGGCTGCCCGGGGTCGAGCGGCGTGATCTCGATGAACGCCGAGAGCGGCTTGCCGACCGCCTCGGGGTCGATCACGGCACGGTAGCCGTTGATCGCTCCCTCCGACTCGAGCCGCTTGAGACGCGCCTGCACCGCCGACACCGAGAGCCCGACCTCGGCCGACAGCTGAGCGAGGGTCGCCCGACCGTCGCGGGCGAGCGCCCCCACGATGCCTGCGTCGACGTCATTGAGTGCCATGCGGTCACGCTACCGGAAGTTTTCCTGCTGTCATGGCGTCTACACGGAAGATGTTCATACGATGGACGCATGCGCTCCGCGCCCGCGGAGCGTGCTCATCCGCCGGCGCGTCCGGCTCGGCACTCTCGACCAGATCGGAGGTTCAACATGTCCCTGACCGCGCACACGCCCGCAGCCGTCATCGGCGAACCCGAGGTCGTCGAAGACGGTCGTCCCGTCGCCGAGCAGCCCGCCTGGCTGGCCCTCAAGAGCGCCGCGACCGCCCTGCAGTCACTGCAGGAGCAGGACGGCTCGATCCCTGACGAGGCCGCCCACGACGAGGCGCGCACCCTCGTCGACCTGGTCATCCGCTCCATCCGCGCGCTCGCTCCCCTGTTCCCGCACGACGCCGCCTACCTCAACGCCAGCGTCGAGGACTTCACCCGCTGGGAGACCTCCGGCTTCGGCGTGCCCGACTTCCTCGACTCGCTCGTGGAGTTCCAACCGCAGCAGCACCGCATCGACGGACTGCAGCACCTCGTCGTCTTCCCCATGTACACGCAGAACGGCTCACGCAGCCGCTTCGTCGAGGCGGTGCTGGTCGAGGTGATCTGGCCGGAGTTCATCGCCGAGCTCGAGCAGACCTACACGAACAGGCTCTTCGTGTCGCTGCGGCTGCTCGATTTCACGCCCGGCTACGACACCAACTCGGCGGTGCTGTTCCCCGAGACCGTCGCGATGCGCGAGATCCCGACGTTCACGTGGGGCGCGATCTTCCAGGACCGCGAGGCAGCACGATACCGTCGCGTCGTGCGCGCGGCATCCGAGATCACCAAGCTCGACCTTCCCGAGGCCGCGGCCCGCATGCTCGACGATCAGACCCTCGCCGAGAAGACCTTTGTGATGTGGGACATCATCCACGACCGCACCCACATGCGCGGAGACCTGCCGTTCGACCCGTTCATGATCAAGCAGCGGATGCCATACTTCCTCTACT
>CALANM010000069.1 GCA_937926065.1 uncultured Microbacterium sp.
GTGACCGGCGAGCGGCTCGAGCCGGTCCCACGTGTCGCGCAGCAGCGAGTGACCCGATCCGGTGAGGTCGTGCAGGAACTTGGGAGCGTCGGCGCGCGAGAGCGGCCAGAGCCGGCTGCCGACGCCGCCCGCGGGGATCACGGCGTAGAAGTCGTCGATCAGGTCCACCATGCGTCGAGCGTACCGGGAGGGCCGGTGCGCCGACACGCCGGACGGGCTGCGCGATCGTCTCGATGACCTCGGAGATATCTCGATATCGAGAGAAAGTAAGGGTGGCCTCACTCGCCCGCATCCCAGGACGGGAATAGGATGGCAGGGCACCCGTGTGCGACGCCGGGGTCGGAAGCCCCAGGGATGCTGTCGTCCCCGCCGCCATGAGGAGCCGTTCACACAAAGGGAGGACGACCGTGTCCGCACCAGCACGCGTCACACCGTCGGTAGCCCAGACGACATCCCGCACTCCCCGCGGCACGCTGTACCGCGGCAACGAGGGAATGTGGTCGTGGGTCCTGCATCGCATCACCGGCGTCGCCATCTTCTTCTTCCTGCTCGTGCACATCCTCGACACGGCGCTCATCCGCGTCGCGCCGGATGCGTATGACGCGGTGATGAGCAGCTACAAGAACCCGATCATGGGCCTGGGCGAGACCGTCCTCGTCGCCGCGATCGTCTACCACGCCTACAACGGCCTGCGCATCATCGCCGTCGACCTCTGGTCGTGGGCCACCCGCCACCAGCGCCAGCTGTGGTGGGCCGTCCTGATCCTCTGGGCCGTGACCGTCGGCGGCTTCGCCGCCCGTCACCTCCCCATCGTCTTCTCGAGCTTCGGAGGGGCACACTGATGACCGCAGACACGCTGGCCGCTCCCCGCAGCACCGCTCCCCGCGCGAAGGGCGCCAACCTCGAGAAGTGGGGCTGGGTCTACATGCGCGTCTCGGGCGTGCTGCTGGTCGTCCTCATCTTCGGGCACCTGTTCACCAACCTGATGGTCGGTGACGGCATCCACGGCATCAACTTCGGCTTCGTCGCCGGAAAGCTCGCCGACCCGCTGTGGCAGTGGTGGGATGTCGCGATGCTGTGGCTCGCTCTCATCCACGGCGCCAACGGCATGCGCACGATCATCAACGACTACGTCACCAACGCCAAGGTGCGCACGACCCTGGTGTGGGCGCTCTGGATCGTCGCCGGCCTCCTCATCCTCCTGGGCACGCTCGTCGTGTTCACCTTCGACCCCTGCATCCCCAACCTGAGCCCCGACAGCGTGCTGTCCGAGATCTGCAAGGCATCCTGACTGTGACTACCGCGAATCCGGACGTCGTCGTGAAGGACGGCGTCTACTACCACCAGTTCGACATCGTCATCGTCGGCGCCGGAGGCGCCGGCATGCGTGCCGCGATCGAGGCGGGGCCCGGCGCGAAGACCGCCGTGATCACCAAGCTCTACCCGACTCGCTCGCACACGGGCGCAGCGCAGGGCGGCATGGCCGCCGCCCTCGCGAACGTCGAAGAGGACTCGTGGGAGTGGCACACCTTCGACACCGTCAAGGGCGGCGACTACCTCGTCGACCAGGATGCCGCTGAGATCCTCGCCAAGGAGGCGATCGACGCCGTCATCGACCTCGAGAACATGGGCCTGCCGTTCAACCGCACGCCCGAAGGCAAGATCGACCAGCGACGCTTCGGCGGCCACACCGCCGACCACGGCAAGACCCCCGTGCGCCGCGCGTGCTACGCCGCCGACCGCACCGGCCACATGATCCTGCAGACGCTGTTCCAGAACTGCGTCAAGCTCGGCATCAACTTCTTCAACGAGTTCTACGCGCTCGACCTCATCACGGTGAAGGACGCCGACGGCAAGACGCAGGTCGCGGGCGTCGTCGCCTACGAGCTCGCCACGGGCGACCTGCATGTGTTCCACTCCAAGGCCGTCATCTTCGCGACCGGCGGCTTCGGCAAGATCTTCAAGACGACCTCGAACGCCCACACTCTCACCGGTGACGGCGTCGGCATCGTCTGGCGCAAGGGCCTGCCGCTCGAGGACATCGAGTTCTTCCAGTTCCACCCGACCGGCCTCGCGGGCCTGGGCATCCTGCTCACCGAGGGCGCCCGCGGTGAAGGCGCCATTCTGCGCAACGCCTCCGGCGAACGCTTCATGGAGCGCTACGCCCCCACGATCAAAGACCTCGCGCCGCGTGACATCGTCGCTCGCTGCATGGTCAAGGAGGTCCTGGAGGGCCGCGGCGCCGGCCCGAACAAGGACTACGTGTACCTCGACTGCACGCACCTGGGAGCCGAGGTCCTCGAGACCAAGCTCCCCGACATCACCGAGTTCGCCCGCACGTACCTGGGCGTCGACCCAGTGGTGGAGCCGGTGCCCGTGATGCCGACCGCCCACTACGCGATGGGCGGCCTCCCGACCAACACCGACGGCGAGGTGCTCGCCGACAACGACACGGTCGTCCCGGGCCTCTACGCGGCCGGTGAGTGCGCCTGCGTGTCGGTGCACGGCGCCAACCGCCTCGGCACCAACTCGCTGCTGGACATCAACGTGTTCGGCAAGCGCTCGGGCCGCCGCGCCGTCGAGTACGTGCAGACCGCCGACTTCGTGCCGCTGCCGGAGGACCCGGCTCGCGAGACCCGCGAGATGATCGAGGGCCTCCGCAGCAACCCGGGCTCCGAGCGCGTCGCCGTCCTCCGCAAGAAGCTGCAGGAGGAGATGGACGCGAACGCCCAGGTGTTCCGCACCGAGGAGACCCTGACCAACGTCATGGGCACCATCCACGACCTGCGCGAGCGCTACAAGAACGTCCACGTCGACGACAAGGGCAAGCGGTACAACACCGACCTGCTCGAGGCCGTCGAGCTCGGGTTCCTGCTCGACCTCGCCGAGATCGTCGCCTACGCCGCCCGCAACCGCAAGGAGAGCCGCGGCGGCCACATGCGCGAGGACTACCCCGACCGCGACGACGACAAGTACATGAAGCACACGATGGCGTACCTCACGGGCGACCCGCACTCGCCGAACCCCGAGGACCACATCCGCCTGGACTGGAAGCCCGTCGTGTTCACGAAGAACGAAAAGGGCGAGCTGAACTACCCGCCGATGGAGAGGAAGTACTGATGTCGACCCTCGTCGCAACCGAGGCGCCCGCCGAAGCCACCGCTTCTGAGGCGATCCAGTCCTACATCGTGACCTTCAACATCCGCCGCTTCGACCCCGAGGTCGACGCCGAGCCGCGGTGGGTGGACTACGACGTCGAGCTCTACCCCACCGACCGCGTGCTCGACGCGCTGCACAAGATCAAGTGGGAGGTCGACGGCTCCCTGAGCTTCCGGCGCTCGTGCGCCCACGGCATCTGCGGCTCCGACGCCATGCGCATCAACGGACGCAACCGCCTGGCCTGCAAGACGCTCATCAAGGACCTCGACATCTCGAAGCCGATCTACGTCGAGGCGATCAAGGGCCTGCCGCTCGAGAAGGACCTCATCGTCGACATGGAGCCGTTCTTCGCCTCCTACCGCGAGGTGCAGCCCTTCCTGCAGGCGAAGTCGGCGCCCGAGCCCGGCAAGGAGCGCGTCCAGTCGATCGCCGACCGCGCGATCTTCGACGACACCACGAAGTGCATCCTCTGCGCCGCGTGCACCTCGTCGTGCCCCGTGTTCTGGACCGACGGCCAGTACTTCGGTCCCGCCGCGATCGTCAATGCGCACCGGTTCATCTTCGACTCGCGCGACGACGCAGGCGACGTGCGCCTCGACATCCTCAACGACAAGGAAGGCGTGTGGCGCTGCCGCACGACCTTCAACTGCACCGAGGCGTGCCCCCGCGGCATCGAGGTCACCAAGGCCATCGCCGAGGTCAAGCAGGCCGTTCTCCGCGGGCGGTAATCTGACGCCGTGAGCTCCTCCCCGCCCCCGAAGGCACGCCGCGCAGCGGCCGCCGCGAGGGCGGAGGAGGAGCATCTGCGTGCACGCTGGGAGGCGACTCAGCAGGCGCTCCGCGAGCGCTTCGATGCACCCCTGACACGGGCGACGGCGATCACGCGACGCACCCTCGCGTCCTTCCCCGTCCGCACGTGGCGGCACTTCCTGCAGCACAACGGCTTCCTGCTCGCCGCGGGCATCAGCTATCAGGGGCTGTTCGCGTTCTTCGCGGCGATCTACGTGGCGTTCGCGATCGTCGGGCTGTGGCTCGGTGGCAGCCCGGATGCCGTGCGGGGGCTCGTCGACGTCCTCAACGGCTATGTGCCGCATCTCATCGCCGTCGGCGACGAGGCCGGCCTGCTCACGCTGGAGCAGGTGGAGCAGATCGTCGGGGCCAGTTCGGGAGTCCTCGCCGCGACCGGTGTCGTCGCGCTCGTGACGGCGGCCTGGACGGCGATCGGGTTCGTCACCTTCGCCCGCCGAGCCGTGCGCGACATCTTCGGCCTCCCCTACGACCCGCGCTCCTACGTGCTGCTGAAGGCGCGCGACCTCGTCGCGTCGGTCGCGTTCGGCGCCGCGATCGTCGTGGGCTCCGTGCTCATCACCGGCGGCACGTACTTCCTGACCGCCGTGTTCCGGCTCATCGGATGGAGCACCGACTCGACCCTGTTCGCCGTCGCGGTGGGCGCGGCATCCGTCATCGTGTCGCTCGCGGTGAATACGGGGGCGGTGGCGGCGCTGTTCTGGTTCCTGACAGGCACCACGCGCCGGTGGCGCACGATCCGGCCGGGCTCGCTCGTCGGCGGCGTCGGCATCACGGCGCTGCAGCTGGCTGCCGGCCTCCTGCTGGTCTACACGCCGTCGAACCCGCTGCTGGCGACCTTTGCGATCTTCATCGGGCTGATGCTGTGGTTCCGCCTCATGGGGATCGTGCTGCTCGTCGCGGCCGCTTGGATCGCCGTGACGGCGGGCGACGAGCGGTTCCCGCTGCTGGAGAAGACCGAGGCGGAGCGGCTGTGGGATGAGCACCAGGCACTCCTGCTGGCGGCGAGGGTGCGCCTGCGCACGGCCGCGGAAGCGCGCGCCGCCGCACCCTGGTACCGGGCGTGGCGAGCGGAGCGCGAGCTCCGGCAGGCTTCCGACGAGCTCGAACAGGTGGAGGCAGCCGCTCCCCCGCGTCCCCAGCGACGCGGCAGTCTGCTCGAGTAGCCGACGGCCCGGGCGGTGTCGGCGCGCGCGGATAGGCTCGTACGGTGCCTCGAACGCTCCGCATCGCCTCCGTCAACGTCAACGGCATCCGCGCCGCCGTCCGCAAGGGCATGATGCCCTGGCTCGAATCGGCGGGCGTCGACATCCTCACGCTGCAGGAAGTGCGCGCCGAGGCCTCCGACCTCGCCTCCGCCCTGCCGGGCTGGCACATCGTGAACGACGAAGCGCTCGCCAAAGGCCGCGCCGGCGTCGCGATCGCCGCCCGCGAGCCGCTCGACATCTGGCGGATCGACCTCGTCGAGGCCGACGCCGACCACGAGGCGCTCGACACGCGCGGTCGATGGGTCGAGGCCGACATCGACGTGGATGGCGAGACCGTCACGGTCGTCAGCGCCTACGTCTTCACGGGCGAGGCGGACACCGAGAAGCAGGTCGCCAAGTACGCGTTCCTCGACGCGATGGAGAAGCGGATGCCGAAGCTCGGCGAGCTCGCGGTCATCACCGGAGACCTCAACGTGGGTCACCGCACGTTCGACATCCGCAACTGGAAGGGCAACGTCAAGAAGGCCGGCTTCCTCCCGCGCGAGCGCGCCTACTTCGACCGCTTCACAGGCGAGGCGGGAACCGAGGTGGAATGCGCCGACGGCACCACGGGCCCCGGGCTGGGCTGGGTCGACGTCGGACGCCGCTGGGCCGGAGAGATAGACGGGCCGTACACATGGTGGTCCAACCGCGGCAAGGCGTTCGACAACGACACCGGCTGGCGCATCGATTACCAGCTCGCCACGCCACGCATGGCCGAGCGCGTCACCGACTACCGCGTCGTGCGCGCGCCTTCGTGGGACACGCGCTGGAGCGACCACGCCCCCGTCGTCGCCGACTATGCCTTCGGCGACGGAGCCCCCTCCGCCGCTCAATAGACTGGACGGGTGACCAAAGCGCGCCTCTACTCCGGAATGCAGCCCTCCGCCGACTCGCTTCAGATCGGCAACTACATCGGGGCGCTCATGCAGTGGCGCGACCTGCAGGAGTCGTACGACGCCTTCTTCTCGGTGGTCGACCTTCACGCGCTGACGCAGCCGAACGACCCCGCCGAGCTCCGCGAGAAGACCCGCCGCACCGCTGCGCAGTACATCGCGGCCGGCATCGAGCCTTCGAAGTCGACGCTGTACGTGCAGTCGCACGTGCGCGCGCACGCCGAGCTCGCGTGGGTGCTCTCGACCATCACCGGCTTCGGCGAGGCCGGTCGGATGACCCAGTTCAAGGACAAGTCGCAGCGCTACGGCGCCGACGCCACCTCGGTCGGGCTGTTCACGTACCCGGTGCTGATGGCCGCCGACATCCTGCTCTACCAGACCGACATCGTTCCCGTCGGCGACGACCAGAAGCAGCACGTCGAGCTCACTCGCGATCTCGCCGAGCGCTTCAACTCGCGCTACGGCGACACGTTCAAGGTGCCGAACGCGGTCATCCAGCAGGACACGGCGCGCATCTACGACCTGCAGAACCCGACCGCCAAGATGTCGAAATCGGCGGAGTCCGACGCGGGTGTGCTGTGGCTGCTCGACGAGCCGTCGAAGTCGGCGAAGAAGATCATGCGCGCCGTGACCGACAGCGAAGGCTCCGTCCGCTATGACCGCGAGAACAAGCCGGGCGTCTCGAACCTGCTCGTGATCTATGCGGCGCTCACCGGCCGCCAGATCCCGGCGATCGAAGACGAGTACGCGGGCCGCGGCTACGGCGACTTCAAGAAGGGGCTCGCCGAAGTGGTCGTGGACGAGTTCGGTCCCGTGCGCGAGCGCGCCCTTGAGCTGCTCGCCGACCCTGCGGAGCTCGACCGCGTGCTGGCCGCCAACGCGGCCCGCGCCGACGAAGTCGCCGACGCGACGCTCGCCGACGTGTACGGCAAGGTGGGCCTGCTCCGCCGCGTCTGACCCGGCGGATAGGGTCGGAGGATGCAGCCGGTCATCCTGCACACGCAGCGCCTCGAACTGTCGGCCCCTGCCGCGAGCGACATCGACGAGATCTTCGCCGCGTGTCAGGACGCGGACATTCAGCGGTACACGACGGTTCCTTCGCCGTACCTGCGCGAGGACGCCGAAGGCTTCATCGAGAAGACGGCACGCTGGTGGGACGAGGGCGCCGAGGCGACGTGGGTCATGCGCCACGCGGACGGTCTCGCGGGCGTCGTCGGGCTGCACCGGCTCGGAAACGCGAACGGGGCCGGCGAGATCGGCTACTGGGTGGCGCCCGGGTTCCGAGGCCGCCGCCTGCTCACCGAGGCGTGCCGAACCGTGATCGACTGGGGCTTCTCGCCCGACGGACTCGGCCTCGCCCGCATCGAGTGGCGTGCCGTCGTCGGCAACGTCCCGTCTGCGCGCACCGCGCGGACGCTCGGCTTCCGCTATGAAGGCCTGCTGCGGGGCGCCCTGCCTCACAGCAGCGGTGCCCGCAATGACGGCTGGATCGCGGGCCTCCTCGCCACCGACGACCGCTCTCCGCAGCCCTGGCCTGTGCTCGGCGACTGACGGTCCTTCCCTGCCGCCTCGTGCCTGGAGGGTGGCAGGATGGGCGGCATGCCTGAGATGCCGGAGGTCCAGGGACTCGTCGACTACCTCGACGGGCGGCTGCGCGGCCGCACGGTCACGAAGGTCGCGGTGACGAACATCGCCGCGCTCAAGACATACGACCCGCCGCTCGACGCGTTGAAGGGCGCCGAGGTCACGGGTGCGCGCCGCCACGGCAAGTTCATCGACCTCGCGACGGATGCCGCATCCGGCGGCGTGCCGCACCTGATCTTCCACCTCGCGAAGGCGGGCTGGCTGCGCTGGTACGACGAACTGCCCACGACGATCATCCGGCCGGGGAAGACGCCCATCGCGCTTCGGGTGGGGTTCGACGACGGGTCGGGCTTCGACCTGACCGAGGCGGGCACGAAGAAGTCGCTGGCGGTCTACGCCGCCCGCACGCCGCAGGATGTGCCGGGGATCGCGCGCCTGGGTCCCGATCCGTTCGATCCGCAGTTCACGCGTGACACGCTCGCGGGGCTCCTCACGGGGCGTCGCACGCAGATCAAGGGCGTGCTGCGCGATCAGTCGGTCATCGCGGGCATCGGCAACGCCTACTCCGACGAGATCCTCCACGCGGCGCGCATGTCGCCGTACGCCCTGGCGGCAGGGCTCTCCGACGAGGAGATCGACCGCCTCTACGCGGCGCTGCAGACGGTCCTCGCCGAGGCGGTGACGACGGCATCCGGCAAGCCGCCTGCTGAGCTCAAGGACGCGAAGCGGCGCGGCATGGCGGTACACGGACGGCGGGGCGAGGCGTGTCCCGTGTGCGGCACCGAGGTGCACTCGGTGTTCTTCGCCGACAACAGTCTCGAGTACTGCCCGACGTGTCAGACGGGCGGCAAGATCCTCGCGGACCGTCGCCTGTCGCGTCTGCTCAAGTAGCGGCGCGCCGCGTCAGTCGAGCGTGCCCATGAGCGTGCGGGCGTCGTCGTCGACCCAGTCCATCGACTTCGAGACGGCCTTCTTCCACAGACGATAGCGGCGCTCGCGCTCCTCGGCGTCCATCTTCGGCTCGAAGCGGACGTCCTCCTTCCAGTGCCGGCGCAGCTCGTCGCGCGACGACCATACGCCGACGGCGAGACCGGCGGCGTAGGCGGCGCCCAGGGCGGTGGTCTCGACGACCTTCGGCCGCACGACCGGGATGCCGAGGATGTCGGCCTGGAACTGCATGAGCGCGTCGTTGCGTGTCATGCCGCCGTCGACACGGAGCTCCTCGAGGGCGCGTCCGGCGTCGGCGACGACCGCTTCGATGACGTCGCGGGTCTGGAAGGCGGTGGCCTCGAGAGCGGCGCGCGCGATGTGCGCCTTCGTCACGTAGCGAGTGAGGCCCACGAGCGCCCCGCGGGCGTCGGGCCGCCAGTACGGCGCGAACAGACCGGAGAACGCCGGCACGAAGTAGGCGCCGCCGTTGTCGTCGACGGTGGCGGCGTGCGTCTCGACCTCCTCGGAGGTGCGGATGATGCCGAGGTTGTCGCGGAGCCACTGCACGAGCGAGCCTGTGACGGCGATCGAGCCTTCCAGCGCGTATCGCGCGGGCTCGTCTCCGCAGCGGTAGGCGACGGTGGTGATGAGGCCGGCGTCGGAGCGCACCGGCTCGGTGCCGGTCGCCACGAGGAGGAAGTTGCCGGTGCCGTAGGTGTTCTTCGACTCGCCCTCGTCGAAGGCGGTCTGCCCGAATGTCGCCGCCTGCTGATCGCCCAGGATGCCGGCGATCGGCACGCCTGCGAGAGCCTCGGGCGCGCGGGCCTCTCCCATGACCTCCGATGACGAGCGGATCTGCGGCAGCATGGCGCGCGGCACGCGCCACACGTCGAGCATCCGGTCGGACCAGTCGAGGGTGCGCAGGTCCATGAGGAGCGTGCGGCTCGCGTTGGTGACGTCGGTGATGTGGATGCCGCCCTCGACGCCGCCGGTGAGGTTCCACACGACCCATGAATCGGTCGTCCCGAACAGCAGGTGGCCCGTCTCGGCGGCCTCGCGTGCGCCGTCGACGTGATCGAGGATCCACGCGAGCTTCGACGCCGAGAAGTAGGCGGCGAGCGGGAGTCCCGTGATCTCGGCGAACGCGTCGACGCCGTGCTGGGCGATGAGGCGGTCGATCGCCGGCTGCGTGCGGGTGTCCTGCCAGACGAGCGCGTTGTGCACCGGCTGACCCGTGCGACGGTCCCACACGACCACGGTCTCGCGCTGGTTGGTCACGCCGATCGCCGCCACGTCGGATGCCGAGAGCCCCGCCTCCGCCGCCGCCTCGGCGAGCACGGCCCGCGTGTTCTCCCAGATCTCCCCTGCGTCGTGCTCGACGCGGCCGGCGCGCGGGAAGATCTGCTGGTGCTCGCGCTGGGCGGACGTGACGATCGCGCCGGCGTCGTCGAAGACGATCGCGCGGGTCGAGGTGGTGCCCTGATCGATGGCGATCACGTGGCGGGACATCGGCGTCTCCTCAGGTCTCTCGGGGAGGGCGGGTCGGCTCTGCAACGCTATCGCGCGACGACGTCTGCGCCCGGCACGGCGGCGTTCACGAGCCGCAGGGCGCGGTCGACCTCGGCGGCGCGGTCGTCGGCATCCCAGCCGAGCACCGACGCAATGGCCTCGGCCACCTCTTGCGCCGCCTCGCGGGTCGCGCGCCCCGTGAAGGCGATGCTGGTGCGCCGCTGCAGCATGTCGTCGAGGTGCACGACCTGCTCGGTGCGAGCGAGGTGCCGGAGCTCGCCCGTGCTGTAGTCGGGCAGCGTCTTCAGGGGGCGGTCGTCGTCTCCGAGGGCGTCGATCACGGCCGCGGCCACGGTGCCGTAGCGGTCGAGCAGCACCGAGGCGCGCGCGAAGCCGACCGTGTCCTCGAACGGAGCGAGCCACTGGTGGCGGGCGCGCTCCGACCGGGGGCAGCCGACGCCTCCGCCGATCGCGACGCCCTTCGTGCTGCGGCGGCGCGGCGTGCCGAGCGCGTCGAGCACACGGTCGGCGAGATGCTCCGCCGACGCGCGGAACGTGGTCCACTTCCCGCCGACGAGGCTCAGCACGGTCGGACCGCCCTCGCCGAGGCGCGCCCGCTCGATGCGGTAGTCGCGCGAGACGAATCCGGGAGCGAGGTCGCCGTGGCCGGGCAGCGGCCGAACGCCGGCGAGACGATGCACGATCTGCGACCGGTCGACCTGGATGTGCGGGAACACATGGCTGATGAGGTCGAAGAAGTAGTCGACCTCCTCCTCCGTGCACACGATCGGGTCGGCCATGTCGTGCTCGAGATCGGTGGTGCCGACGAGCACGCGCCCCTTGAGGGGGTAGATCAGCACGATCCGGCCGTCCGAGTGCTCGAAGAACAGCTCCCGGCCGCCGGTCGCGGCCAGCAGCTCGTCGTGCTCGAGCACGATGTGCGAGCCTTTCGTGCCGCCCATGTACTGCGTGGGGTCGCCGAGGGCGAGGTTGGTGAGGTCGGTCCAGGGCCCCGAGGCGTTGACGATGACGGATGCGGTGAAGACGAACTCGCCGTCGGCGTCGCGCAGCACGACCTTGCCGTCTTCGGAGCCGATGGCGGCGGTGTAGTTCGCCGCCCGGGCGTGATCGCCGCCGGCGGCCACGCCGTCGCGCAGGACGTCGAGAGCGAGTCGCTCGGGGTCGTGAAGAGACGCGTCCCAGTAGGTGGCGGTGTACTTGACGCGCGGGTTCAGCTGGGGCAGCTCTTCGAGCGAGCGCCGACGGCCGTGGAAGGCGTGACGCGGCACCGTTCCGCGACCGAAGAGGCCGCCTCCCCGGGAGAACGAGTCGTAGATGACGAGCCCGATCTTGATGAGCGCCGCGCCGCGCTCGCGCGGCTTGCCGCCGCCGTGGCGCAGGAAGCGCAGCGGCGCCGACAGGACGCCGGAGAAGGTCGAGTAGATCGGGATCGTGGTCTGCAGGGGCCGGACGTAGTGGGGAGCGATCTGGAGGAGCCCGTTTCGCTCGGTGACCGCCTCGTGCACGAGGCGGAACTCGCCGTTCTCGAGGTAGCGGATGCCGCCGTGGATCATGTGGCTGGACGCCGCAGAGGCGCCCGAGACGAAGTCGTCGCGCTCGACGAGGGCGACGTCGACGCCCTGCATCGCGAGGTCGCGGAATGTCGCGAGCCCGTTGATCCCGCCGCCGATGATGAGGACGTCGGCGTAGGGTCGCTCGCGCAGCGACGTGCGCGCGGTCACCGGCTGGTCGGCGGGACGGGTGGCGTCGGTCATCATGCTCCCGGGGTGCGGTGGTCGGTCACGTGCTTCCATGCTGAGCACCTTGCGCGCATTGTTGCAAACCAGATGCACATACGTGCACAATCGACGGGTGCCGAGTCGTGATCCCCTCCCCAAGCGCCAGGACGCGCTGACCGCCGCGCACCTCTACTACATCCAGGGACACACGATGGAGGCGATCGCGGCCGAGCTGAAGACGTCTCGATCGACCGTCTCCCGGCTCCTCTCCTTCGCACGCGAGACCGGGCTGGTCGAGATCCGCATCCAGTCACCGCTGGTCGAGCCGCGGCGGATCGAGGCGGCCATCCGCGCGCGCTTCTCGCTCTCGGCTCATGTGGCCCCCGTGCCGGCCGACGTCTCCGAGGCCGATCGCCTCGAGCGCGTCGCCGCGACTGCCGCGCGCGTCCTCGGCGCTTCCGTCGACTCGCACCAGACGGTGGGCGTCGCATGGGGGTCGACGATGGCGGCAGTCAGCAGGCACCTCACCCCCAAGCCCACCCGCAATGTCACGATCGTGCAGCTCAACGGATCGGGCAACACGCAGACGAGCGGCCTGCTGTACGCGAGTGAGATCCTGCAGCGTTTCGCCCGCGCGTTCGACGCCCGCGTCGAGCAGTTTCCCGTACCGGCGTTCTTCGACCACGCCGAGACCCGCCGCGCCGTGTGGAGGGAGCGCAGCACGCAGCGCCTGCTGTCGCTTCAGGAGTCGATGCGGCTCGTCGTGTTCAGCGTGGGAGCGGCCGGAGCGGGTGTGCCCAGTCACGTCTACTCGGGCGACTATCTGGGGGCGGAAGACCTGCGCTCTCTGCGCGAAGACCGGGTGGTCGGCGATGTCGCGACCGTCTTCTACCGCGCGGACGGGTCGGATGCCGGCATCCGCCTCAATGAGCGCGCGACCGGCCCGAGCTTCGAGACGCTCCGTCGCGTGCCGCGTCGGCTGTGCGTGGTCGCAGGACCCTCGAAGCTCGAGGCGCTGCGTGGAGCGATCGCCGCCGGGCTCGTCACCGACCTCGTGATCGATGAGCCGACCGCGCTCGAACTCGTCGGCTGAAGCCTGGCGGACGTCACGGAATGAAACCGCTCGCCGGGCGTTGAGTAGACTCGGATGCACGATGTGCTCCGGGGTCGGTGTGAATCCGAACCGGCGGTGACAGTCCGCGAGCTCCGCGTCTCGACGTGGGGTTGACCTGGTGGAATTCCGGGACCGACGGTGATGCGACGCGAGTCGCGAGTCCGGATGGGAGGCAGCACAGGTCGCTGGGCATCAGCCTGCGGCCGTCGGCGTCGACCGATTCCCCGGAGCCTGTTTCAAAAGGATGAGGGATGGCCGTCACCGACCGTGAACGCGACGCGATGAGGCGTGCGCTCTCGCTCGCCCTCAACGGACCCGTCGGGGTAAACCCGCAGGTCGGCGCCGTCATCCTCTCCCCTGCCGGTGAGATCATCGCCGAAGGCTGGCATCGCGGCGCAGGCACGTCGCACGCTGAGGTCGACGCCCTCTCGCAGCTGGCCGACGGCCAGGCTCGCGGCGCCACGGCCGTCGTCACCCTCGAGCCCTGCAACCACACCGGCCGCACCGGTCCGTGCTCCGAGGCTCTCATCGCCGCCGGCATCAGCCGTGTCGTGTACGCCGTCGACGACCCGGGCGACGTGTCGTCGGGCGGAGGTCAGCGCCTGCGCACGGCGGGCGTCGACGTCGAGCCGCACGTGCTGGAAGACGAGGGCCGGGCGCTGCTCGACAGCTGGCTCACGGTACAGCGGCTCGGCCGTCCGCACGTGACCGTCAAGTGGGCGCAGTCTCTCGACGGGCGAGCAGCCGCCTCCGACGGCACCAGCAAGTGGATCACGGGGGCGTCCGCCCGCGCCGACGTGCATCGTCGCCGCAGCGAGGCGGATGCCATCGTCGTCGGCACCGGAACGCTCCTCGCCGATGACCCCGCCCTCACCGCCCGCACGCCCGAGGGCGGTCTCTACGAGCACCAGCCGCGGCCCGTCGTCGTCGGCGTTCGAGCCGTCCCGCAGGACGCCGAGGTGCGCCGGCATCCACGCCCTTTCATGCAGGACGAAGGGGACGACCTGGCCGACCTGCTCGACCGCCTCCGCGAGCTCGGCGCCCACCGCGTGTTCGCCGAGGGCGGCCCGACGCTC
>CALANM010000070.1 GCA_937926065.1 uncultured Microbacterium sp.
CCGAGCTTGACGAGAATATCGGCGTCCGTCGTATAGCCGAGGTAATGCTTGTACTGGCCTCTCGCCTCCAGCGCTTTTCCGAGTAAAGTCGTCGCCAGCGCCGCGGAAGCGGGACCGTCGCTCTTCGCTTCCGCATAAAAATCGGAGGGGAGGAGACCGGCGTCGACCGCGGCGGCGAGCTTCTTCGCGCACGGCTATGAGGCGACGAGCCTGCGGCAGATCGCGGCTGCGGTCGGGATCAAGGTCGGCAGTCTCTACAACCACATCACGAGCAAGGAAGACCTCCTGCTGTCAGTGATGGGCGGCACGATGGACGATCTGACCGCCCTAATGGAGGCGGCGCTCGCCGACAAGACCGACCCCGTGGAGCGGCTGATCGCCTTCGTGCACTGCCATGTCCGGTTCCATGCGGAGCGGGCGCAGGAGGTCTTCATCGGCAACAGCGAGCTGCGTTCGCTGCCCCCCGAGGCGCGTGCCGAGATCACAGAGAAGCGCCGTTCCTACCGCGCTGTGCTCGAGGGGCTCATCGTCGAGGTGCAGAAGGCCGTCGGGGGCCAGGCACTGAGCCCTCGGCTGCACGCGTTCAGCGTCGTGGCGATCGGCACTCACGTGTCGAGCTGGTACCGCACGGACGGCGACTTCTCGCTCGACGAGATCATCGACACCTACACCAAGATCATCCTTCGCGGGCTTGGTGTGGTCGACGCCGACGCGCGCGTCGACGCGCACCTCGCGCTCACGGACTGACCCATCCCCGGCGAGTCTTGCGATTCGTCGGGGATGCACTAAACTCGCCATAGACAAACGCTCGTACGTTTGTTTGGGAATGTGGAGAAGCAAAGATGCGAACCATTGGAGACTGGACGCGGCTCGGCGCAGCGCGGCATCCCGCTCGTGAAGCGTTCGTCGGTGTCGACGGACGTGTGACGTACGGCGAAGCGGCGCAGCGTGCGTGGGCGCTGGCCCGCGGGCTAAAGGAAGCCGGCGTCGCGAAGGGCGACACGGTGGGCGTGCTCGGCGGCAACACGGTGTTCAACGCCGAGGTGTTCCTCGGTGTCGCGATCTCGGGTGGCATCTACACCGCGTACAACTGGCGCTGGGCGGCGGAAGAGCTGGCCGACGGTATCCGCGAGAGCCAGACGTCGATCGTCATCGTCGAGGACCGCTTTCTGCCGCTGCTCAACGACGCACTTCAAATCCTCGCGACGCACCCCGACACCATCGCGATGCCTCGCGTGATCGAGCAGGGCGAGGTCGAGCACCTCCGTATCGGAGAAGGCGTGTACGTCGACGACGTCGATCCCGATGATGCGCTGTGCCTCATCTACACGGGTGGCAGCACCGGCACCTCCAAGGCATGCCTACTGTCGCACGGTGCCGCCACAGCGAACGCCATTAACGAGTACCTAGACGTCGGCATCGGCGCTCACCCGGAGGAGCGTGGGCTTCTCGTGACCCCGTTGTTCCACTCGGCAGGACTCCTCACGTGGCTGGTGACCCACTTCGTCGCAGGCAAGACGACCGTGCTCGTCGACAAGTTCAGCGAAGAGGACTTCGTCGAGTGGGTCGGACGTGAGCGCGGCACGAACTCGTTCATGATCCCCAACATGATGCGCCGGCTCCTGCAGGCGGGTGCGTTCGCGACCCCCGAGGTGCAACGTCACTTCAAGGCGCTCCACACCGGCGCGGGCCTGCTGCGGATGCCGAACAAGATCGAGTTCATCGAGACGATGCCGCAGGCGAGGCTTTACTTCCGGTACGGGCTGAGCGAGGCCGGCCCGATGGTCACACGTCTCCTCCACGAGGACATGCTCGACCCGTCGGTCGACGGGTCGATCGGCCAGGAGTACACGCTCGTCGAGTCGAAGCTCCTGAGCCTGGACGGCGATGGACGCGAGGCGGAGCCAGGTGAACTCGGCGAGATCTGCGTGGCGGGGCCGAGCATCATGACCGGCTACTACGGCCGCCCTGAGGCGACGGCCGCGACGATCGTGGACGGGTGGCTGCGCACCGGCGATCTG
>CALANM010000071.1 GCA_937926065.1 uncultured Microbacterium sp.
GCCCCTCCGATCACGAGCCGGTCGCGCCAGAGCGTGCGCGCCGGGTCGCCCGGGGCGGGGGAGACGGCCATCTGGTGATCCCAGACATCGAGGGATGCCAGGGGGCCCGTGAGCGGGATGCCGCTGTCGCGGAGGATCCGCACGGCTCCGCGCTCCTCTTCGACGAGGCGATCGCTCACATGCACGAGCTGTGCGCCGAGGGGGATCGCGCCGCCGAGCGTCATCCGCACGGGCACGTCGAGGCCGGGCTCGAGCGAGGTCGGAAGGCCCTGCGCGGCCATCGGCTGGAGCTGGACGAGCGGTCCGTAGAGCTCCGCGACGGCCCGCGGCGAGTGGAGCGCCCGCCATGCGGCGTCGGCGTCGCAGTCGAGCGTCAGCTTGAGGAGAATCCGCATCCCTCAGTCTTGCACCGCGCCCCCGATCATCCGGTAGCGTGGGAGCGCTCCCATTTCCAACTCTGCGCCATCAGTCAGGATCCGCCGTCATGCCCCTCAACCCCTCCATCGAGTCCGGTGACCGTTCGCACGGAGCGACCGCGATCGAATCTGTCGCTCAGCTCTCGACGCTGCTCGAAGACACCGACCCGACGCTCGACCCCGAACTGGGTCGCATGGCGCGCCGTGTCGCCACCGAGGGGCTCGTGCTGCTGCGCAACGAGGGCGACGCGCTCCCGCTCGCGGGGCGCCGCGTGGCGGTGTTCGGCCGCGTGCAGCTCGACTGGTTCGCGGTCGGCTACGGCTCCGGCGGTGACGTCAAGGTGCCCTATGTCTGGAACCTCGTGACGGGACTGCGCGACGCCGGCATTCAACTCGACGACGAGGTCGCCGGCCTCTACGCGTCGTGGTGCGCGGCAAACCCGCCCGAGCTCAACGGATCGTGGGGTCAGTGGCCGCACCACTTCCCCGAGATGCCGCTCGACCCGCAGGTGGCCGCAGCCGCCGCAGAGCGCTCCGACGTCGCCGTCGTCGTGATCGGACGCGCCGCCGGCGAGGCGCGCGACAGCCTGCGCACTCCCGGCAGCTTCTACCTGACCGACGCCGAGCGGGCGATGCTCGACGCCGTCACGGGCGCGTTCGAGCGCACGGTCGTCGTGCTCGACGCCGGCAACGTCATGGACCTGTCGTGGATCGCCGACTACGGCGACCGCGTCTCCGGCGTGCTGTACGCGTGGCAGGGCGGCATGGAGGGCGCGCGCGCCGTCGCGGCAGTGCTGTCGGGCGAGGTGTCTCCCAGCGGAAAGCTCACCGACACGATCGCCTGGTCGTACGACGACTACCCCAGCGCTCCGAACTTCGGCCACCTCGATGCGAACGTCTACGCCGAGGACGTCTTCGTCGGCTATCGGTACTTCGAGACCTTCGCGCCCGAGAAGGTGCAGTTCCCGTTCGGCTTCGGGCTCGGGTACACCGACTTCTCGCTCACGGTCGTCGAGGCGGTCCAGGATGCCGGCGCCCTCCGGCTCGTGGTCGACGTGCGCAACGAGGGCTCCCGCGACGGCAAGGAGACCGTGCAGCTGTACGTGGCCGCGCCCGGGGTCGCGCTCGCGCAGCCCGCCCGCAGCCTCGTCGCGTTCGCCAAGACGGGCCTGCTGGCTCCGTCCGAGACGGAGCGGGTGACCCTCCAGGTGACCCTCGACGACCTCGCGTCGTTCGACGACTCGGGCGCCACCGGCAACCGTCACGCGTGGGTGCTCGAGGCGGGCGACTACCGCTTCTTCGTCGGCAGCGATGTCCGCTCGGCCGCCGAAGCGGCCACCGTCACCCTCGACGAGCTGCGCGTCGTGCGCCGCGTCGCCGAGGTCACGGCTCCCGTCGAGGGCTTCGACCGCATGACGGTCGTCCGCGACGCCGACGGCGGCGCCCGGCTGGGCTGGGAGCCCGTGCCCACCGCGACCGCCGACCGCCGCGAGCGCGTGCTGTCGGCGATGCCCGCAGAGATCCCGCCGACCGGTGACCGCGGCATCACGCTGGATGCCGTGGCGCTCGGCGAAGCCACGCTCGACGAGTTCGTCGCCCAGCTGTCCGACGAGGAGCTGTCGCAGATCGCCCGCGGCGACATCACGATGCACTCGCCCCTCGGCGCGGCCGGAAACGCGGGCGTGCTGGGCGGCGTGTCCGAGTCGCTGCGCGCGAAGGGCGTGCGCCCGGTCACGACGACCGACGGGCCCAGCGGCATCCGCCTGTCGGCGTACGCGTCGCTGCTTCCCTCGGGCACGGCGTTCGCGTCGACGTGGAACCCGGCGCTCGTGCAGGAGCTGACGGCGCTGCACGCGCAGGAGATGGTCCGCAAGGGCTCGGACGTGCTGCTGAGCCCCGGCATGAACATCCACCGTGACCCGCTGTGCGGCCGCAACTTCGAGTACTTCTCCGAAGATCCGCTCGTGACGGGTCGCACCGCGGCCGCTGTCGTCCGCGGCGTGCAGTCGCAGGGCGTCGCGGCGTGCCCCAAGCACTTCGCCGCCAACAACCAGGAGACCAACCGCACGCGCCACGACTCGCGCGTGTCGGAGCGCGCGTTCCGCGAGATCTACCTGCGAGGCTTCGAGCTGTGCGTGCGCGAGGGCAGGCCGCTCGCGCTCATGACCTCGTACAACCAGATCAACGGGGTCTGGGCGCATTACCACGACGCGCTCGTGACGGGCGTGCTGCGCGACGAGTGGGGCTACGAGGGCTGCGTCATCACCGACTGGTGGATGGAGGATGCCGTCGACCCCGACTTCCCCGCCCTGGAGAACAACGCCTACCGCGTGCGCGCGCAGGTCGACGTGCTCATGCCCGGCGGAGTGAAGACCGAGAACGGTCCGCAGGACTACGCCGACGACACGATCCTCGAGTCGCTCGCACGCCCCGACGGCATCACTCGCGGCGAGCTCCAGCGCACGGCCCGCAACGTCCTGAAGCTCGTGCTCGCGCTGCGTCCCGTCATCGACGCGCGAGGCGCGAAGGCCTGACGCCGGAGGTCATCGCGGCGTGCGCGTCAGAGCGTGCGGTGCGTCGTGACCGAACGGCCGCGGAACTCGGCCACGACGTCGCCGGCCTCGTCCGTCACCGTCACGTCGTAGACGCCCGTGCGACCGCTGCGCACGCGGCGCACGGCGTAGGCGGTGAGCAGGGCGCCGGCGCGCGTCGCCTTGAGGAAGGCGATGTCGGCGCCGGCGGCCACCGTGATCTCGTCGTCCTCGTTGCAGGCGATCGCGAACGCGGTGTCGGCGAGGGCGAAGACCAGCCCTCCGTGCGTGAGGTCGAACCCGTTCGTCATGTCGTCGCGGACGCGCATCGAGACGATGGCCTCGCCGGGCCGGTCGAGCACGACGGTCATGCCGAGCGCGGCTGACGCGCGGTCTCGCTGCATCATGGGCCGGAGCGGTGTCGGCTGCACGTCGGTGGGCGCTTCGGCGGGGGTCTCGTCGGGCATTCGTCCTCCTGCCGGATAGCTGACCGATCGTTCAGGAACGATACGGCGGTGCGCGGCATCCGGCAACACATGGGTGGGAGACTGGCGATATGAGCGCGCCCGCATCTCCCGCTGCCGACCCTGCGCCCGCCCGCCGAGGACGCCCCGGCTACGACCGCGACCGCGTGCGCGAGATCGCGGTCGCCCTCTTCAACGAGCAGGGCTACGACGCGACCTCCGTCGCCGACGTCGCCGCTCGGCTGGGGCTGTCGAAGTCGGCGCTGTACCACCACTTCTCGTCCAAGGAGCAGCTGCTCGAGATCGCGCTCGAGGAGGCCCTCGGGGGACTGGAGGCCGCGATCGACCGCGCCGAGGCGCTCGACGCTCCCGCGATCGACCGGGTCGAGGCCGTGATCCGCGGCGCGACCGACGTGCTGCTCGCGAACCTCCCCTCGGTGACCCTCCTGCTGCGCGTGCGCGGGAACAGCCCCGTCGAGCTCGCGGCCCTCGAACGCCGCCGCCGCTTCGACCAGCGGGTCACCGCCATGGTCGCCGCGGCGCAGGCCGAGGGAGCCCTCATCGCCGACGTCGACGCACCCGTCGTCGCACGCCTCATCTTCGGCATGATCAACTCGGTCGTCGAGTGGTACCGGCCCGGCGGCGCCGTCGACGGCGCGCGCCTGGGCCACGACGTGCTCACCGTCGCGCTCACAGGCCTTCGCGCCGACGGCGGCCCGCGCAGCGCCGGCACCCGACGCGAGAGCGGTGCGGCATGAGCGGCGACCTCTGGCGCATCACCCTGGGCGAGCTCGACCGCAAGCTCGGCATCGAAGTGCTCGAGCAGAGCGCAGACCGCGTCGTGACCCGGATGCCGGTGCGCGGCAACACTCAGTCGCTCGGCCGGCTCCACGGCGGAGCGAGCGCCGCGCTCGCCGAGGCGACCGGGTCGTGGGCGGCGATGATCCATGCCAGCACGAAGGGGAAGGTGTGCGTGGGCGTCGACCTCAGCATCACGCACCACCGCGGCGCCCGCGACGGGGAGATCATCGCGACCGCCGAGCCGCTCCACGCCGGGTCGCGCGTCGCGACCTACCAGGTCACCGTCACGACGCCCGAGGGCGACCTCATCGCGACCGCCCGCATCACGAACCTCCTCGTCGAGCCCGACCGCCCCGCGTGAGCCGACCGCGGCGCGCGCGGGGCTCTAGCCTGGAGAGATGGCCACCCCGTTCGATCAGTCGCGCTACCAGGTCCGCTTCGAGTGGGGCGCCACAGGGCTCGAACGCCTCGCGCCCGCCGACGTCGTCGTGGTCGTCGACGTGCTGAGCTTCTCGACCGCCGTCACCGACCTGGTCGCCACCCGAGCCCGCGTGCCGCTCGACGATCGCGCGCTGGCCGCCTCGCGAAACGGCGCCCCCATCGCGCGCCGCGCAGCCGAGAGCGGAGCCGTCGTGCTGCTCGGGTGCCTGCGGAACGCGACCGCCGTCGCCGACGCCGTCATGGCCGAGCAGCAGCGACGCGGGCAGCGCACGAGCATCGCGGTGCTCGCGGCCGGCGAGCTGTCGTCGGCATCCGACGCCGAAGCGCGGTTCGCCGTCGAAGACCAGCTCGGGGCCGGCGCGATCATCGACGCGCTCGGGGCGCGCGGCATCGATCACACCGCTCCGGAGGCGGCCGCCGCGTGCGAGTCGTTCCGCGGGCTGAAGGGGGCGCTGCGGCACCTGCTGACGGCGAGCGGCTCAGGGCAGGAGCTTCTCGAGACCGGGCGCCGCGAAGAGGTCCTGCACGCCGCCGAACGGGATGCCGTGGCCGTCGCGCCACGACTGGTCGACGGCGTGTTCACGGCCTGAGCGGTCAGCGCGGCGTCATCGCCGCGAGGCGCGTGGCCGGAGTGATCTCGCGGCGTGTCCACGAGAACAGGAACCGCTCGTCGAAGCGGCGGGAGCAGCGCGCGCACGAGGTCGGTCGAGTCGCCTTGCGGTGCCGGTAGGCGACATGGCCGGCGGGACACACCCCCACCCACGGCGCGAGCTCCGTGGCGGTCTCGCCGTGGTGGGTCACACCGCCCGTGTAGCCGAGAGCGCGGGCCGTGCGCTTCCAGGCGGCGCCGTGGCCGGCTCGGGCGCCGGCGAGGGCGTGCGCGATCTCGTGGAGGATCGTCTGCCGGTTGGTGTCGTCGTCGTACCGGGCGGAGAGGTAGCGCGACACCGTGATGCGCTTGCGGGCGTAGTCGCACGCCCCCGCTCGCCGCTTCGCGTTGTCGAACGCGAACGTCCATGTCTCGTCGAGATGCTCGGCGATGAGCTTCTCGGCCTCACGGCGCACGACGAGCAGATCGGTCATTCGAGCAGAGTAGACGGAGCCGGCGACAGTCAGCTGGCGACGGCCGTGCGACGGCGGTCGGCCGCCTCGATCGCCAGCAGCGTCGACTCGAGCTGGTCTTCGGGGGCGCCCGACTCCTGGCGCAGGAACAGCGAGCGCTTGAAGTCCTCACGGGCCGACGCGTAGTCGCCGGCATCGTAGGAGACCTTGCCGCGGTGCTGGAAGGCGAACGCGGCGAGCGCGGCCCACCCCTGTCCCTCGGCCTCTTCCGCGCACGTCGTCAGCTCCTGCAGCGCCGCCGCGTACGCGCCGCGGTACTGCAGGATCGTCGCGTGCAGGATGCGGGCGCGCAGCAGGTCCTTGCGGGTGCCGCCCATGCGAGCCACGCGCACCGACTGCTCCGAGATGACGAGGGCGTCCTCGAGGCGGTCGAGCACCTTGAGCAGCCAGACCCGCTCGAGGAGGGCGGGAAGGCTGCGCTGGTCGCCGAGCTCCGCGAGCCGCTCCTTGCAGCGGCGCTGGTCGACCTGCTCGCGCAGAGTGTCCGGGTCGTATCCGAGGATGTAGCTCACCGTTTCTCCCTTCTCCCCCGCGCGCTCGATCCTCCGCGCGGTGCGCTCCTCAAGTGTCGCCCGGGCGTGGCCGGAACCGGTCGAGGGCGCGCCGTGTCGCGCACGACACTCAGCGTTCGAACAGCGACGAGGAGGGCTTCGGCGAGGCCTGCGCGTCGGCATCCACGCTCACGCGCGCGCCGTGGGCGAAGGCGTCGAGCTCCGCGCCCTGCGCGACCTTGGCCGGGTGGGGGCCGGCGGCCATCAGGCGAGGCAGCCACTCGGTGGGGAGGGGAGCGGCGGACGCCGCGATGACGAGGTTGCCGAACCGGCGGCCCTTGAGCGTCTGCACCTCGGCGAGCACGACCACGTGCGGCAGCACCGCCTGGACGGTGGCGACCTCGCGCCGGGCGAACGCGAGCCCCGCGCCGTCGGCGACGTTCACGAGCAGGATCCCCTCGGGGGCGAGCAGGCGGGCGAGCGTCTGGAAGTACTCGACGGTCGTCAGATGCGCGGGGGTCTGGGCTCCGGCGAACACATCCGAGACGACGAGGTCGGCGGCGTTGAGGAGTCCTGCGGGAAGGCGCGAGGCCACGTCGCGCGCGTCGCCGATCCGCACCCGAAGCTGCGCGCCCCTGGGCAGCGGCAGGTGCTCGCGCACGAGGTCGACGAGGGGCTGCTCGAGTTCGATCACCTGCTGGCGCGAGCCCGGCCGCGTGTGCTCGATGTAGCGGGGGAGCGTGAGCGCACCCGCGCCCAGATGGACGGCGGTCAGCGGCTGCCCCGGCATCCCGATCAGGTCGATGACGGCAGCCATGCGCGCGACGTACTCGAAATGCAGGTGCGTCGGGTCGTCGAGGTCGACGTGAGACTGCGGCGTGCCGTCGACATCGAGCTCCCAGCCGCTCGTGAACCGGCTGGGAACGATTCGCGCGACGCTGCCGTCGGACAGTCTCCGTGAGGGTCCGTCGTGCTCGATCCGCGCCCGCGCCATCCCCCCACGGTAGCCGCAGCGACCGAGACAGGATCGAGATGAATGTGTGACTCGCGCCCGGGCGGTTCGCCGGTAGCGTCATTCCCATCCCAGCGGGCGCGTACCCGCGTCCAACGGCGGACACCCAACACGGAAGGTGCACAAAACATGCTCTCCAGTTCGAGAAGGCGCGCTCTCGCGGGCGTCGCGGCATTTGCCGTCGGCGCGCTCGTGCTCACAGCGTGCAGCAGCCAGCGCGGCGGCGACGGCGACGAGACCGACACCCCGAGCGACGTCGACACGACGTTCGTGTTCGGATCGTCGGGCGACCCGTCCAGCCTCGACCCTGCGTTCGCCAGCGACGGCGAGTCGTTCCGCATCTCGCGGCAGATCTTCGAAGGCCTCGTGGGCGTCGAGCCCGGCACCGCCGACCCGGCGCCGCTGCTGGCCAAGTCGTGGACGATGTCCGACGACGGCCTGTCGTACACGTTCCAGCTCGAGGAGGGCGTCACCTTCCACGACGGCACCGACTTCAACGCCGAGGCGGTCTGCTTCAACTTCGACCGGCAGAACGGCTTCACCGGCGTCGCGCAGAGCGCGAGCCTGTCGTACTACTGGGGCGCCCTCATGCGCGGCTACGCCGACACGGGAACGTCCATCTACGACGGCTGTGAGGTCGTCAGCGACACCGAGGTCACCCTGAAGCTCACGCAGCCGTTCGCGGGCTTCATCCCGGCGCTGTCGCTGCCCGCGTTCGCCATTCAGAGCCCCACGGCGCTGCAGGAGTACGACGCCGACGACGTGGGCGGCACCGCCGAGGCGCCGACCCTGAGCGAGTACGCACAGGGCCACCCGACGGGAACGGGCCCCTTCAAGTTCGACTCGTGGGAGCCGGGCTCCCAGACCACCCTCTCCGTCTATGACGACTATTGGGGTGAGCAGGGCCAGGTGCAGAAGGTGATCTTCAAGGTCATCGGCGACACCACGGCTCGTCGCCAGGCGCTCGAGTCCGGTTCGATCGACGGCTTCGACCTCGTCGCGCCGGCCGACCTGGGCGCGCTCGAGGACGCGGGCTACACGCTCGTCAACCGGGCGCCGTTCACGGTGCTCTACCTGGCGTTCAACCAGGCCTACCCGGGTCTCGACGACATCGACGTGCGCAAGGCGCTCACGATGGCGATCGACAAGGACGCGCTCATCTCGCAGGTGCTCCCCGAGGGCACCGTCGCGGCGACGCAGTTCATGCCCGACTCGGTCATCGGCTGGAACTCCGACGTGACCACCTACCCGTACGACCCCGAGCAGGCCAAGCAGCTGCTCGCCGAGGCGGGCTACGACGAGTCGAACCCGCTGGAGCTCCTGTTCAACTACCCCGTGAACATCTCGCGTCCGTACATGCCGAACCCGGAGCAGATCTTCGCGAACCTGCAGAGCCAGCTCGAGGCGGTCGGCGTGAAGATCAAGGCCGAGTCGAACGAATGGGGCGAGTACCTCGACCGGATGCAGGGCGGCGCCGACCACGGCATCCACCTGCTCGGCTGGACCGGCGACTACAACGACCCCGACAACTTCGTCGGCGTCTTCTTCGGAGCCGAGACGAACGAGTGGGGCTTCGACAACGCAGAGCTCTTCTCAGCGCTCACCGAGGCCCGCGGCCTCAAGAGCGAAGAGGAGCAGGTGCCGGCGTACGAGGCGATCAACGAGCAGATCGCGCAGTTCATCCCGGGCGTCCCGCTGGCCCACCCGGTCCCGACGCTCGCGTTCGACCCGCGCGTGAAGTCGTATCCGGCCAGCCCCGTCCAGGACGAGGTCTACAACATGGTCGAGCTGTCCGAATAGACTCCCGACCCACGGATGCCGTGACCGTCTCGCGCGGTCACGGCATCCGTGCCCGCTCCTTCGACCCCTACCGGAGTCCCACCTCGTGCTACGCACCATCGGCCGGCGGATCCTGCTGCTGATCCCGACCCTGCTCGGGCTGACCGTCCTCTTGTTCTTCTGGGTGCGCGCCCTTCCCGGCGGACCCGCCGTGGCGCTGCTCGGTGAGAAGGCCACCCCCGAGGCGGTCGCCGAGATCAACCGCCTCTACGGCTTCGACCGGCCCCTCATCGAGCAGTACGTCACGTGGCTGGGCCGGCTCCTGTCGGGCGACTTCGGCAGCTCGATCCAGACGGGGCGTCCCGTGCTGGAGGAGTTCGCCCGCCGGTTCCCCGCGACGATCGAGCTGTCGGTGCTCGCGATGATCCTCGCCGTCGGCATCGGCGTGCCGCTCGGCTACTGGGCCGCCCGCCGCAGCGGCCGCTGGGGCGACCACACCGCCGTCGCCCTCAGCCTCGTCGGCATCACGATCCCCGTGTTCTTCCTCGCGTTCATCCTCAAGTACGTGTTCGCCGTGCAGCTGGGCTGGCTGCCGTCGGACGGGCGCCAGAATCCGCGCATCGACGCGACGCACTACACGAACTTCTACGTGCTCGACGGCGTGCTCACGGGCGAGTTCGATGCGGCCGGAGATGCGCTCCTGCACCTGATCCTTCCCGCGCTCGCGCTCGGCACCATCCCGCTCGCGATCATCGTGCGCATCACCCGCGCGTCGGTGCTCGAGGTGCAGAACGCCGACTACGTGCGCACCGGCATGGCGAAGGGCATCTCGCAGCAGACGCTCCGCAGCCGCTTCATCCTCCGCAACGCGATGCTCCCGGTGGTGACGACGATCGGCCTGCAGACGGGCCTGCTCATCTCCGGCGCGGTCCTCACCGAGACCGTGTTCGCGTTCCCCGGCATCGGCTCGTTCCTCGCCCGCGCGATCTTCACGCGCGACTTCCCCGTGCTGCAGGGGTTCATCCTCTTCATCGCACTGCTGTACGCGCTGATCAACCTGCTGGTCGACGTCTCGTACAGCCTCATCGACCCGAGAGTGAGGGTCCAATGACCTCCGCAATGCTCCCGCCCGCCCCCGGCGGCGGCGCCAGCGAGGAGACCGTCGCCGACCACCAGGTGCTCGAGGCGCGCACGGGCGGCGGCTTCTGGCGCGACGTGTTCGTGCGCCTGCGCCACAACCCGACCGCGTGGATCGGCGCGATCATCGTGCTGCTGTTCCTCCTGGTCGCGGCACTCGCGCCCGTGATCGCGCCCTACGGTCCCACGGAGCTCCCCGGCCAGCGCTTCATCACGCCCACCCACATTCCCGGCCCGGGGGAGCTCGCGCAGTTCCCCCTCGGGCTCGACCGCTTCGGCGGCGATGTGCTCTCGAAGCTCATCTGGGGCGCGCAGGCGTCGCTCATGATCGGCGTCATCTCGACGGCGCTGGGCCTCGTCGGCGGCATGCTGCTCGGCTTCCTCTGCGGCATGTTCGGCGGCTGGGTCGACAACGTCATCATGCGGTTCGTCGACATTCTGCTGTCGGTGCCCAATCTGCTGCTGGCGGTGTCGATCGCCGCGATCCTGGGGCAGTCGCAGCTCGCGGTCATGATCGCGATCGGCGCCTCGCAGGTGCCCGTGTTCGCCCGCCTGCTGCGCGCGTCGATGCTGCAGCAGCGCTCGGCCGACTACGTGCTGTCGGCGCAGACCCTCGGCCTCGGACGCGGCGCCATCACGATGAGCCACGTGCTCCCCAACTCCGTGGGTCCCGTCATCGTGCAGGGCACGCTGTCGCTTGCGACGGCGGTCATCGACGCGGCGGCCCTGTCGTTCCTGGGGCTCGGCGGGGGACTCCCGCAGACGGCCGAATGGGGACGCATGCTCACCTACGCGCAGTCGGAGCTCGCGATCGCCCCGTGGCTCGCGTTCCTGCCCGGCATCTGCATCTCGGTCACCGCGTTCGGCTTCACCCTGTTCGGCGAGGCGCTGCGCACGGCGATGGACCCCCGCACGCGCGCACGCTGACGGCATCCGCCGGTCCTGCTGTCGAGATCGCCGCCTGCTGTCGAGATCGCCACCTGTTGTCGAGATCGCCGCCTGCTGCCGAGATCGCCGCCTGTTGCGGTGCACCAAGCGGCGGTTTCGGCACGAGCGGG
>CALANM010000072.1 GCA_937926065.1 uncultured Microbacterium sp.
CGGCGGCGTAGGTCTCGGTGGTCGACCGCGGGTTCATGCCGTCTTCCTCGAGGAAGCCGGGGACCTTCTCGCCGCCCTGCCAGCCGCCGGCGTACTGTCCGCGCGCCGTCGCTGTCGAAAGATCCTCGGGCAGGCGGACGGCCGCGAGCACCTTCTCCTTCTCAGCGCGGAGGTCCTTCGCATCGAGTGAGATCGGCTCTTCCATCGCCGTGAGGGCGAGGAGCTGAAGGAGGTGGTTCTGAATGACGTCTCGTGCGGCTCCGATGCCGTCGTAATACCCGGCGCGGCCGCCGACGCCGATGTCTTCGGCCATCGTGATCTGCACGTGGTCGACGTAGTTGGCGTTCCAGATCGGCTCGTACAGCTCGTTGGCGAAGCGCAGCGCCAGGATGTTCTGAACGGTCTCCTTGCCGAGATAGTGATCGATTCGGAAGATCGAGTCGGCGGGAAACGCGACCTCGAGGGCCGCGTTGAGCTCGCGCGCCGTCTGGAGGTCGCTGCCGAACGGCTTCTCGATGACGACACGACGCCAGCTGTCGTCGTTCTTCGTGTCGTCGACGAGACCGGACTCCTTGAGCTGCTTTGCGACGATCGGGAAGTCGCGCGGCGGGATCGACAGGTAGAACGCGTGGTTTCCCATCGTGCCGCGCTCGCGGTCGAGGCGCTCGACGGTCTCGCGGAGTCGGCGGAACGCGTCGGCGTCGCCGAACTCGCCCGAGACGAAGCGAATCCCCTGCAGGAGCTGCTTCCACGTCTCCTCGCGGAACGGCGTGCGCGCGTTCTGTCGCACGGCGTCGTACACGACCTGCGCGAAGTCCTGGTCCTCCCAGTCGCGCCGGGCGAAGCCCACGAGCGCGAACCCCGGCGGGAGGAGGCCGCGGTTGGCGAGGTCGTAGACGGCGGGCATGAGCTTCTTGCGCGACAGGTCTCCCGTCACGCCGAAGATCACCAGCGCACTCGGCCCCGCGATGCGGTTGAGGCGGCGGTCATCGGGGTCGCGCAGCGGATTGACGCCACGCGAGATCTCGACTGTCATCGATGTGTCTCTGTTCCTATTGGGCTGCTTCGAAGAGCGACAGGACCTCGACCTGGGGGTCGGCCAAGGTGAGGGTGACGACGGGACGTCCGTGATCTTTGAGGACCTGCGCATCGCCTGCGGCCTGAGCGCGGATGAGCTCGCCGAAGGTGAAGGGCAGTCCGGGGATCTCGAGGTCGACGTCACCCGACTCCAGTATCTGGAGGAAGACTCCCTCGGCCGGCCCGCCCTTGTGGAACTGGCCTGTCGAGTGGAGGAAGCGGGGGCCCCACCCGAACGTCGTCGGACGGGCCGCGCGGGCCGCGATGAGCTCGCGGAGCCCGGTGAGCTGGGGGAGGGAGAGGCGGTCGACGTACGCTTGGATCGCGACGTAGCCGGTCGGTGACAGCTGGGTCCACAGGGCCTCGAGCGTGCCGGCAAGAGTCCCGGAGGCGACGAGCTGCGGATCGGTGGAGCGCACCTCGACGCCCGACTCGACGAAAGCCGGCGGCGTCGGCGCAGGGCGCTTCTGCAGCAGGGCCCGGGTCGCTGCCTTGGCAGACTCGACGTCGGGCTGGTCGAACGGGTTGATCCCGAGCATCCGCCCCGCGATCGCGGTCGCATACTCCCACACGACGAACTGCGCGCCGAGCGAGCCGCTGACGAGCACCTCATCAGGGTGGAGCTCCAAGACGCGGAAGTGCTCCGCGTCGTCGACGAGCCGGACGAGCTGCACGTCGAGGTGGGGTTCTTCGACCTCGGGCGAGACGGGCAGAAGCACGACCGGCAGGATGCCGGTGCCGCTCTTGCCGGTGGACTCCGCGATGAGCTGCTCGATCCAGTCGGGCAGACCCTCGATGTGGGTGCCGTCGCTGATGAGCCCGAGCTTGTCGCGCCGCGGCGTGGCGCCGTCGGTGCCGGCGATGGCGGCCGCGAGCACGAGCGCCGGGTTGCGGCGGTCGTCGATCGCCACCTCGAGCAGTGTCGCTTCGGCCTCGTCGAGGAGCTCGCGGATGTCGGCGCCGGCAAGGCCGCTCGGAACCAGTCCGAACGCGGTGAGCGCGGAGTAGCGCCCGCCGACCGTGGGATCGGCGGTGAAGACGCGGTAGCCGGCGTCCCGTGCGAGCTGCTCCAGGGGGGAGCCGGGGTCGGTCACGACGATGATGCGCTCGGCCGGGTCGATGCCGAGGTCGCGCCACGCAGCCTCGAATGCCCGGCGTGCCGCGTCGGTCTCGACCGTGCTGCCTGACTTCGAGGACACGACGAGCACGGTCTCGGCCAGTCCGGCATCCGGGGCGCCGTCGATCGCCGCGAGCACCTGCCCGGGTGCGGTGGAGTCGAGGATCACGAGCGGTGCGCCCGCCGTGCGTGCGATCACCTCGGGGGCCAGTGATGAGCCCCCCATGCCGGCGAGCACCACGCGCGTCACCCCGCGGCCGTGCAAGTCGGCCCGCAGCGCCTCGATCTCGTCCACGAGGGCTCGCGATACGGTCACCGCCTGCACCCATCCGAGCCGGCGCGAGGCCTCATCGGCCGCGTCGGGCCCCCACAGGTCGGAGTCTCCGGCGGTGATGCCGCTTGCGATCAGGCTGTCGACCAGGCCGGGGAGCGTGTGCTCCACGACGTGTTCGACGTGCCCGGAAACGTGGATCTCGAAGCTCAAAGGCCGCTCTCCGGGGTGGCACGGAGGGCCGCCGTGACGGTGTTCTGAAGGTCGTGCCAGGAGACGATGAACTTCTCGACGCCCTCGTCCTCGAGCAGCTGGGTCACGTCGGCGAAGTCGATGCCGACGGCCGCCAGGCGGTCGAAGACGTCGTGCGCGCCCGCGTACGCACCGGTGACGGTGTCGCCGCTGATGACGCCGTGGTCGAACGTCGCCTCGAGCGTCTTCTCGGGCATGGTGTTGACGGTGCCCGGAGCCACGAGCTCGGTCACGTAGAGGGTGTCGGGCAGCGCGGGGTCCTTGACGCCGGTCGAGGCCCACAGCGGGCGCTGGACGTTCGCGCCCGCGGCGACGAGGGCCTGCGCACGCTCGTCGGCGAAGGTCTTCTCGAAGAGCTCGTAGGCCAGGCGGGCGTTGGCGACGCCGGCGAGGCTCTTGAGCTCGAGCGCGGCGTCGGTGCCGATCGCCGTGAGGCGCTTGTCGACCTCGGTGTCGACGCGCGACACGAAGAACGACGCGACCGAGTGGATCTGCGACAGGTCGATTCCGGCGTCCTTGGCACGCTCAAGGCCCGCGAGGTACGCCTCGATGACCTCGGCGTAGCGTTCGAGGGAGAAGATCAGCGTCACGTTCACAGAGATCCCGGCGGCGATGACCTCGGTGATCGCCGGGAGGCCGGCCTTGGTCGCGGGGATCTTGATGAGCGTGTTGGGGCGGTCGACGGCCGCCCAGAGCTTCTTGGCCTCGGCGACAGTGGCGTCGGTGTCGTGCGCCAGGTCGGGAGAGACCTCGATCGAGACTCGGCCGTCGACGCCGCCCGTCGCGTCGAAGACGGGTCGGAAGATGTCGGCGGCGTTGCGCACGTCTTCGGTGGTGAGCGCGAAGATCGCCGCGTCGGCGTCTGCGCCCTCCGCCGCGAGGGCGGTGAGCGCCTCCTGGTACGAGTCGTCGTTCTTGTTGCCGATGGCGGCCTGGAAGATCGACGGGTTCGTCGTGACGCCCGACACGTTGCGCGTCGAGATGAGCTGGGCGAGGTTGCCCGATGCGATGCGCGAGCGCGACAGGTCGTCGAGCCAGATGCTCACGCCGGCGTCGGAAAGCTGCTGGGTGGGGGTGGTCATGCGTTCTCCTTGGAACCGGCCGCCTGGGAGGCGGCGATGGTCGCGCGCGCTGCGTCGACGACCGCGTCGGCGGTGACGCCGAACTTCTCGAACAGGGTCTTGTAGTCGGCCGATGCACCGAAGTGGTCGATGCCGACCGAGCTGCCGTGGTCGCCGACGATCGAGTGCCACAGCGGGGTCGACCCCGCCTCGACCGAGACGCGCGCCGTGACGGATGCCGGCAGCACGCTCTCGCGGTATTCGGCGTCCTGCTCGGCGAACCATTCGAGCGACGGGGCCGAGACGACGCGCGCCTTGATCCCGTCCGCGGCGAGCGTCTCCCGCGCCGCCACGGCGAGCTGGACCTCGGAGCCGGTGGCCACGAGGATGACGTCGGGCTGGCCGCCCTCGGCGTCGAGCAGGACGTACGCGCCCTTCGCGACGCCTTCGGTGCTGGCGAAGCCCTGCTCACCGCGCGGGAACACCGGGATGTTCTGTCGCGTGAGCGCGATCCCGACCGGGCCGCCGCTGCTTCGGCGGACGATCTCGAGCCACGCCGCCGCGGTCTCGTTCGCGTCGGCGGGGCGCACGACGGTGAGGTTCGGAATGAGGCGCAGCGTCGAGAGCTGCTCGATCGGCTGGTGCGTGGGGCCGTCCTCGCCCAGAGCGACCGAGTCATGCGTCCAGACGAAGATCGAGGGGATGTCCATGAGCGCCGCCAGGCGGACGGCGGGGCGCATGTAGTCGCTGAAGATGAGGAACGTTCCGCCGAACGGGCGCGTCGGGCCGTGGAGCTTGATGCCGTTGACGATTGCGCCCATGGCATGCTCGCGGATGCCGAAGTGCAGCACGCGTCCGTAGGGGTCGCCCGACCACTCGTGAGTCGACCACTCGGCCGGGATGAAGCTCTTGGCGTCCTTGATGGTCGTCAGGTTGGATTCGGCGAGGTCGGCCGAGCCGCCCCACAGCTCGGGGAGCTGCGCGGCGAGGGCGTTGATGACCTGGCCCGAAGCCGCGCGCGTCGAGACCTCCTTGCCGGCTTCGAACGTCGGAACGGAGACGCCGTCGGGGAGCGTGCCTGCCTCGAGACGGTCGAGCAGCGCCTTGCGCTCCGGATTCGCGGCGGCCCATGCGTCGAACGACTCCTGCCACGCGGCGCGCGCCTCGGCAGCGCGGTCTTTCAGTGCACGCGTGTGGGCGAGGACGTCGTCGGCGACGACGAAGGACTGCTCGGGGTCGAAGCCGAGCACCTTCTTCGTCGCGGCGAGCTCGTCGGCGCCGAGTGCGGAGCCGTGGATCTTTCCGGTGTTCTGCTTGCCGGGCGACGGCCAGCCGATGATCGTCTTGAGGATGATGAGCGAGGGCTTGTCGGTCGCGCCCTTCGCAGCCTCGATGGCGGCGTGGAGCTCGGCGACGTCCTCGACGTACTCGCCCGTCTTCTTCCAGTCGACGGTCTGCACGTGCCAGCCGTAGGCCTCGTAGCGCTTCTGGACGTCCTCGGTGAAGGCGACGTTGGTGTCGTCCTCGATCGAGATCTGGTTGGAGTCGTAGATCGCGATCAGGTTGCCCAGCTGCTGGTGGCCGGCGAGGGAGCCGGCCTCGGACGTCACGCCTTCCTGGAGGTCGCCGTCTCCGGCGATGACGTAGACGTAGTGGTCGAAGGGACTCGTGCCGGCCGGCGCTTCGGGGTCGAACAGGCCCCGCTCGTAGCGAGCCGCATAGGCGAAGCCGACGGCCGAGGCGAGGCCCTGGCCCAGCGGGCCGGTCGTGATCTCGACGCCCTTCGTGTGGCCGTACTCCGGGTGGCCGGGCGTGAGCGATCCCCACGTGCGAAGCGACTTGAGGTCGTCGAGCTCGAGGCCGAAGCCGCCCAGGTAGAGCTGCACGTACTGGGTCAGCGAGGAGTGCCCGGCCGACAGGATGAAGCGGTCACGGCCGAGCCAGTGGGTGTCGGTCGGGTCGTGCCGCAGCACGCGCTGGTAGAGGAGGTAAGCGGCCGGCGCGAGGCTCATCGCGGTGCCGGGGTGGCCGTTGCCGACCTTCTCGACGGCATCCGCCGCCAGCACACGAGCGGTGTCCACCGCGCGTCGATCGATCTCGTCCCACTGAAGCTCTGCCACTCTTCGCCTTTCGGTCGGGGCACGGCACACCCCGTCCGCAGGTGAGTGGGAGGGAGTTCGGCGCCGCGCGCGCACGTGGTCTCAGCATATCGAAGAGGCATGCTTCGAGGGCCATGTGTCGCTGTGCGTCACCGGTGACTGTCGCACCCGAGGGCCCCGGCGGCAGGGGGCTGATGTCCTAGACTGGAAGCGACCGATCAACGGTGGGAGCCATGGACATGACGACGACGCCCGCGCGCGCGGACGCTGCGCGCACGGCAGGGACGCAGCGCTCCTTCCGGCGAACGATCTCGGCTTACGTGCAGCTCACGAAGCCGCGTGTGCTCGAGCTGCTGCTGGTGACGACGGTGCCGGTCATGATCCTCGCGGAAGGCGGCCTGCCCGACCTGTGGCTCGTGCTGGCGACCGTCGTCGGCGGCTCGATGAGCGCCGGGTCCGCAGCGGCGTTCAACATGTACCTCGACCGCGACATCGATGCGCAGATGCACCGCACCGAGAACCGGCCGCTCGTGACGGGGGAAGTCACGCCGCGCGCGGCTCTCGTGTTCTCGTGGACGCTCGCCGTCCTGTCGACCC
>CALANM010000073.1 GCA_937926065.1 uncultured Microbacterium sp.
CCCTCATCCAAATCAGTCCACTGCTGAATCAGTCGCCTTCGAACGCCAGCGGCGCCACCCCTGGCCATCTGACCCCCAGACAACAGCGACGAGCATTCTCTCTTCGCGGGATCGGTGAGTGGCGCCCACGACAAACACCGTGACCAGTAACCCACCGCCGCCGCGCCGTGAGTGGAGAAGGCATCGAAGTGAGGGGCGCGGCCCTCAGCTCAGCGACGGGGGATCGCCGCCGTCATTGACGCGGGCGTCCCCCAATCAGTCCGATCTGGGGCTGGAACCGACGTCGCCGGTCAGACGGACAGTCCCCCGTCGACCACGAGCTCGGCACCGGTGATGTACGAAGCGCCTTCACCTGCGAGCAGAAGCACGGCCGCCGTGATCTCGTTCGGCTGCGCGATTCGACCGAGGAAGGTGCGCTCGAGGATCGTGACCACCGCGCTCCCCGAGGTGAGAAGCGGCATCAGCTGGGCGACGGAGACCATCACGGCACGCTGGTTGATGCGGTAAAGGAGATCGACGTCGTCCAGCGAAAGCTCGTCCACGGCGCCACGACGGTAGATCCCCGCGTTGTTCACGATCACCGTACGAGAGCGGTCGAGCCCCGTGCCTCAGTCCTGATACGCGCTGCCCGCTCGATCTCACCCCACGAGGAGCCATGATGCGGACGGTGCCGCTGTCCGCCAGCGGACCGAAGCAGTCGTGCATGTCCTCGGGCCGACGCGCGTCCGACGTGATGTGGGCGCCGGGGTAGCTCCGGTCGACCCAGCTCATGCCCGCCCCGCCGCCGGAGCCGGCCGAGTAGCTCAAGAACTTGCGCCCGGGGCCTCCCGGGACGTAGGTGAAGCCGCTCCCGGTGTCGCTGCTGCCGGAGTAGCCGAGAGTCGGGCCCGTGCCTTCCAGCGCAGGATGCCATCGGCACCGCTAGGCTCGGCCGTGACGAAGGAGTCCGAATGCCCGTTGCCACCCCCGATCTTCACGGGTCGCGGGAGGCATGGGCCCGCGCCGGAGAGGTGACCCGATGATCGGCGCGATCGCAGACGACTTCACCGGCGCGACGGACGTCGCGGTGGCGTTCCGGAGGTCGGGCCTGCGGGTGGCCATCGTGTTCGGCGATCAGAGGGACGTCGCGCTTCCCGAAAGCGACGTCGTGGTCGTCGCGCTGAAGTCACGCACCGTCGATCCGAGCGAGGCGGTGCGCCAGTCGCTGGAAGCCGCCGCCTGGCTGGAGGCGCGGGGGGCGAGCCAGTTCTATTTCAAGTACTGCTCCACCTTCGATTCGCGGGCGGAGGGCAACATCGGCCCCGTCAGCGATGCCCTGATGGACGCGCTCGGCGCCACCCGAGCGGTGTTCGCTCCCAGCTCGCCCGAGCATCTGCGCACTCAGTACATGGGTCACCTGTTCGTCGATCGACAGCTGCTGTCGGACTCTCCGATGCGACACCACCCGCTCACGCCCATGACGAACTCGTTCATTCCCGACGTGCTGGCGGCGCAGACCACGCGCTCTGTGGGGCTCATCGACCACCGGACCGTCCGAAGAGGCAGCACCGAGATCGCGGCCGAGCTGTCGAGCCTGCAAGACGGTGGGCACCCTTACGTCGTCGTCGACGCCGTGACCGATGACGATCTCGCCGAGATCGGCCGAGCCGTCGCCTCCGACCGGCTCGTGACCGGCGCGGCGGGGCTCGCGGGCGGTCTCGGCGCGGCGATCGCCCGTCGCATCGGGCGGGCCGAACAGGCGCCTGGCGAGGGTGACCCCGTCGGTGCGGTGACGGCGGCGGCCCTCGCGGGAAGCTGCTCCGCCCGCACCCTCGAGCAGGTCGCCCGGATGAGCGCGACACATCCTTCCCTGCGCCTCGACGCGGTTCAGACGCCCGACCCGGAGCGGCTGTCCGCCGACGCGCTCCGCTGGTACGACGCGCAGTCACCGGGCGACGCGCCCCTGATCTACTCGTCGCTTCCTCCCGAGGAGCTTCGTCGCACACAGGAGATCCTCGGCTCCGAGCGCGCCTCGTCGATCCTCGAGACGGCCATGGGCCTGATCGCCCGCGGGCTCGTGGAACGCGGTGTGCGCCGCCTCGTCGTAGCCGGCGGCGAGACCTCCGGCGCGGTCGTCACCGCTCTCGGCATCCGTGGCGGGGTCATCGGCGACGAAGCGGCGCCGGGCGTGCCCTGGATCTACACGACCGACAGCCGCTCGCTGGCGCTGCTGCTCAAGTCGGGGAACTTCGGCGACCCCGAACTGCTCACCACGGCTGTGGAAGGAAGACGACATGGATGAAGCGCAGGCCCGCCGGCAGATCATCGACGCGGCTCGCTCGATCTTCACTAGATCCCTCACGCACGGCAGCACCGGCAACATCAGCGTGCGCGTCGACGACCGGATCATCGTCACGCCGACAGGGAGCAGCCTGGGAACGGTGACTGCCGACGACCTGTCCGTCATCAGCCTCGACGGCGCGCATCTGACCGGCGCGAAGCCCTCGAAAGAAGCCTTCCTGCACGCGGCGATGCTCCGCGCGCGCCCCACAGCCGCCGCCGTCATCCACACCCACTCCACGTACTCCGCCGCCGTGTCGTGCCTCGCCGACGTCGACCCGGAGAACGTCCTCCCGCCGCTCACGGCGTACTTCGCGATGCGCATCGGGCGTCTGCCTCTGCTGCCCTACCACGCCCCCGGAGACGACTCGCTGGGCCCCCTCGCGGAGCGCGCCGCACGCGACAGCGCCGCCCTGCTGCTGAGCAACCATGGCCCGATCGTCGCGAACGCCACAGTGGCAGGAGCGCTCGATGCGCTCGAGGAGCTCGAGGAGACCGCCAGGCTCCATCTGATGCTGCAGGGGATGCGCGTTCGACCCCTTACGCCGGAACAGGTCAGCGCGCTCCGACCCCGCTGATTCGGCCGCCACGGCGGCCGGTAGATTGGGAGCGTGCAGACCTCGGGCTACGGACCATCGGCCGAAGCCCGCCGCATCATCGTGCGCATGGCCGAGCGCAGCCTCGCGAACCTCGACGAGCTCGTCGACACCTTCGCCGAGGAAGTCGTGAAGATCCCGTCGTACTCCGCTGACGTCGTCGACCTCGACGAGGTGCGCGAATCGGCCCGCCAGAGCCTGAGCGCGCTGCTCCGGAAGATCGCTCAGCGCGGCGAGGGCCATGACGCCGAGAGCGTCTCGACCGCGATCGGCCGACGACGCGCCGACCAGGGGATGCCGCTCCCCGACCTGATGAACGCCGTTCGCCTGGACTTCCGTGTGATCTGGGCTTCGTTCATCGACCAGGTGCACCCCGAGGAGATGCCGGCGATGCTGACGGGCGGCATGGACGTGTGGAACGCGGTGGAGGCTCACGCGCAGCACGTGCTGGTCTCCTACCAGGCGCGCACGGCCGAATCGGCCCGGGCGCTCGAAGACGAGCAGCGCCGGTGGGTGGACCTCCTGCTCGACTCCGACGGCAAGCGGCCCGACGTCATCAGCCGCGTCGCGCAGTTCGTGGGCATAGACGCGCAGCGGCTCTTCTCCGTGATCGTCTCGCCGCGAGAGCTCGGCGTCATCGACGGCATCCGCGACGCCGCGGCAGCGCGAGACATGCCGCACCTCGTGCACGACATCGGGCAGATCGGCGTCGTCGTCGTCCAGATGCCGGACGGCGACGCGGGCGTCGGCGAGCTCTATCGCGACGCCGGCTGCATCGTCGTCGACCCGGTCGCCGGCCTGCGCGGCGTTCCTCATGCCGTGCGACTCGCGCTCGCGTGCCTCGACGTGACCCCCACGCTCGCGACACCGCGGCGTGCCGAGGAGATGTGGCTCACGCTGGCCGCATCGAGTCTGGGCGAGTTCGCGCACGATCTCGTCGACGACGTGCTCGGCGGGCTCGAGGACCTCAGCGCAGAGGAGCAGGAGCGCCTCGCGGAGACAGTGGAGACGTTCCTGGCCAGCGGCAGCGTCTCGACGGCGGCGGCGGCCCTCTTCTGTCACCGCAACACCGTGTTCAACCGGCTCGCACGGTTCCGCGACGTGACCGGTCAGGATGTGACGAACGTCCGCGACGCCGCGCGGACCACCCTCGCCCTCCAGGCGAGAGCAGCCCGCGCGCGCGACTGACGCGGACTGTCCTGCGGCTCAGTGGATCCGGGACAGGAAGCGCTGCGTGCGCTCGTGCGTCGGTGCGTCGAAGAACGCGTCGGGCTCGGCATCCTCGATGATCCTGCCCGCATCGAACATGACCACCCGATCCGCGGCACGGCGAGCGAAGCGCGCCTCGTGCGTGACGACGAGCATCGTCATGCCCTCCTGCGCGAGAGACACCATGACATCGAGCACTTCCGACACCAGCTCGGGGTCGAGCGCCGAAGTCGGCTCATCGAACAGCATCACTTTGGGGTTCATCACGAGAGCCCGCGCGATCGCGACCCGCTGCTGCTGCCCGCCCGACAGCTCGCCCGGATAATGACCTGACCGGTGACCGAGGCCCACGCGCTCGAGCATCGCGTGCGCCTTGTCGCGAGCGGTCGACGAGTTCATCTTCTCGACGATCCGGAGCCCCGACGCCACGTTCTCGAGGGCAGTGAGGTGGGGGAAGAGGTTGAAGCGCTGGAACACCATCCCGATGTCGCGGCGTTGACGGGCGAGCACGCGTTCCGAGAGGACGCGCGACTGCTTCTCGGGATCGGTTCCGAGACGCCCTTCGAGTTCGATCGTCCCCCCGTCTGCTCGCTCCAGGAGGGCGAACAGCCGGAGCATCGTCGACTTGCCCGAACCGGAGGGGCCCATGATCGCCTTGACCTCGCCCGGCCTGACCGAGAAGTCGATGCCGTCGAGGATGCGGTTCGAGCCGTAGCTCTTGGTGAGGTTCTTTGCGACCAGCAGGTCGCTGCGTGCATCGGTCATGCGGAGGCTCCCACTCGACGGAAGGTGATGGTGGATCGCTTGGCAGTGCTCGTCCACTCGAACCTCTTCTCGATCCGGCGCTGGACGATCGACAGGATCGAGACGATCACGATGTAGTAGATGGCCGCGGCGGTGTAGAACTCCGCGTAGCGGAACGTCGTCGCCACCCCTACCTGGGCCGTCGCCATCAGCTCACGCAGCGAGATGACACTGGCGAGCGAGGTGAACTTGATGAGTCCGATGAAGGAGTTGCCCAGCGGGGGCAGTGCGATGCGAAGCGCCTGAGGCAGGACGATGCGGCCCTGCGTCTGAACCGGGGTCATCCCGAGCGCGCGAGCCGCCTGCACCTGCCCCTCGTCGACGCTCATCAGCGCCGACCGGATGACCTCCGCGGAGTATGCCGCTTCGACCACGGCGAGACCGATCGCCGCCGCCCAGAAGGGAGTGAACCAGTCCTCTCGGAAGATGGGCAGCAGCTGAGGCAGCGCGTTCCACACGACCAGCAGGACGAGCAGCGCGGGGATGGCCCGGAAGATCCACACGTAGGCGGCGGACACTCCCCGGACCACGCCGTGTTTGCTGGCGCCGCCCAGCGCCACGGCGTAGCCGATCAACAGGGAGAGGACGAGCGCGACGATCGCCACGCCGATCGCGAGCAGAGCTCCGTTCAGGTACGCCGCTGATGTGAGCTGCTGCCAGAGAAGCGTGAAGTCGAAGTTCATTGCCGGCATCCTCTCCCTGTCGAATCGTCGTCAGCCCAGTTCGACGCGGCTCGCGTCGAGGCCGTACTTCTCTGCCAGCTCGACGAACGTGCCGGCCTCCTGCAGGGTCGCGATGCCCTCGGCGACGGCCGCCGACATCTCAGATCCCTGCTGCGTGAAGACTCCGAACTTGGTGTCGGGCACGTAGATGTCGCCGATGTACGCGAGTCCTTCGGTCGCCGCGACCATCTCGGCGAGGGCCATGTCGACCTCGACGATGCCGTCCAGGCGACCGTTCATGACCGACGCGAGGGCCTCGGTCGGCTGCGGGTACTCGACGACCTCGATCGGCTCGAGGCCCTCCGCCACGCACTTGTCACTCGTGTCATTGACGACACCGGTGAGGGCGCCGGCAGCCTGGGTGGCGAACG
>CALANM010000074.1 GCA_937926065.1 uncultured Microbacterium sp.
CGGCGACGCGTCCTGATCGGCGCCTACGCGTGCGGCCCGGTCGAGGAGTCCGAGGCGTCGGCTGGCTGGGCCTTCGCGACGGCCGCCGCTCAGCGTCACAACGTCACCGTCATCACCCGGACGCGGTTCCGTGAAGCCGTGGAAGCGGCGCGCGCAGAGGATCCGGTGCTCTCGGAGCGGATGACGGTCGTGTACGTCGACCCCGCTCGCTGGATCATGCAGCTGCGGCAGAAGCTGCCGGGCGCGCTCTACTGGTTCTACCCGTTGTGGCAGGGCCACCTGCTGCGGGAGGCCCGCCGTCAGCACACGTCCCAGCCTTTCGACGTCGCCCATCATGTGACCTTCGCGAACGATTGGCTGCGGTGCGGTCTGGCGGCCCTCGACGGGGTGCCGTTCGTCTGGGGACCCGTCGGCGGCGCGTCGAAGGTTCCCTACCTGCGACTGCGGCGATGGCTCGGTCTGCGCGGAACCGTCACCGAAGCGGCCCGCGACGCCCTGACGGCACTTCCCCGGGCCATCTGGGGCGACCGTGCCGCTCGGCGGGCCGCCCTCGTCGTGGCCCAGAATCCCGACGTGGCGCGCCGATTCGCGCGGCATGCCCGAACGGTCGTCGAACCCAACGCCGCGATGGAGCGGAGCATCCTGCCGGAGCGGCGCGCCGTCGTCCGCGACCGGCCCGTCGCCGTGTTCGCGGGGCGCCTGCTCGCATGGAAGGGCGGCCGACTGGCGATCGAGGCCATCGCGCAGCCGTCAGCATCGGACTGGCTCCTCGATGTCTACGGAGAGGGCTACGAGCTCGCCGCGCTTCGACGCCTCGCCGCCGACCGCGGCGTCGCCGACCGCGTGCGATTCCTCGGCCGGGTCTCCCGGGGGCAGGTGCTTGACGCGTTCGCGGACGCCGACGCGATGCTGTTCCCGTCGATGCACGATCAGGCCGGATGGGTCGCCGCGGAGGCCAGCACCCTCGGACTGCCCGTCGTGTGCCTCCCGCTGGGCGGTCCCGCCACACTCGCGGACCGCAACGCGTTCGTCGCCGATGTCGAGGGGGACATCCCTGCGCAGCTGGCGGAGCAGCTCGTGGCCGCACGTGCGGCCGGCGGCACGCCGCACGACCGGTGGTCGAGCGACCGGCTTCCCGATCTCGTCAGCCGCTGGTACGAAGAGGCGATCGCCTCACGCGAGCACTCCGGAGAGAACCGATGACCGCTGGCCGACCGATCCGCGTGGTCGAGTCCGTTTCCGAGCTGAAACCCACCACCAACCCGTACATCACCCAATTGATCGAGGCGCTCCGCCGCCGCGACGACACCGAGGTGTCGCTGTTCAGCTTCGGCAAGGCGATCTTCGGCGTGTATGACGCCTTCCACGTGCACTGGCCTGAGGTGACGTTCGGCGGGGCCAAGCCCGTCGGGCGGGTGATCCGCCGCCTCCTGACGGAGGCGCTGATGCTGCGGCTCGCGCTCACCCGCACCCCCATCGTCCGCACGTGGCACAACACCGAGCGCCCCGAGGGCCTGAGCCGCTGGGACTACCGGCTCCTCGATCTGTTCGACCGTCGCACGCGGGCGGTCATCCGGCTCAACGACGTCACCACTCCGTCCCTCGACGTGCCGGTGCACACCGTGCCGCTCGGCCACTACCGCCAGTGGTTCGCCGCCTACCCCGCCAGCGAGGCGGTGACCGGGCGCGTCGCGTACGTCGGACTCATCCGCCGATACAAGGGCGTCGAGGCGCTCATCGAGGCCTTCCGATCCGTTGCGACCCCGGGGGCCACCCTGGCGGTGTCGGGCCGCCCGTCGAACGAGGAGCTCGCCGCGAGCCTCCGCGACCTCGCCGAGCCCGACCCGCGCGCGCGTCTACGGCTCGAGTTCCTCGACGATGCCGACTTCGTGCACGAGGTCACGTCGGCCAGCCTCGTTGTGCTGCCGTTCGTGCACATGCACAACTCCAGCACTGTGCTGGCGGCGCTCTCCCTCGAGCGACCGGTGCTCGTCCCCGACAACGCGGTGAATCGACTCCTGGCGGAGGAGGTCGGCGACGGATGGATCCACACCTACGACGGCGACCTCGACGCCGCGGACATCGATCGTGCGCTCGCGGCACCCATGCCGGCCAAGCCGCCTCGCTTCGTCCTGCGGGACTGGGACGACAGCGCGCGTCTCCACGTCGAGGCCTTCCGCACGGCCGCTACGCGCCGACGCGCCCGGCCGTGACCGCAGGGACCGCCCGAGGCGTGCGCTTTCCCGCGATGGCGAGCCCGACGGCCCGGGATGCGGCGATCGTCGGCCGCTCGACCCAGCGGTAGAACACCATCGTCACCGCGACGATGACCGGCTCGTGCGCCCCCTCCCCAGTCGGAGACAAGGTGACCGGAGATTGCCTCCGCGCTAGAAGGGCACCCCATCGGGCCGGCGCAGGGCCTAATCGGTCAGCGCAGTCAGGGCCGCGGAGCAGAGCTCAGGCGTCGCTCGTCGCGACGGCGTCGCGGATCGACTGCGCGAAGGGGATCCGCGGTTTCCACCCGGTCTCGCGGCGAAGCCGTCCCGCGTCTCCCACGATCCGCCGGGCGTCACCGGGGCGGATCCGGCGGTCGTCGACGACGACGCGCGGAACGGGGATGGCCATCGCCTTGGCGATCTCCTCGAGGATCTCACGCCCCGTGCGCGCCGTGCCCGAGGCGATGTTGTAGATCAGCTGCTCGTGGCTCGGCACGGTCAGAAGCTCGAGATACGCCGCCGCCACATCGCGGACGTCCGTGTAGTCGCGGGCCGTGCCGAGGTCCCCGACCGACAGCGCCTCGTCCGGGCCGAGCGAGCGCAGCCGCGAGATGAGGTCGGGCACGAGGAATCCCTGGCCCTGACGGGGACCGATGTGGTTGAACGGGCGCGCGACGGCCACGTCGAGCCCTCGAGAGGCGTAATAGGCGAACTGGGTCTCGATCAGGAGCTTGCTCACGACGTACGGCGACGTGACGGCGACGGGGGCCGACTCGTCGAACGGCTCACCGGATCCGCTCGCGTACACCGCGCCGCTGCTGACCGCCACCACCCGCTGCACGCTTCCCCGGCGGCGCAGCAGGGACTCGCACATGTGCGTGACGATGGCGCTCCCGGTCTCGATGTAGCGCTGCGGCTGCTCGAACGAGGGTCCGACGGCGGCGAGGCCTGCCAGGTGGACGATCGCGTCGGCGTCGACGTCGGGCCACCCCTCTGTCAGGTCGCACGCGACGGCGTGGTCGACGACGTCGAGAAGTGCGTCGCCGGCTGCGATGGGTGTACGCGTGAGGGCCACCACACGGATGCCGCGCTCATGCGCGATCGTGGCGAGGTGGCGACCGACGAAGCCCTCGGCTCCCGTGACGATGATCGATCGGATGATCACGCCTCGCCGCTTCGGATGCGGATGTCGTTGGCGACCATGCGCGACACGAGGCCCTGGAAGTCCACGTCTCGATGCCACCCGAGCACGTCCTCCGCCTTGCTCGGGTCGCCGAGGAGGATGTCGACCTCGGCGGGGCGGAGCAGATCCGGGTTCTGACGCACGTAGGGCCGCCAGTCGTCGACGCCGATCTCCGCGAACGCGGCCGTGAGGAAGTCCTCGATGGAGTGCGTCTGCCCGCTGGCCAGCACGAAGTCGTCGGGCTCGTCGTGCTGCAGCATCTGCCACATCCCTCGCACGTAGTCGCCGGCGTAGCCCCAGTCGCGCTTGGGCCACAGGTCGCCCAGCTGCACGTGGTCGATCTGCCCGAGCTTGATCCGTGCGACGTGGTCGGTGATCTTGCGGGTCACGAATTCGTACCCGCGGCGTTCGCCCTCATGATTGAACAGGATGCCGCACGCGACGAACATGCCGTAGCTCTCGCGGTAGTTCTTCGCGATCCAGTGGGCGTACAGCTTGGCTACGCCGTAGGGACTGCGCGGGTGGAACAGCGACGTCTCGGAGTAGCCCGACCCCGGACGGTTGTAGTCGAGCCCGCCGAACATCTCGCTCGTCGACGCCTGATAGAACCGTGTGCGGTCGGCGCGTCCGGTGAGACGAATCGCCTCGAGCAGGTTCAGCACTCCCTTGCCGGTGACCTCGGCGGCCAGGGACGGGTTCTTGAACGAGAATCCGACATGACTGATCGCGCCCAGGTTGTAGACCTCATCCGGGTCGGCGAGATCGACGGCCCGTACGAGCGAGGCCGGGTCGGTGAGGTCGCCCTCGATGAGGGTCAGCGTCGGGAACTCCCGCAGCAGCTCCTCGCGCTTGGGATTGTGCTGACCGCGGATGAGGCCGTACACGCGGTACCCCTCACCCAGCAGCACCTCGGTCAGGTGCCCTCCGTCCTGCCCGGTGATCCCGGTGACGAGTGCGGATTTCTGCCCTTGGCTCACGTCGTGTCCCCCTTCGACGCCGTCAGTCTAGTGGCGGTACTCTCGGTCCTTATGCCGCCCCGTCTCACCGTCGCCGTGCTCACGTTCCGTCGGCCGGATCGGCTGGCGGCGGCCCTGGATGCCCTCGTGGAGCGCGTCACCGAGGCGCAGACTCTCGCCGACGCGGAGATCCTCGTGGTCGACAACGACCCCGCCGGCTCGGCGAGCGCCGTCGCAGCGCGGCCCCGGACGCAGCCGGTGCGCTACGTCGTCGAGCAGCAGCCGGGGATCGCCGCAGCCCGCAATCGCGCACTCGACGAAGCGTCGGGATCGAGGCTGCTCGCCTTCATCGACGACGACGAGATCGCGCAGCCAGGGTGGCTCACGTCGCTGCTGGAGACCTGGACGTCCACGGGAGCGGATGCCGTCCAGGGGCGACTGGTCACGTCGCTGCCGGAGGACGTCGATCCCTACATCGTCGAAGGCGGATTCTTTGAGCGCCCCGTACGCGTGACCGGCGAACCCCTCCCGGCGGCAGCGACCTTCAACCTCCTCCTCGACCTCGACACCGTCAGGCGCCTGCGCCTGCGGTTCGACACCGGCCTCGGTCTCGCGGGCGGAGAGGACTCGATCTTCACCTCACTTCTCGTGCGGGGCGGAGGGCGGATCGTCGCATGCAGCGAATCGGTCGCCGTGGATCCGCTGGCGCCTGAGCGCGCGACGGTCTCGTGGGTACGCGGCCGGGCCTTCGCCCAGGGAACCGTGCTGCAGAACACGCGCCTGCGCCTGGCCGGCTCTCCCACGAAGAGACTCGTCGTCCGCATCGCGGGCGTCGGTGGCGGCATCGCGCGCATCTGCGCCGGACTTCTCCGCGCGGGGCTCGGACGCGTCCGTGGGGACCTCGGTCGCCGGGCGCGGGGGGAACGCGTCGCGCTCCGCGGCCTGGGCGTGCTGGCACGATCGGTCGGCTACCGTCACGCCACCTACCGTCGGGCCTGACTCGTCGACTAGTTGTCGCACGAGCACGACGACGTAGACAGCCGCGATAGCATGCTGGGGCGTCGCTATGACGCACGTGGGGGAGAGTCCGGATGGGGAGATCGCGTGACTCGTCGGCGCACGGCCGGGGACGGCTGTGGGCGACGGTGGGTTCAACGGCGGCGACTAAGGTCGCCGTGATGGGTGTCTCGGGGCTCCTCGGAATCGTCACGAGTCGCCTTATCCTCACCAACTTCGGGCTCGAGGCATATGCGAACTACGGCCTCCTGGCAACGTTGCCGCAGCTTCTCCCGTTCGCCGACCTCGGCATCGCCGCCGTGGTCATCAACGCGATCGCTGGCAGTGGAGATGCCCGCCGCGACGAGATGGTGCGTCGTACCATCACGTCGGCATTGCGTATCCTCATCCTCTCCGGATCGACAATCGCTCTCGTTTCAGGACTTTTCTACATCACGGGCTTATGGCCCGTACTTCTCGGCGACGGTCTTCTCGATCACGGCGGCGCCTTCTCGGCGTTTCTGTGTCTTCTGATCTTCGGGCTCGTACTTCCCCTGGGCGTTGGACAGCGGATTCTCGTAGGTCTCGACAAGACGAGTGTGCAAGTCGGCACGCAGGGCATTTCCGCGCCGCTAATTCTCGCCGTGATCGGGCTTGCAGCCACGTTTGGTATGCCGGTCGCTGCCTACCTTCCCGTTGCGACGTACATCGCCAGTGGAGCGGTGTCGGCGTTGTGCCTGGGAATCGCCGCGTACTCGCTCAAGGGCCAAGTCCGCGGAGCGATTCGAGACATTCCCCGGCTTCGCCGCGCGCCCGGGGTCCCCGTTTTCAACCTTGCTTGGCCGATGTTGATTCAGATGGTCGCACTGCCTCTCGCCATGCAGACTGACCGCCTCTTGCTCAGCCACTTGTCCTCCGTCGCAGCGCTCGCGCAGTACAACCTCGCCATGCAGTTGTTCGGCATCGTGATCCAGACGATCGCCGCCGCCGGAGTCGCCCTATGGCCGTATTTCGCCAAAGCGCGGGCACGTTCGGATGTCGCATCACCGTGGCGCCCGCTCATATTTTTCATCGCGGGTGGCACCCTACTTGCCGGTGCTCTCGGCCTGCTCTCGGATTTCCTGGCCGACGTCATCAGTGACGGCCGCATCTCGCTCGACCCCTTGCTGGTCGTCTGCTTTGTGGCGTTCGTCGCTCTGCAGGCGGCGAAGTACCCCTTGGGCATGTACATGACCGACGAACGCGGTCTGAGGTTCCAAGTGGTCCCTACCCTGCTGATGGTTCCGATCGGCCTCGGCACGTCGTGGACACTGATCCTGTTGGTCGGCCCCGCGGGTGCGATTGCGGGCTCGGCCATTGCGGTGGCGCTGTGCCAGGTGATCCCGATGACCTGGTACGTGCGGCGCGACCTTTCCCGTCGGCGGCGCGAGACGGCGTGACGGGTCCGCCGCTCAGGCTCCGGCGGCGTCTCCGGCGGCGGTTTTCTCGGCGTCGCGCCGCCCCACCACGCGAGCCGGGGCGCCGACGGCGATCGAGCCCGCCGGGATGTCGCGGGTGACGACGCTGCCCGAGCCGATCACGCTTCCGCGACCGATGGTCACTCCTGCCGTGACGATCGTGCCGGCGCCGATCCAGCAGTCGTCCTCGATCGTCACAAAGCTCCGCTCGACACCCTGCTCCTTGATGGGCCGGTTCGGGTCGGCAAACACATGGTTCTCTGAGTAGACCTGCACTCCCGGACCGAACATGACGTCGGAGCCGATCGTGATACGCCCCGAGCACCCGATGAAGCACCCTGCGTTGAAGCTCGACCGGTCGCCGACGGTGAGGCCGACGCCGGCCTCCCCGCCGTAGTAGCTGGATGGACGAATGGCGGTACGCGCTCCGATCGACACGTCGGAACCGAAGCGGATTCCCTCGCTCGACAGTCCCTGCAGCTCCGCGTCGTCCTCGATCACGAGGCGCCCGGTGTGGCGCACGTGCCGCAGCCCGGACAGCCGCACGCCGCGGCCGATGAACAACGGACCCTCCGAGGCGCCGAACCTCCATTTGCGCAGCACGCCCCGCGCGAACATCCGCCCGGCACGGACCAGGGCTCCGACGTCTGCTGCGCGCGCGTCGCTGCCGCGAAGGCCGGAGAATCGGCTCATCGTGCAGTCCCCGCCTCCGCCGCCTTGGCCTCCGCTTCAGCACGACGCACCGAGCGATGCCAGCGCACGCCCGAGGCGGCCAGCAGCAGCAGGTTGATCACGGCAAGGGCGGTGTAGATCGTGACGAAGACGGGCGGAACCCACAGCGTCAGGAAGACGATGCACAGGAGCCCGTAATCGGCGGGCATGACCGCGAGAGAGTACACCGCCGAGGTCGGCCCTGCCTCGGCCGGTGCCGGCATCGCCGGATGCTGCAGGCGGTTGATGCGGCGCAGGAAGTCGGCACCGACGACTCCGAAGAAGAACACGCTCGCGGTCGCCCCGAAGGCGAGCGGAACGAGCATCCAAAGGTCGGAGAGGTCGTAGAAGCGGAACCAGCAGATGAGGACCGCGATGTGGATCGTCGCCTGCTTCGTGGCGTCGAAGAAGTGGTCGAGCCACTCGCCCGCGAGCGAGCCGGTGCCCGTGAGCCGGGCGACCTGCCCGTCGGCGGAGTCGAGGGCGTAGCCGAGCACGAGCAGCAGTGAGACGAGGACCGCCGACCACCACGTCGGCGGCACGAGGGCGATGAGCAGAATGCCCGCCCCCGTCGCAGCCCCGCTCAGCAGGGTGACCTGCGTCGGTGAGAGGCGCAACGCGTACGCCGCCGCAGCGAGGACGCGACCGAGCGGCCGGTTGACGAAGCGGGAGTACGCGGGCGCGCCGCGCGACGATTTCTGGGCGGCAGCGAGTCGCTCAATCGCTTGGCGGAACTCGGACATGGGCGAGCACCCCTTCGCGGTATCGGATGATCCGGCCCACTATAGCGGGCAGCCCGATTCTGCCCGCGCCACCAGGGCCGGGGGACGCGCTTGCGAAAAGTGATCGCGCTCGACGCGACTTTGCCCTATGCTGAACCTCGTTCGCCGACGGGGGGTTGGCGGACGTCGCCGGCGGGGGCCGGCGAAATGGGGGAAGGCGATGGGGAATCGCCGTTAGTCATTGCTGGGGGGCAAATGACAGTTCGAATCGGCTATGCCGCGGGTGCGTTCGATCTTTTCCACGTCGGACATCTGAACATCCTTCGTCACGCAAAGGCCAACTGCGACGTTCTTGTCGCGGGAGTCGTGAGCGATGAGATGCTGCAGCAGACGAAGGGCGTCACGCCGTTCGTCCCGACTGCCGAGCGCGTGGAGATCGTGCGCAACATCCGCTTCGTCGATTACGTGCACGTGGAGAACGAGCCAAGCAAGCTCGACGCGTGGCGCGAAGTGGGGTTCACCCATTTCTTCAAGGGTGACGACTGGCGCGGCACCGAGAAGGGCAAGCGCCTTGAGCGCGAGCTCTCCGAGGTCGGCGTCGAGGTCGTGTACTTCCCGTACACGGCCCACACCTCGAGCACGCAGCTTCGCCGTGCGCTCGAGACGGTGAATGCCGAGCCGCTCCACGAGTTCGGCGTGCGTTCGGCAACGGCCTGATTCAGGCCACCACAGACTCGGCGGCGCCGAGTACGGCTCGACCCCTCTCCCCAGGCCAGGGCCCACCCCACTCGGCGCCGTCGAACCACGGTCTGTGAACCGGACGCAGAAGAACTCAATAGAACCTCGGATGCGGGTTGGGGGACCCGCAGACGAGTAATCGGGGGATGAGGAGCCGCGGGACCTGGGGGCCCGCGGCTCGACCCGTCTCTGGGCGGGTTTCAGATCCCGGCCCGTCTCAGAGCTCGCCGGGCTCCATGGCCTGCTCGTCGATGCGCTCGAGCGCTCCGCGCAGGGGTGTGGCCGGGCCGGTCTTGCGGGGTGCGTAGACGACGAGCGAGTGGAACACGAACCGCACGACGAACGCGACCACGAGCGTGACGGCCGTGGCGACGACGGCGGAGATGTGCCCGGTCTCGACCATGAACGCGACGATCGGGATGCGGATGACCGCTTCGGCGTTGTTGAACGCGAAGGACTTCGCGAACCGCGCCCACACACCCGACGCCTGATTGCGCATGTCGTTGAAGACGAAGTGCTCGATGAGCAGGAAGTTGCCGATGATGGTCGCTTCGGCCGCGATGACCGCCGCGACGATGTAGTCGACTCCGAGCTGGGTGAGCGCCCACACGATGGCGACGTTCGCGACGGCACCGATGCCGCCGATGACCGCGAACAGCGACATCTTGCCGAACCGGAGCGCGGCGAGCTGGGTGAGGAAGTGCACTCCCTGCCGCAGCGACGCCTTCGACTCGCCCGCGTGACGGTCGGCGAAGTGGAACGGCACCTCGGCGATGCGGAAGCCCTTGCGAACGAGGATCTCGAGGAGGATCTTGAAGCCCCTCGGCCGCAGGCTGTCGAGGTCGACGGCGGTGCGTGAGACGAGGAAGAAGCCGGTCATCGGGTCGGTGACGTCGCGAAGCCGCACCGGGAACATGGCCTTCGTGATCGAGGTCGACGCCTTCGACACGAGCACGCGCGAGCGGTCGGCGAGCCCGTGAGCCGTGCCGCCGCCGGCGTAGCGCGACGCGATGACGACGTCGACGTCGCCCTGCCGGTAGCGGTCGACCAGCTCGGGGATCTTCTCGGGCGGATGCTGCAGGTCTCCGTCCATGACGAGGCACAGATCCGACTCCGCCGCACGGATGCCTTCGACGACAGCGCCGCCGAGCCCGCCCGTATGCACGTCGCGGTGGATGAGGCGCACGGGGAGCTGTGCCTCGGCCGCCACGGCACGGACCACGTCGGGCGTGTCGTCGATGCTGTCGTCGACGAAGAGGATCTCGGCGTCCATGCCGGAGACGGCAGCGGCGACCCGACGTACCAGCTCGCGCACATTAGGAGCCTCGTTGTACGTCGGCACGATGATCGACAGGTCGATGATGTCCCCCGTGAGCGTGCGGAACGGTGCGGTCTATCGTCGCACGGTCCCCTGAGCGGATGCGAA
>CALANM010000075.1 GCA_937926065.1 uncultured Microbacterium sp.
GGCGGCACCTCGGGCGCGCTGTGGGGCGCCGGGCTGCGGGCCGCCGGCAGCGCGCTCGGGGACGATCTCGCACCCGATGCCGCACGCGTCGCGGCAGCGGCCGAGGCGTTCCGCGAGACGGTGCAGACGATGGGCAAGGCACAGGTGGGCGACAAGACCCTGGTCGACGCCCTCGTGCCCTTCGTCGACGCGCTGAAGGATGCCGTGGCATCCGGCCTCCCGATCGACCGGGCATGGCAGAACGCCGCCGCAGCGGCGAAGAACGCCGCCCAGGCGACCGCCGACATCATGGCGCGGCTCGGCCGGGCCCGCCCCCACATGGAGAAGAGCATCGGCACCCCCGACCCCGGGGCTGTGTCGTTCGCGCTCGCGGTGACCGCCGCCGGCACCGCCATCCGTTCCCCCCACGAAGGAGAAGCATCGTGACCACCCAGTGGCGCATCGTCGTCGGCAGCGACGACGCAGGATACGAGTACAAAGAGGCGCTCAAGGCCGACCTCCTCAAAGACGACCGCGTCGCCGAGGTCGTCGACGTGGGCGTGGATGCCGAGGGGCACACTCCCTACCCGACGATCGCGGTCACGGCGGCCGAACGAGTGCGCGACGGACTCGCTGACCGCGCCCTGCTGGTGTGCGGCACCGGCCTCGGCGTCGCGATCGCTGCCAACAAGGTCGCCGGCGTCCGCGCGGTGACCGCGCACGACAGCTTCAGCGTCGAGCGGAGCGTGCTCAGCAACAACGCGCAGATCCTCACGATGGGCCAGCGTGTGATCGGCCTTGAGCTCGCCCGTCGCCTCGTGCGCGAGTGGCTCGGCTACGAGTTCGACGAATCCAGCGCCTCCGCGCAGAAGGTGGCGGTGCTCTCCGAGTACGAGCAGTCGGGCACCTGTGGCTGAGGTGCCCGATGCGCAGGTCACCCTCCCGAAGGTCACCCTGGGCGTCAGCACCAAGCTGTACCTGAGCATCGAAGACACACAGGCGTGGGCGCGCGTGGTCGCGACCATCGCACGCAGCCACCCCGCCGTCCGCGACGGGATCGTGCGGCTGTTCGTGCTGCCATCGCTGCCCGCCGTGGCCGCTGTGCGTAAGGCGCTCGCCGGCACGCCGGTGCTGGTGGGCGCGCAGGACCTGTCGGTCTTCGACCGCGGCGCGTACACCGGCGAGGTCAGCGGTGAGGATCTCGCCGCGCTCGGCTGCGCTCTCGTGGAGGTGGGTCACGCAGAGAGACGTCGGCTCTTCGGCGAAGACGACGGGGTCGTGGCGCGCAAGGTGGCCGCCGCCGTCCGCAACCGCCTCATCCCGGTGCTGTGCGTCGGCGAGACCGCTCGAGGCACGGCGGAGGAGGCGATCTCGCAGAGCATCGCTCAGCTGGAGGCCTCGCTCACCGAGGTCGACGAGGCGAACCCGACAGAGCTCATCGTCGCGTACGAGCCGGTGTGGGCGATCGGGCAGGCCGAGCCGGCAGAGCCCGAGCACATCCGCGTGGTCGCGGCGGCGCTTCGGACACGTGTCGACGCGGATCCCCGGATCACCCGCGGCTCGATAATCTACGGAGGAAGCGCTCAGCGCGGCGTCCTCACCGATCTCGGGAGGGCTGTCGACGGTCTGTTTCTCGGGAGGCACGCGCACGATCCCGCGGAACTGGGTCGGATCATCGACGAAGCCGCGGCCACGGATTGAGCGAGGAAGGCACCGCCATGGAGACGGATCTGGTCGCCTCGGGCGACGCCCGGCAGAGCCGCCAGGCCGCTCGGCAGCGGGCGATCACCGAAGCCGTCATGAAGGCCGGCGCGATTCGCATCGAAGAGCTCGCCGAACGCTTCGAGATCAGCCAGATGACCGTCCACCGTGATCTCGACGAGCTCGAGGCCCGGGGTCTCCTGCGCAAGAGCCGCGGCATCGCGACGGCGCTGTCGACCGCTCTCGTCGAGTCGAGCGACGTGTACCGCGCGGGTCGCCAGCTCGCCGAGAAGGAGGCGATCGCCCAGGCGGCGCTCGATTTCATCGAGCCCGGGCAGGCGATCATCCTCGACGACTCCACGACGACGCTCCACCTGCTGCCGCACCTGCGCGCCAAGAAGCCGCTCACGGTCATCACGAACACGCTGACGGTGATGGAGCAGCTTCGCGCGACCAGCGGCATCACCCTCGTCGGACTCGGCGGTCAGTACTACAACTGGTGCAGCGCGTTCATGGGCCGCATGACGGTGAACGCCCTGTCCGCGCTCCGTGCCGACACGCTGGTCATGTCGACGTCGGCGATCACCGACGACATCTGCTTCCACCAGACGCTCGAGACGGTCGACGTGAAGCGAGCGATGTTCGACTCGGCATCCACGCGACTGCTGCTGGTCGACCACACCAAGTTCGAGAAGCGCGCCCTGCACGCCATGGTCGCGCTGAGCGAGTTCGACGCCGTCATCGTCGACGCGGGCACCGATCGCTCACATGTCGAGCGACTGCGGGATGCCGGCGTCAACGTCGTCGTCGCCGGTCGCCGCCCCGTCGCCTCCCGCGACAACGGCTGACGCACGCGCCGGCGTCTACTGCGCCGCGACGGTGTGGATGTCGGATGCCAGCGCCACGCCATTGATGTCGAGGTAGAGGCGGCGTTCCGTCACGGAGACGGTGAGCTCGTTGCGGCGCTCCAGGGCTGCGGTCGCGTCGTCGACGAACCCGGGGTCGAAGCTGTGCAGCAGGATGCGGTCGGCTTCGTGGATGCGCTTGCCGGCCCACTGCGCCATGACCTTCGCGGGGTCACGGTGCGTGTAGACGGCCGTGCGGTCGGCCGACTTGCTGCCGTGGTGCAGGCGCGCGGCATCCGGGGCGCCCACTTCGATCCAGGCGACGAGGCGGCCCGTGAGGTCGCGCACGGACACGGCCGGCTCATCGGCGGCGGCGATGCCCTCGCTGAAGGCGATTCCCTCTTCGTACTCCAGGCAGTAAGCGAGCACGCGGGTGAGCATGAACGCGTCGGTCTCGGCCGCCTGGCGCGCGGTGCGCAGCGACAGCTCGTCGTAGACGCCGCGGTCGACGTCTGCCAGCTGAACAGTGAACGTGTGGATCGTCGCGCCGATGGCCATGACTCACGAGCCTACGCGGCCGCCGACGCCGGCTGCGGCTTCAGCGGATGACCCACGCGGGCACGGCGAGCGTCGCGATCGACGGACCCTGCAACGGCACCGTGTGCCAGCCGGCGTGCACGGCTCCGGCCGAATCCGCCCGCCCGATCATACGGTGCGGAGATGTGGGCATCACGAGGTGCACGAGGACGCCGTCGGCATCCCGCTCTCCGCGGGCCGCGATCGCGATGTGCGTCCCCTCTTCGACCGGCGGGCTCTCGACGACCGCGCCGCCCGGGTCGGCGGGCGCGACCGCCCGGACCGTCGTGTGCGCCCATTCGTCGGACCCGACCGCCACCCCACCCAATGCCGGGATGTCGAGCGTCCAGCCGCCCTCGCTGTCGGTGAGGCTCCAGTCGGTCGTGTCGACATCGACATTCCGGTCGACAGCGAGGGTGCCGCGGAACGACCACGTGTCGAGCGCGGCGAGGCGCTCGCCGGCGGGGTCGGCCACGGCATCCGGAGCGGGCGTCGCCGCCGGCGCATCGCCGATCGTGTCGACGAACCGCCAGAACGCGGAGAGGGTCTGCTGCGTCGCGAGCGCCGAGCCCTGATACGCGATGACGATGCCGCGCTCGGGCAGCACGAGCCCGAACTGTCCGTATGCCCCGTCGAGCCGGAAGCCGTGGGTGCTGCGCCACACCTGGTAGCCGTACCCCAGGCCCCAGTCGTCGACGACGTTCTCGGGCTGCGCCGGGTCGCGGGTGTCCGACCACGGCCGCGACAGCTCCTCGATGTACTCGGCCGGCACCAGCTGCCGCTCGCCAACGCGGCCGCCGCCGGCGAGGAGCTGCGCGACGCGCGCGATCTCGCCGACGGTGATGTGGAAGCCCGAGAAGCCCTGCTCGACGCCGCGCGCCGGCTTCATCCAGCGGCGCCCGATGCCGAGGGGGTCGAGCAGGCGTGGCCGCAGATAGTCGGTGAGGCGCTCGCCCGTGAGGGCGGTGACGATGCACGAGAGGGCGAAGGTGGCGTCGGAGTTGTAGGCGAATCGGGTGCCGGGGGACGCCGCAGGCGGCACGGTCAGCAGCGCCCGCACGTCGAAGCGCAGCGCCTCGATCTGCTCCGGCGAGTGGCCCGTGTTCATCGTGAGCAGGTGGCGCACCGTCAGCCCGTGCGGGTTCGGAAGGCCCAGCAGCTCGCCCACGGAGTCGTCGGCGGTCAGTCGCTGCTCGCCGATCAATAGCCCGATCGCGAGCGAGGTGAACGTCTTCGACACCGAGTAGACGAGCGCCGGCTGCTCCGTGTCGAAGGGGCGCCACGCGCACGACACGGCGTCGTGCCAGCCGTCGGCGTCGCGCCGTGCGACGAGGAGCGCGTGCGGGTCGAGGCCGCGGCGCTCGAGCGTGTCGACCAGGTCGATCACCGCCTCCGACGGGATGCCGAACTCCTCCGGGGACACCACGTGCTCACTGCTCATGTACGCCTCGCACCTCTCTTCGTGTTCTCCGCCAGTCTTGCGCTGTTCGCCTGCCGGTGGCGAGGGGGCTGCTACCGGAGGCGGCGGGTCGACCCCTGGACTCAGATCTCGTCGAACTGCGCCCGCAGATACCGTGGCGCCTGAGTCCGCCAGGCCTCGGTGACGAGCTCCGACAGGTGATCGAGGTCGATCGCCGCCATGCGAAACGCCACCTTCGGCTCGCCCCAGCGGGTGGTCTGCGCCAGGAACACATCGGGATGCATCTCACGAAGCGCGAGAGCGTCGATCGGGTCGGCGATCTTCACGGCCACGACCAGCTCGCGGGCGAGGATCTCTCGCACCTCATCGGGCACGCTCGGCCACGGGCGGCACTCCCACGCGAACGGCTTGCGCCGGACGAGCCACGACGCCCCTCCCGTCGATGCGCTCTCCTCGCTTCCGGGCAGATGCGCCGCGATGATGCGGATGTCGTCAAGGGATGCCACCCCCGGATGCTATGCAGAAGCACCGACAGCGCACGGACCCAGTGACGCTGAACAGCGCCGGGCGACCCCTCTAGCCGGATCATCGTGGAGCGTCAATCCCGGAGCGCTGCCTGCTCGATCGCGCGACCGTAGGCGTATGACCGACTCTGACGCGCCGCCGGACTCCGACGCCCCCGACTCCGACGCCTTCGACATGGCCGTGTCGGCCTACCTTCGGGCGCACCGGGACCAGATCCTGAGCGACCTCTCGGAATGGGTCGAGTGCGCATCGATCGCCGGCGACCCCGCGCATGCGCTCGACCTGATCCGGTCCGCGACGTGGCTGGCCGGGAGACTGCGCGACGCCGGCTTCGAGACCGAGATCGTCGAGACCGGCGACAGCGTCGCGGTGGTCGCTGCGCTCGCCGCCCCGGGCGCCCGGGCCCGGCCCGCCCTCGAAGTGCTGACCATCG
>CALANM010000076.1 GCA_937926065.1 uncultured Microbacterium sp.
GCGGGTCGTCGAGCACGAGCACGGCGGGGCGCGCGGCGACAGCGCGGGCCAAGGCCAGACGCTGGCGCTGACCGCCCGAGAGCGACAGGCCCTCTTCGCCGATCACCGTGTCGACGCCGTCGGGCAGGTCGTCGACGAAGCCCGCCTGAGCGACGGCGAGCGCTTCGCGCAGCACGGCCTCGGCCTCGGCGCTGCCCGGCTCGAGGTCCTCGCGGCCGAGCAGCACGTTCTCGCGCACCGTCTGCGAGAACAGCGTCGCGTCTTCGAACGCCATGCCGACGTGCGTCCGCAGCTCCTGCAGCGTCAGGTCGCGCACGTCGACGCCGTCGATCGTGACCCTGCCGGCCGTGACGTCGTAGAGACGACCGGGCAGCGTCGTGAGCGTCGTCTTGCCGGAGCCGGTGAGGCCCACGAGCGCCATCGTCTCGCCCGGCTCGAGCTCGAGCTCGATGCCGTCGAGCAGGTCGCGCTCGGTGGGAGCGGCATCCGAGTACCGGAAGTGCACCCCCTCGAATCGCAGCGCGCCGCGCGGCGCCGGCAGGGCTGCAGGCTCAGCGGGGTCGACGATCGTGTTCTCCTCGTCGAACACCTCGAAGATGCGGTCGCTCGCCGTGCGCGCGTCGAGCAGGAAGGAGAACAGGAAGCCGATCGACTCCATCGGCCAGCGCAGGACCGTCGCCATCGCGAAGAACGCGACGAGCTCGGCGACAGCGAGCTGACCGTTGAGGTTGAGCACGATGCCGACGCCGAGGCACAGCGCGAAGGCGATGTCGGGCAGCAGCACGAGCCAGAACCAGATCCAGCCGAGGGCGCGAGCCTTGTCGAGCTCGGTCTCGCGCAGGGTCTCGGCCTGGCGCGTGAACTTCTGCAGCGCGTGCTTGCCGCGGCCGAAGGCCTTGAGCACGCGGATGCCGTGCACCGACTCCTCGACCGACGTCGCGAGGTCGCCCGCCTGGTCCTGGCTCTGGCGCGCGAGGGTGCCGTAGGTCTTCTCGAAGCGGAAGCCCGAGTACCACAGCGGCGCGCACACGACGAGGAAGGTCGTGGCCAGCAGCCAGTGCCAGCGGAACAGCAGCACGGCGCCGACGAGGATCGTCAGCACGTTGACGACCAGGAGCACGAGGCCGAAGGCGAGCCAGCGGCGCAGCATGCTGATGTCCTGCATCATGCGGCTGAGCAGCTGACCCGACTGCCAGCGGTCGTGGAACGACACCGGCAGGCGCTGGAGCCGCTCGTAGAAGCCGGTGCGCAGCTCGTACTCGGCGCGGGTGGCGGGGGCCATCACGAAGAAGCGTCGCGCCCACACCATCAGCGCCTCGAGCAGGCCCAGCACGAGGATCGCGCCGGCTCCCCATGCGAGCTGCGCCGCGTCGCCGGAGGCGATCGGGCCGGCCACGACTCCCTCGAGCACGAGCGGGATCGACAGCGCCAGCAGGCTCGCGACGAGTGCGCTGGCAGCGCCGAGCGACAGCCGCGGCAGCACGGACTTGACGTACGGGTAGAGGCGCGCGAGCGCGCGTGGGGTCGACAGCGATGAGGATGGGCTCGCGGTAGAGGTGGTCATGATCCTTGTGGGTGGGAGCGAGGCGGATGCCGCGGTGGCGGCGAGGCGGCGATGAGGGCGCAGGAGCGCACGGAGCACCGGTCAGTCGTGTCTGCCGGAGAGAACGCGGAACGCGGGACGAGGCTTCCCGATCGGGAAGGCGCGGACGCTACCCGGCGAGTCGGGTCCCGGCGTGCAGCCCGCCCGCGAGCGTCGGCGCGATGCGAGGCAGGAAGGCAGACGGCTTCGTGATGACGATGGCCTGATACATGGCTTCCTCCTCGAATGGGCGACGGCTCGTCGCGACGCGACAGCCCACCAGCCTATCCCTGGGAGTTCCCTGTGTGCAAGAGCCCTCCAGCGCTTCGCAGCGGTGCGCGTCAGGCGGCTTCGCGGGTCAGCAGGCTCCGCTTCACCTCGACGCCCCACGCGAATCCGCCCATCGAGCCGTCGCCGCGCAGCACGCGGTGGCAGGGAACGAACAGGGCGGGCGCGTTGCGCGCGCAGATCGAGGCCGCCGCGCGGACGGCGCGAGGGCTGCCGAGCAGGGCCGCGAAGCCCGTGTAGGTCAGCGGAGCCCCCGGCTCGATGCGCCGGAGCGCCTCCCACCCGGCACGCTGCATCGCCGTGCCCGACTGCATGACCGGGACCTCGTCGATCGCGTGGACGTCACCCGCGTAATAGGCCTGTGCGGCGGACGCGGCATCCGTCTCGCCCTCCGCGATATCGACGGGCCGGTGGCCGGGCGCCAGCCGCGCGAGGATCGCCACGACGTCGTCGGTCCACCCCGACGCGAGCACGCGCTGACGGTCGTCAGCGAGGATCGTGAAGGCGCCGTCGGGAGTGCCGATCGTCTGAATGATCGCGGTCATGGTGTCTCCTCTACGGGATCGGCGGCCGACACGGCAGTGAGCGCGCGCGCCGCACGGGTGCGGGCCGGGCGCACCGGCGTCGCCCGCCACAGGTGGGTCATGAGATAGCTTCGCCACGGGGCGACGCGGGCCGCCCATGCATCGAAGCCGCGGGGATCCGACGGAAGTCCGAGCGCCCCCGCGCCGGCGCGGGCGGCGACATCTCCCGGGAGCGACACGTCGGGGTCGCCGAGCACCCGCATCCGCACGTAGTCGGCCGTCCACGGCCCGATGCCGGGCCGCGCCAGGAGAGCCGCGCGCTGCTCGGCGCCGTCGTCTGCGGGCGTGAGCACGAGCTCGCCGCTCGCGAGCGCGGCGGCGGCATCCGTGATCGCCCGGATGCGCGCCCCGGGACCGCGAAGCACCTCAGCGCCGTGCTCGGCGATCGCGGCCATCGTCGGAAAGAGCCGGTCGGTGCCCTCATGGACCGCGATCCGCTCCCCCAGCGCCTCCGTCAGGGCGGTCAGCGCCGTGCGCGCGGCGGCGACAGAGATCTGCTGACCGATCATCGCGCGAATCAGCATCTCGTGCGGGTCTGCGGCGCCCGGAACACGGATGCCGGGGATCGCCGCGACGCGTGGCGCGAGTGCCGGATGCGCGCTCAGGGCTGCGTCGACCGCGATCGGATCGGCGTCGAGGTCGAACAGGCGTCGCGCCCGGGCGACGAGCGAGGTGAGATCGCGCAGCTGCGTGAGCCGCGCACGCAGACGCACGCGACCCGCCTCGTCGAGGCGCAGCTCGAACCAGGCAGGACCGCCGTCGAGCCGCAGCGTGCGGGCGAATCGCGTCTCCGACGCCGACTCCACGCCCGCGACGGCACGAGCCGCCATCCACGCGAAGAGCCCCGCCGCGTCGAGCGGTCCGCGATGCGGGAGCACGAGGTCGAGCGACCCCGGCGTCTCCTCCACGTCAGCAGGCGTGCCCTCACGCGCCGTCTGGCGACGACGGGCCCGCAGTTCGAGCGGCGTGAGTCCGAACACCTCGCGGATCGTGTCGTTGAACTGGCGAACGCTCGCGAATCCCGCTGAGAAGGCGACGTCGGCGGCGGGAAGATCGGTGCCGACGAGGAGCATCCGTGCCGTGTGGGCCCGCTGCGCACGGGCGAGGGCGAGGGGCCCGGCGCCGAGCTCCGCCGTCAGCAGCCGGGTGAGGTGACGGCTGGAGTAGCCCAGGCGCGCGGCGAGCCCGGGCACGCCCTCCCGCTCCACGACGCCGTCGGCGATGAGCCGCATCGCCCGGGCGGCCGTGTCGCCGCGGAGGTCCCACGCGGGAGAGCCCGGCGCGGCCTCGGGCAGGCACCGCTTGCACGCGCGGTAGCCGGCCTCATGTGCGGCCGCCGACGTCGGGAAGAACTCGACGTTCGACGGCTTGGGCGTGCGGGCGGGGCACGACGGGCGGCAGTAGATGCCGGTCGAGCGCACGGCCGTCACGAACTGACCGTCGAACCGCGCATCGCGCGCGTCGATCGCGCGGTAGCGCTCCTCGAAGGTCATGGTCGCGGCGGGCATGCCTCCACTCTGACACGCGCCGCCGACATCCACTCGCGGAAATCGGACATCGCGGTGACCGCGCCCGCGAGGGCCGTCAGCGCAGGACTCAGTGGAAGAAGTGACGCTCGCCCGTGAAGAACATCGTGACGTTCGCGGCGCGAGCGGCGTCGATGACCTCCTGGTCGCGCACCGATCCGCCGGGCTGGATGATCGTCGTGATGCCCGCGTCGATCAGCACCTGCGGGCCGTCGGCGAACGGGAAGAACGCGTCGGATGCCGCGACCGATCCGGCCGCGCGGTCACCGGCGCGCTCGACCGCCAGGCGGCACGAGTCGACGCGGTTGACCTGGCCCATGCCGATGCCGACCGTCGCCGAGCCCTGCGCGAGCACGATCGCGTTGGACTTCACGGCTCGGCACGCCTTCCACGCGAAGATCATGCCCTCGAGCGCCTCGGGCGCCGGGCGCTCGCCCGACACCAGCTGCCAGTCCTTCGCGACCGACTCGATCTCGTCGGGGAAGCGGTCGGCATCCTGCAGCAGAAGACCGCCCGACACGAGACGGACGTCCATCTTCTCCTGCTTCCAGTCGGCCGGGAGCCTGAGCACGCGCAGGTTCTTCTTGAGCTTGAAGACCTCCAGGGCCTCGGGCTCGAAGCCGGGCGCCACGATGACCTCGGTGAAGATGTCCCGGAGGTTCTCGGCCATCTTGAGCGTCACCGTGCGGTTGGCAGCGATGACGCCGCCGAACGCCGACACGGGATCGCACTCGTGTGCGCGCAGGTGCGCCGACGCGATCGGGTCGAGCGCGTTGGGCGCGGCGACCGCGATGCCGCACGGGTTGGCGTGCTTGATGATCGCGACGGCCGGCTTCACCAGGTCGAAGGCGGCACGCAGGGCGGCATCGGCGTCGACGTAGTTGTTGTACGACATCTCCTTGCCCTGCAGCTGGGTCGCCTGGGCGATGCCGTGACCGCCGACGCGCGTGTAGATCGCGGCGCGCTGGTGCGAGTTCTCGCCGTAGCGGAGGGTCGCGAGTCGCTCTGCCTTGATCGTCAGGTGCTGCGGGAGCTCGTCGGTGATCAGCGTCTCCTCGGCGAACCAGGTCGCGACGGCGCGGTCGTACTCGGCCGTGTGGGCGAACGCGCGGGCCGCGAGGTCGCGGCGCTGAGCGAGGGAGGTTCCGCCCGAGGCGACAGCGTCGATGATCGCCGGGTACGACTCGGGCGAGACCACGATCGCGACGTTGGCGAAGTTCTTGGCCGACGCCCGCACCATCGCGGGGCCGCCGATGTCGATCTGCTCGACGACCGCGTCGCCGGTCGCGCCGGACGCGACCGTCTCGACGAAGGGGTACAGGTTCACGACGACGAGCTCGAAGGGCAGGATGCCGAGCTCTTCGAGCTGCTCCTCGTGGTCTTCGAGGCGGAGGTCGGCGAGCAGGCCGGCGTGCACGCTGGGGTGCAGCGTCTTGACGCGGCCGCCGAGCGACTCGGGGAAGCCGGTGATCTCGGCGACGTCCGTCACGGCGATGCCGGCGTCGCGCAGAAGCGCGGCGGAACCGCCGGTCGAGAGGATCTCGACGCCTGCGGCGGCGAGCGCCTCCGCCAGGGGGATCAGGCCCGTCTTGTCGCTGACCGAGATCAGCGCGCGGCGGACCGGGACGATGTCACGCGGACGGTAGAGGGACGAGTCGATGGTCGGGCCGGCCATGAGGGCTCCTGTATCGCAGATCGATGGGGGTCGGGTCAGTGCGTCTCGTACGCGGTGAGGTCGAGATCTCCGGTCGCGATGCGGCGGACGACGTCGATGAGCAGGCGACGCTCGACGGGCTTGATGCGCTCGTGCAGCGTCTGCTCGGTGTCTCCCGGGAGCACGGGTACGCGCTCCTGGGCGAGGATCGGTCCGGTGTCGACGCCCGTGTCGACCACGATGACGCTGGCGCCGGTCTCGCTCGCGCCGGAGGCGAGCGCGTCGCGCACGCCGTGAGCGCCGGGGAACTCGGGAAGGTAGGCCGGGTGCGTGTTGATCACGCGGGGCGCCCACGCGTCGACGACGGCGGCCGGGAGGAGCCGCATCATGCCGCTGAGGACGATGAGGTCGGGACTCCACACGTCGATCTGGGTCTGCAGCTCCTCGCCCCAGGCCTCGCGCGACTCGAACTGCCGGAAGGGGACGAGCACGGTGGGGATGCCGAACGCCTCGGCGTGCGCGAAGCCGTCGGCCTCGCGGTCGGCGCCGACCACGACGACGCGCGCCGGGAAATCGGGGTCGCTGGCCGCCTCGAGCAGGGCACGAAGATTCGATCCGGCCCCGGAGATCAGGACGGCGAGGGTCAGCACCCGCTCAGTCTACCGGCGGTCAGGCGCCCCGCCGGGCCCGCCCGTGTCGCCCTCATCGGCGCGCGCGTCGCCGTCGGCGCGGTCGTCGGCGAAGATGCCGCCGAACAGCTTCGACAGGTCTGCCGTGTCGGTGAGGTCTGCGGTGTCGGTGATGTCCGCGGTGAGGTCTGCCGTGTCCGCGGCGGTCTGCCCGGCGGAGACGGCGGATTCGACCGGTGCCTCATCCGCCGCCGGGATCGAGTCGGCCGTGAGGGCGCGGTCGTCATGGACGGACGCGGATGACGGAAGCACCTCGTCGTCGTCGCCCGCCCACCCCGTCGCCGCGGACGGCGCGCTCGAGGTCGCGAGCGGCGCCAGGAGGACGGCGGCGGCGCCGATGCCGACCTCGATCGCGACGGCGAGCGCCACGGCACCTGCCGACGGGCCGGTCTGCTGCAGCCGCTCGGGGCCCATCGCGCCGGATGCGAGGACCGACAGCAGCGCCGCGCCCCCGGCGGCGCCTGCCATCACAAGGCCCAGCACGATGAGGCGCGGCACGAAGGGCTCGTCTTCGCCGGTCTCCTCCTGCATGCGCGCGCGGGCGACCCAGCCGGCGAGTGCGCCGACGCCCACGACCCCGAGCGCCAGCAGCAGCAGCCACGCCGAGGGCGATTCGGGGATGACGCCGAGCACGGGGATGCCGGGGACGACGCCGAGGCTGGTTCCCCCGGGCGAGACCGCGGTGCCGGCGCCGATCGCGAAGCCGGGGCCGGCGGCATACGCGGCTCCCCACACGACGAGCGTCGGGATGTAGGCGAGCTGACCCAGCGACACGATCACGAGGCCGAGAAGGTCGAGGTGGGCGGCCTCGAAGACCGCGATGATCGAGGAGCCGCCCGCCGCGATGCCGAATGCCGTGACAGCGGCGCCGAGGCCGATCCAGGCCACCACCGCTGTCGAGATGCCGCGCGCGGCGCCTTCGACGATCCCCCCGCCGACGTCGGCCCGATCGCGCAGCAGGTCGAGCAGGCCGTCGTCGCCCTCGCGCCAGGCCCGTGCGAGCGCGCCGCCCAGCGACGGCACCGCGAAGACGAGAGTGGGCAGGAGCACGGCCGTGCCGACGTCGACAGAGACGACGTCGTGCGGCGACGTGACGGCGATGAGAGCCGACAGGACGGCGAACGACGCCGTGCCTGCCAGCACGCCCGTGATCCACGCGCCGGCGTGCGCCGCCCGTCCGCCCGAACGCGCCGCGAACACGGCGGTGAACAGCGCGAACGCCGCAGGGGCGAGGGAGAACGCGAACGAAGCGCCCTCTGCGGGGATGCCGAGCGACGCGACGGTCTCGGCATCCAGTCGCACATCGAGCGGCACGAGATGGCCCGCCTGCCAGACGCGCGCGGCAGCCGGCCACAGGCTCCCCCAGTCGGCGCCCCCGTCGAAGGCGAAGACCCACAGGAGCGTCAGCGGTGCGAGTGCGGCGGCAAGACCGACGGCGACGGCGATCACGGCGTCGAAGGCGGCCAGGACGGCGACGAGGAGGCGGTTCATGCGGCTTCGACCCTACCCAGCGGCCGCCGCGGGAGCGGGATGGGCGCGCCCGCGCGTGCGGCATCCACGGCGTGTCGCGCGGCGTCGATGTGCGGGAGCCCCCGCTGAATCGATACCTTCGTCACAGGAGGACTCATGACCACGACCACGCCACCCGAAACGGCGACCACGACACCCCAGAGCACACTCGACCGCTTCTTCGAGATCACCAAGCGCGGCTCCACGATCGGCGCAGAGGTGCGAGGCGGGCTCGTCACCTTCGTGACGATGGCCTACATCGTCATCCTGAACCCGATCATCCTGTCGACGGCGGACGTCGAAGGCACGGTGCTGACCGGCAGCGCCGTCGCGACGTCGACAGCCCTGACCGCCGGCGTCATGACGATCCTGTTCGGTCTCGTCACGCGGCTTCCGTTCGCGTTCGCGTCGGGCCTCGGCATCAACGCGTTCCTCGCGTTCTCGGTCGTCGGCCAGGTCACGTGGGGCGAGGCGATGGCCCTCGTCGTCATCAACGGTCTCATCATCGTGCTGCTGGCGGCCACCGGCCTCCGCAAGATGATCTTCGACGCCGTCCCCGTGCAGCTGAAGCTCGCGATCACCGTCGGCATCGGCCTGTTCATCGCCTTCATCGGCTTCGTGAACGCCGGCTTCGTCACCTCGACCACGCAGGCATCGCCGCCGCTCGACCTCGGCGTCGGCGGCTCGGTCGCCACGATCGGCACCGTGATGTTCCTCGTGACGCTGCTGCTGTCGGGCGTGCTCATCGCGCTGCGCGTCAAGGGCGGACTGCTCCTCGGCCTGATCGGCGGCACGATCCTCTCGTACATCGTCAACGCGATCTGGCCGGAGGCTCTCGGACTCAGCCCGTTCAGCGGCAGCGTCTTCGCCCTCCCCGATCTGAGCCTCGTCGGCGCGATCGACTTCGGCTTCGACCTCGGCAAGGTGAGCGTCGTCGCGCTCGTCATGATCGTCTTCACGCTCGTGTTCTCGAACTTCTTCGACGCCATGGGAACCATGACCGGTCTCGCCAAGGAGGCCGACCTCGCCGACGCGAAGGGCGACTTCCCGCGCATCAAGTCGGCGCTGATCGTCGAAGGCGTCGGCGCCGTCGTGGGTGGTGCGACCTCCTCGTCGTCGTCGACCGTGTTCGTCGAGTCGGGCTCCGGCATCGGCGAGGGCGCCCGCACGGGTCTGGCCAACGTCGTGACCGGCGTGCTGTTCCTGCTCGCGATGTTCTTCACTCCCCTCACCGGCCTCGTGCCCGGCGAGGTGGCCGCCGCCGCGCTCGTCCTCGTGGGCGCCATGATGCTCGCCCAGATCAAGAACATCGACTTCTCGGACTTCCGGGTCCTGCTGCCGGTGTTCCTCACGGCGACCGTCATGCCGCTCACCTACTCGATCGCGAACGGCATCGGCGCGGGCTTCGTCAGCTGGGTCGTCGTCAACGCGCTCTCCGGCAAGGCGAAGAAGATCCACTGGCTGCTGTGGGTCGTCGCCGTCGGCTTCGTGATCTACTTCGCGCGCGGACCGATCGAGGCGCTGCTCGGCGTCTCCTGAGCGGCATCCGCTTCACCCTCGAAGCGCCGTCGGCTCCCTCGCGGGCCGGCGGCGCTTCGCCGTTCCCGGCGTCGACGTCCCGTCAGTCTCCGACGCGGGGCACCCCGTCGTCCCACGTGAGCGGCCTCACGACGAGACCCCGGTAGATGAAGAGCTCATCCCAGGAGTGGAACACGATCATGTCGCCGGCGCCGGTCGGCACGACATCCTGGCCGCCGGGACCCCGCAGCTCTCCCCCACTGACCAGCACCGGGGCGTCGACCTTCTCGTAGGGCCCGAAGAGGTCCTCAGAGGTCGCCGCCCCCACCGTGTACGCCTCGCTGCCGTAGTCGTTCGCCGAGTACAGCAGCACATACCGCCCATCGCGGTGCACGAGGGTCGGAGCCTCCACGAGCGCACCCTCCCACTCGAGCGTCTGCTGGATCAGGCGCCGCGGCTCGCCCGCGAGCTCCCGCCCGTCGTCGCTCAGCGGCGCGATCTCGATCCACGTGTCGAGTCCGCAGCAGTTGCCGTCGGTCTTCCACAGCAGGTACCGGCGCCCGTCGACGTCGTCGAAGGTCGCCGCGTCGATCGCGCCGCCCTCATCGACAGGGCAGACGAGCGGCTCGTCGGCGACCGGGGCGAACTCGCCGTCGATCGCGTCGGCCGCCGCGACGCCGATGCACTGCCGCCCGGAGTCGGTGTGCTGCGCGGTCATGTACATGAGGTACCCGCCGGCATCCGGCCCCGACGCGGGAGCGGCGACGACGTCGGGAGCCCATGTGCGCCCCGTCGACGCCCACGCGGGAAGCCTCGGGAGCGCGTCGCGGCTGTCGACGCGCCACGAGCGCAGGTCCTCGGAGAACGCGTACCGGATGTTCAAGCCGTGCGAGCCCGTCGCGAACGCCGCGTAGCCGCCGTCGACCGGAACGACATCGGGATCGGGGAAGTCCGCGTCGATCGCGAAGACGGATGCCGCCGCGCTCGCCGTCTCCGTCGGCTCCGCCGCCTGGTCTTCGCCCGCGCAGGCCGCGAGCCCTCCCCCGAGCAGCAGCGTCGCGGCGGCGACGGCGAGCGCGCGTCTCATCCCTTCACCGCGGCGCCCGCCACCGAGTCGACGATCTGACGCTGCGCGAACGCGAACAGCACCAGCACCGGGATCGACGCGATCACCGCACCGGCCATCACGATCGCGAAGTGCGTGCGGTACGCGCCCTGCAGCATCGCCAGTCCAGGCTGGAGCGTCATGTTCTCGGGCGACAGCAGCACGTACACGGGCCACAGGAAGTCGTTCCAGTTTCCGAGGAACGCCAGCACCGCGAGCGTCGCGAGGGCGGGCTTGGCCAGCGGCAGTGCGACCTGGAAGAAGATCCGGAACTCGCCCGCGCCGTCGATGCGCGCCGCCTCCTCGACCTCCACCGGCAGCCCGACGAAGAACTGCCGCAGGAAGAAGACGCCGAACGCGCTGGCGGCCCCGGGCACGGTGATCGCGAGAATCGTGTCGAGCCAGCCGAAGTTCTCCACGATCAGGTAGTTCGGGATGAGGAAGACGACGGGCGGCACGAGGAGCGTGCCGATGATGAGCCCGAAGACCACCTTCTTGCCGGCGAAGTCGAGCCGCGCCAGCGCGTAGGCGGCCATCGACGCCGTCGCGAGGATGAGGACGGTCTGCAGCGTCGCGGCCGCGAAGCTGTTCCACAGCCACAGGAAGATCGGCTGCTGCCCGCTCAGGAGCAGCGTCTCATACGCCTCGATCGAGAACGGGTCGGGCAGGGCGTACGGGTTGCGCACCGCATCGGCATCCGTCTTGAACGACGTCAGCAGCATCCACAGCAGCGGGAAGACGATGATCAGCGAGAGGAACCCGAGCACGGCGTAGAGGACCGTGCGGGATGCCGCGCGACGCGGCGAGAGACGGCGACGGGCGGCGATCGTGTCGGTCATGAGACGCCCTTCTCGGCGCGCTCGCGCTGCACCCGGAAGTTGATGACGCTGACGACAGCCAGGATCGCGAAGAGGATGTAGCTCATGGCGGCAGCGGGGGCCATGTTGTTCTGCGACAGGCCCTGATCGGCGATGTACATGATCGCGGTGCGAGTGGCGTTGCCCGGTCCGCCCTGCGTGAGCATGTACGACTGGCCGAACATGTTGGCCGACGCGAGCACGGTCGTGGTCGTGATGAAGAGCATGACGGGGCGAAGGCCCGGAAGCGTCACGCTCGTGAACTTGCGCACGGCGCCCGCGCCGTCGAGAGACGCGGCCTCGTACAGGTCGCCGTTGATGCCCTTGAGGCCGGCGAGGAAGATCACGGTGTTCAGGCCCGCGGTCCACCACACGGTGACGCCCACGAGCGACACCCACACCCAGGGGGTGTCGACCACCCACGGGATGTCGTCGGGAAGACCCAGCAGGGACAGCAGGTGGTTCAGGATGCCGGACTGCGTGTCGAAGATGTACACCCAGATCACGCCGACGATCGCGACGCCCAGCACGTAGGGCGCGAAGAACAGCGTGCGGAAGAACGTCGATCCGGCGAGCTTCTGGTTGAGCAGGAGGGCGACCAGCAGCGGGATGACGACCAGCAGCGGCACGCTCCACACGACGAAGACGCCCGTCGCGCCCATCGCCTGCCAGAAGTCTCCCGACGTCGTGCTGCCCGCGGTGAACAGGTCGATGTAGTTCTTCAGGCCGACGAAGCTCTGCTCGTCGCGGAAGGGGCTCCAGTCGGTGAGGCTGATCCAGGCGCCGAAGATCGCCGGGGCGATGACGAACGTGCCGAACAGCACGAGGAAAGGAGCGAGGAAGAGGTATGCCGTGAGCGTGCGGCGCGCGGGACGGCGGGACCGC
>CALANM010000077.1 GCA_937926065.1 uncultured Microbacterium sp.
CGCCAGGGCCACCGTCAGGACCTCACGCGCGTCAAGATCACCGGCATCAAGTAAGCCAGGGAGACGCTTCAGATGGCACACAAAAAGGGCGCAAGCTCCACTCGTAACGGTCGTGACTCCAACGCTCAGCGACTGGGCGTGAAGCGCTTCGGCGGCCAGACGGTCAACGCGGGCGAGATCCTCGTCCGTCAGCGCGGCACGCACTTCCACCCCGGCGCTCTCGTCGGTCGTGGCGGCGACGACACGCTGTTCGCCCTCGCCGCCGGCTCGGTCGAGTTCGGCACCAAGGGCGGCCGCAAGGTCGTCAACATCGTCCCCGTCGCGGAGTAATCCGACCGGCGAGGCAACGGCAGCCGACGAGGCTGTCCCACAAACCCTTGGCGAGGGGCGGGCTTCGGCTCGCCCCTCGTCTGTTTTACAGAGGAGACCGACATGGTGACGTTCGTCGACCGGGTCACGCTGCACCTGCGTGCCGGCAAAGGCGGCAACGGCTGCGTGTCGGTGCGCCGTGAGAAGTTCAAGCCGCTCGCCGGCCCTGACGGGGGCAATGGCGGGCACGGCGGCGACATCATCCTCGTCGCCGATCCGCAGGTGACGACGCTCCTGTCGTACCACCATTCACCTCATCGCTCAGCCGGCAACGGCGGCTTCGGCATGGGCGACAACCGCTCTGGCGCCACGGGGGAGAGCCTCGAGCTCGCCGTTCCCGTCGGCACCGTCGTGAAGGATGTCGACGGCGAGGTCCTCGCCGACCTCATCGTTCCGGGCACACGCTTCGTCGTCGCTCCGGGCGGCCAGGGCGGCCTCGGCAACGCCGCGCTCGCGTCGCCGAAGCGCAAGGCGCCGGGCTTCGCTCTCCTCGGAACGCCCGGCTGGGAAGGCGATGTGGTCCTCGAACTGAAGACCGTCGCCGACGTCGCGCTCGTCGGCTTTCCTTCCGCCGGCAAATCGAGTCTGATCGCCGCGATCTCGGCCGCGCGCCCGAAGATCGCCGACTATCCGTTCACGACGCTGCATCCGAACCTCGGTGTGGTGCAGGCGGGCGACAATCGGTACACCGTGGCCGATGTGCCTGGTCTCATTGAAGGCGCCAGCGAGGGCAAAGGCCTGGGCCTCGAGTTCCTGCGTCACGTCGAACGCTGCACGGCTCTCGTGCATGTGCTCGACTGCGCGACTCTCGAGCCGGGGCGCGACCCGCTGACCGACCTGGACGTGATCCTCGAGGAGCTGCGCCGGTACCCCGTCCCTGAAGGGCAGGTGCCGTTGCTCGAGCGTCCCCAGTTGGTCGCCCTGAACAAGGTCGACGTGCCCGAGGCCCGCGATCTCGCCGAGCTCGTGCGGCCCGACCTCGAGGCGCGGGGCTACCGGGTGTTCGAGATCTCGACCGTCAGTCATGACGGTCTGCGCCAGCTCACTTTCGCACTGGGTGAGATCGTCGCAGAGCACCGTGCGGCGCAGGCGAGCGCACCGGCGCCAGAGCGCATCATCATCCGTCCGCAGGGCTCCGAGAAGGAATTCACGGTCCGTGTCGAGGGCGGCACGTACGGCAACGTCTACCGGGTTCTGGGCGGCAAGCCGGAGCGCTGGGTGCAGCAGACCGACTTCCAGAACGAGGAGGCGGTCGGCTTCCTGGCGGACCGCCTGGAGAAGCTCGGCGTCGAAGACGAGCTGTACCGCGCGGGCGCCGTCGCGGGCTCGACGGTGGTCATCGGCGAAGGCGACGGCATCGTCTTCGACTGGCACCCGTCGCTGTCGTCGGCCGCCGAGCTGATGACCGCTCCGCGCGGCACGGACCCGCGCCTCGATCTGAACCCGAGGCGCACGACGTCTCAGCGCCGGGAACGCTATCACGAGCGCATGGACGCCAAGGCAGAGGCCCGAGCCGAACTCGAATCGGAGCGCCTGGCGACCGCTGTCGATCGAGAGGATGACGAGTGACGGTAAGCGAGAGATCGGATCTGCCCGGCGCGCGCCGCGTCGTCGTGAAGGTCGGCTCTTCGTCGATCAGCGGCGAGAACGCAACCAAGATCCGGCCCATCGTTCAGGCCCTCGCCGAGGCGCACGCCCGGGGCACCGAGGTCGTCCTCGTCTCGTCGGGCGCGATCGCCACGGGCATGCCGTTCCTGGCCCTCGATGAGCGACCGACCGATCTCGCCACACAGCAGGCCGCCGCAGCCGTGGGGCAGAACGTCCTGATCTACCGCTATCAGGAGGCGCTGCGCCCGTTCGCGATCGTCGCGGGTCAGGTGCTGCTGACCGCAGGCGACCTCGAGAACCCCACGCCGCGCTCGAACGCACGTCGTGCCATGGAGCGGCTGCTCGGCCTCCGGATCCTGCCGATCGTCAACGAGAACGACACGGTCGCCACGCACGAGATCCGCTTCGGCGACAACGACCGGCTCGCGGCCCTTGTGGCGCAGTTGATCAGCGCCGACGCGCTCGTGCTGCTGAGTGACATCGAGAGCCTCTACACGCGCCCGCCGACCGAGCCCGGCGCCGCGCCGATCGACCGCGTCGCCCCGGACGATGATCTCTCGCAGTTCGAATTCGGCTCGGTGGTGGTTAACAGCGTCGGAACCGGCGGCGCCGCCACGAAGGCATCGGCGGCGCGCCTGGCATCCGCAGCCGGCATCGGCGTGCTCGTGACCAGCGCCGACCTCGTCTCGGAGGCGCTCACCGGCCAGGCGGTGGGAACATGGTTCGCACCCAATCCCGACGCTCCGCGGCCCGCGGCGACAGCGTCGATCCGCACCGCCTGAGCGACGCCGGGAGCGCGTCTCTGGCACCCCATCCTCGGTAGACTGGCGGGATGACGACGATCGCCGATACCGCTCAGGAGCGCATGCTGCTGGCGAAGGATGCCGCACGCGAGATCGGGCTCCTCTCGGACGCGCAGAAGGCGCAGCTGCTGACGGCTATCGCGGCCGCCATCGAGGCCCACGCTGACGAGATCGTCGCCGCCAACGGCGAAGACGTGGCGCGCGGCGAGCAGAACGGCCTGAGCGCCGGTCTGCTCGACCGTCTGCGCCTCGACGGCGCGCGCGTCGCGGCCCTCGCCACGGCCGTGCGCGAGGTGGCTGCTCTTCCTGATCCTGTCGGCCGCGTCCTCGAGGAGCGCACGCTGCCGAACGGGATCCGTCTGCAGAAGGTGTCGGTGCCCTTCGGCGTCGTCGGCTCGATCTACGAGGCGCGGCCGAATGTGACCGTCGATATCGCGGCGCTCGCCCTGCGCTCCGGCAACGCAGTCGTGCTCCGCGGAGGCACCGCCGCGCAGTCCAGCAACGCCGCTCTGGTCGCATCGATGCGCGGCGCTCTGGCCGACAGCGGCGTGAACCCGGAGGCCATCCAGACCGTCGACGACTTCGGCCGAGACGGGGCACGCGCGCTCATGCAGGCTCGGGGCGTCGTGGACGTCCTGGTGCCTCGGGGCAGTGCCGAGCTGATCGAGACAGTCGTCACCGGGTCGTCAGTGCCGGTCATCGAGACCGGAGCAGGCGTCGTGCACGTCGTGCTCGACTCGTCGGCGCCTCTCGACTGGGCTCGCGACATCGTCGTGAACGCCAAGGTCCAGCGTCCGAGTGTCTGCAACGCCGTCGAGACGGTGCTCGTGATGCGCGACGCCGCCGAGCGACTGCTCCCGGATATCGCGCGTGCCCTTCAGCAGGAGGGCGTGACGATCCACGGCGATGCCGTGGTTCAGTCGCTTGTTCCCGGCGCCATCCCGGTGACAGAAGAGGACTGGGCGACCGAGCACATGAGCCTTGACCTGTCCGTGCGTGTGGTCGACGACCTCGACGAGGCGCTCACCCACATCCGCACCTATTCGACAGGCCACACGGAGTCGATCGTCACCGCCGATGAAGCGCGGGCCGAGCGATTCCTGGCCGAGGTCGATTCGGCGGTCGTCATGGCGAATGCCTCCACACGATTCACTGACGGCGGGCAGTTCGGGTTCGGCGCCGAAGTCGGCATCTCGACGCAGAAGCTCCACGCCCGCGGTCCGATGGGCCTTCCGGAACTCACCAGCACGAAGTGGCTCGCTCGTGGCACCGGGCAGATCCGCGATTGACGGCCTAAACTGAACAACGCACCCGAAATCGAAACGGAGTCCGAATGACCCTCGCCACGATCGCCGCCCTCGCCGCTGCGGAGACCGAGCACCACGGCAACGTCCAGGCAGAGACGTTCATCTTCGGAGTCGTGGCGTTCGTCCTCTTCCTCCTCCTCGGCCTGGTCACCCTGTCGTACCGCAACGTGGCCAACCGCCACTCGCACAAGGCGGAGGCGTATGCCAAGTCCCACGCGCAGGACCTCGCCCAGGCGGGACACGGCCACCACTAGGCCGCCCGGATGGCATCGGCACGCGGCCCTCGGGTCGGAGTGATGGGTGGGACGTTCGATCCCATTCACCACGGACACCTGGTCGCGGCCAGCGAGGTGGCCCAGTCGTTCGACCTCGACGAAGTGATCTTCGTCCCCACAGGCATGCCCTGGCAGAAGCAGGACGTGACGCCCAGCGAGCACCGCTACCTCATGACCGTCATCGCGACCGCATCGAACCCGCGGTTCACGGTCAGCCGCGTCGACATCGACAGAGCTGGCCCGACGTACACGATCGACACACTGCGCGACTTGAAGGAGCAGCGACCCGACGCAGAACTGTTCTTCATCACGGGAGCCGACGCGATCGCTCAGATCCTGAGCTGGCGCAACCACGACGAACTCTGGGACCTCGCGCATTTCGTGGCCGTGTCGCGGCCCGGTCATGAACTCAGCATCGAGGGACTCCCGACCGACGACGTCAGCCAACTGGAGATCCCCGCTTTGGCCATCTCGTCCACCGACTGCCGCGAGCGAGTACGTCAGGGACACCCCGTGTGGTATCTCGTTCCCGACGGCGTCGTCCAATACATTGCGAAGCACCACCTTTACCGGAGTCAGGCATGAGCACACCCGAAGAGACGCCTCAGCTGACACGCAGGCAGCTGCGCGAACTGCGCAACACGGCCGCCACGCCGATCATCACTGAGACGCAGGAGCGGGCCACGGAACAGCCGCCTGCTCCGTCGCCGCGTGCCGCCGAGCCCGACGCATCGCCTGAGCCCGTCGCACCGCCCGAGACGCCCGCCGAGCCGGCGGCGCCCCCGACGACGGCCGCGAGATCCGCCAGCGCGAGCGGCTCCGCACCGCGTCCGTGCCGGTGATCACCTCCGAGATCCTGGCGGTGACGGCGGCCGAACGTGAAAAGCATGCCGCCGAGCGGGCAGCTGCGGAAGTCCCCGCCGACGACTGGTCCGACCCCTCCGCGAGCTCCGCGACATCAGTCGAAGAGCAGTCGCCGGATCGTGCGTCGGAGGTCGTGCAGGCGGAGACCGTCGATGAGGCTCCCGCTCAGCCGATCGAGAGCGAGAGCAGCCTCGCGGCAGTCGAGGAACTCGTCGTCACAGAGGTCCACGCAGACGAGGGCGCCGCTGGCGGCGGGCCGAGCGCCGCTGTCGAGGCGGAGCGCACCGATGCTGCCGCCGGTGCAGCCGATTCTGAAGCCGACGGCGCTGAACCCGCTCCATCAGCCGACGCGGAGGAGGACGAGAAGCGCGTCGTGGCCTCTGCATTCGGCGCTGACCTTCTCCAGGGGACGTCTGGGGAGCCCGAGGTCCCAGCATCCTTCGACCAGCTCCTGACGCGCGGAAGCGCGGCGACGGGCGCGATCTCGATGCCGAACGCGCTCATCCTCTCGCAGACGCCCGAGGGAGGGTCCCTCACCGCCCCCGTCACAGCGACGGGCGAGATCCTCATCACGGGCACCTTCGCTCTGCCCGATCACTACGGGTCCACGGGCACCGTCCCCGGCCACGCCGACGGCAAGGAGGCGGATGCCGTCCTGGTCGATGGCGAGCTGCCGGCGGCGTCGTCACCCACCCCGATCGCGGCAAGCGCCGCGATCAGCACCATCAAGAGCGCGGATGAGATCATCAAGCCGCCGGCGCCGGAGCGGGGGAGCCGCCTCATGGTGGTCCTCGCCATCACCGCCGGTGTGCTGGCTGTCGCGCTTGCGGGCGTGCTCATCCTCGCCATCACGACAGGTATTTTCTGATGACCCTTTCTCCCCAGTCCATCGATCTCGTGCAGCTCGCGGCGGCCGCCGCGGATGCCAAGGGAGGCGACGACCTCGTCGCCTTCGACGTATCGGAACCGCTGCCGCTTGTCGACGCCTTCCTCCTGGTCACGGGGACGAGCGAGCGCAACGTCGCCGCGATCGCGGACGAGGTGGAGGAAAGGCTGCTGGATGCCGGTGTCAAGCGTCTGCGCCGGGAGGGGAGGCACGAGGCTCGCTGGATTCTGCTCGATTTCGGCGACCTGGTCGTGCACGTGTTCCACGAAGAGGAACGCGCCTTCTACGGCCTGGAGCGGCTGTGGAAGGACTGCCCGGTCGTCCCGATTCAGCTGCCCTCTGCGGCCGCCACGGACTGACGCCGATTTTTTCCCTCCGGCGGAATGTAGTACGCTGGGGTAGTTGCCGCGAATGGCGACCAAGGGCCTGTGGCGCAGCTGGTAGCGCACCTGCATGGCATGCAGGGGGTCAGGGGTTCGAGTCCCCTCAGGTCCACCATCGAAAAACCCCCGTCAGCCGGGGGTTTTTTCTTTGCCCGAATTCGTTGATGTTTCGCGGTTATGCGGGCACTTTTCGTCCCTCTGTGCCCGCTTTCGATTCTGAGATGCCGCTTCCGGCATATCCGGACTGCAGATCGTGCTTTCGTCGAACGTCTTTGCCTGCCTGCTGGCTTGAGTCCGCATCGCGCGACCCTAATCAGCCGAACTGGGTTCGTCGTCTGCATTGGGAGACATAGCAAGGCGCTTTCTCTCGGCTCGCTCCCACTTCCGGCCCAACCAGCCCCATCGCCACAGCGGTGACGTCTCTCTGAGTGGTGGAGTTTCTCAACACCGTGCGAGTTCAGTTGTT
>CALANM010000078.1 GCA_937926065.1 uncultured Microbacterium sp.
CGGGCGCGGGCGGCCTCGGCGCGGGCGCGCGCTTCGGCGGCCTCCTGCTCCGCACGGGCACGCTCGCGTTCGCGCTGCTCGCGTTCGGCCTGGGCGCGGCGGGCGATCTTCTGCTGGGCGAGCGCGGTGCGGGCGTTGAGCTCGAGCCGCACCTCCTCGGGCGTCTCGCTCGTCTCGGCGAGCACACGCAGCGCCTGACTGAGGCGGACGGCGTTCCGCTCGGCCGCGTTGTAGCGGTGTCGCCCCTGCCATGACGGCAGCAGGTACACGAGCCAGAGCACCACGGCGACCAGCACCACGATGCCTCCGCCGAAGACCTGCCCATCCATGCGCTCAACGCTATGGGTGGGATGCCGCGAATCGACGGCAGCACGCCGCGTGTCTCAGGTTCGACCAGAGGTCGAAGGTTCTCCCTCGGCCGGAGGCCGGTACGGCATCCGGTCAGCGGCCGGGATGGCGGCGGCATCCGGGGGCACGTGGCCGGTCAGCCAGCGCTGGAGCACTCCCTCCGGGACGTCCTCCTTGACGAGCGCGAAGGCGTAGTGGTCGCGCCAGTCGCCGTCGATGTGGATGTACCTGCGGCGGAGCCCTTCGTAGCGGAAGCCGAGCTTCTCGACCACGCGCAGGCTCGCGGTGTTCTCCGGGCGGATGCAGATCTCCATCCGGTGCAGCCGCATCTCGCGGAAGCACAGGTCGGTCGCCAGCGCCACACTCGTCGGCGTGATGTTGCGCCCGGCGAACCGCTCGCTCACCCAGTAGCCGATCGTCGCCGACGAGAGTGAGCCGCGCGCCAGCCCCCACACGTTGAGCTGGCCGGCGACCTCGCCCTCGTATTCCATGACGAGGGGGATGCCGCCGCCGTCGCGATACTGCTGCAGCAGCCGTCGCACGCCCATCCGCATGTCGAACGAGACCGGTCCGTCGGGGCTCGTCGCCTCCCACGGACGCAGCCACGACCGGTTGGAGAGCAGCTCCGCCTGGAGCACGCGCGCGTCACGCTGGCGCACGAGGCGGATCGAGATCGGCCCATGCCGGTAGGGCACCGTCAGGTCCATCACATCCCCTCACCTGCGCCGAACCGTCGCCCCTCAGAGGCCGGCCGCGAAGTCCTTCAGCCACGGCCGCAGCTCCGGCCCGAGGTCTTCGCGCTCGGTCGCGAGCTGCACGATGGCCTTGATGTAGTCGAGCCTATCGCCGGTGTCGTAGCGGCGTCCCCGGAAGACCACGCCGAGAACCCCGTCGGTGACGGCCAGCTCCTGAAGAGCGTCGGTCAGCTGGATCTCGCCGCCCTTGCCGGGCTCCGTGCGCTCCAGGATCTCGAAGACCTTCGGCGTGAGGACGTAGCGGCCGATGATCGCGTAGTTCGACGGCGCGTCCTCCTTGGCCGGCTTCTCGACGAGGCCCGTGACCTTGACGATGTCGGGGTCGTCGGTCGGCTCGATGGCCGCCGCGCCGTACATGTGGATGTGGTCGGGGTCGACCTCCATGAGCGCGACGACCGTGAGGCCCGTGCGCGCGTTCGCATCGATCATGGTCGTGAGCAGCGGGTCGCGGTCGTCGATCAGGTCGTCGCCCAGCAGCACGGCGAAGGTCGAGTCGCCGACATGCGCCTTCGCCCGCAGCACCGCGTGACCGAGGCCCTTCGGCTCGCCCTGCCGCGTGTAGTGGATCTCAGCGAGGTCGCTCGACTCCTTGACGCGCAGCAGCCGCTGCAGGTCGCCCTTGTGGCTGAGGTTGGACTCCAGCTCGGGAACCGCGTCGAAGTGGTTCGAGATGTTGTTCTTGTTGCGCCCCAGGATGATCAGGATGTCGGCGATGTCCGCCGCGACAGCCTCCTCGACCACGTACTGAATGGCCGGCTTGTCGACGACGGGAAGCATCTCCTTGGGCATCGCCTTGGTCGCAGGGAGGAATCGGGTGCCGAGGCCGGCCGCGGGAATCACTGCCTTGATGGGAGACGTCATGCAACCACCCTAGTGACCGCGCGGTCAGCGAATCCCCGGCACCCCGTTTCCGTGAGGGCGATCCGCCCGCCCTGCCGCCGGGAATCCCTCGTCGCCGCCTAGAATCGGAGCATGACCGGCCCGATCGACAATGCGAAGCGCGCGCTTCGTGCCGAGTTGCGGGAGCGCCGCCAGCGTCGCTCCGAGGCCGCTGCCGAAGCGGATGCCGCCGGCGTCAAGGAGCAGCTCGACCGACTCGTCGCCGACCTCGGCGTCCGATCCATGTCGTGCTTCCTCTCGACGCCCACCGAGCCCGGCACGCACGAGTTCATCGTCGACGCGGTGCGGCGCGGCATCCGGGTCCTGCTCCCCATCACCCGGTCGGACGGACTCATGGACTGGGCCGTCGCCACGGAGGACGGCGACATCGTCGAGGGCCTCTTCGGGCTCCCCGAGCCCGTCGGCGAGATGCTCAGCCCCCTCGCCGTCAACGACGTCGATCTGCTCGTGATCCCCGCCGCCGCGGTCGACCGCTCGGGCATGCGCCTGGGCTGGGGTCGCGGCTACTTCGACAAGACCCTCGGTTCGATGGAGAACTGCCCGCCGGTCTACGCCGTCGTCTTCGACTCCGAACTGCTGGAGGAGGTCCCCAGCGACCTTCACGACCAGCCCGTCTCCGGAGCCGTCACCCCCACCCGAACCGTCACGTTCGCGCCCGTCCGGCGCTGAGCGCGACGGAGCCGACACCTGCGAGGATGCCATGCCCACCTATGCCTACGCCTGCAAGCAGTGCGACCACGCCTTCGACGCCGTCCAGTCCTTCTCCGACCCGGCGCTGACCGACTGCCCCCAGTGCGGGGGTGTGCTGCGCAAGCAGTACGGCACCGTCGGCGTGACCTTCAACGGCTCCGGCTTCTACCGCACCGACTCCCGGGCCTCGGCTGGCGGGTCGTCGTCGTCTTCGGCATCATCGAAGACCGAGGCAACGTCCTCCCCCGCGCCTGCGGGGTCGTGACCGGCGGAAGCCGGAGATGGATGGGAGAGACCATGATCAAGGGCTTCAAAGACTTCATCATGCGCGGGAACGTCATCGACCTCGCCGTCGCCGTGGTCATCGGCGGTGCGTTCACGGCCCTTGTGAACGCGGTCGTCGAAGCGATCATCAACCCCGTGATCGCGCTGTTCTGGAAGGCCGATGCCAACGGCAACATCGGCATCCCCGTCAACGGCCTCTACGGCGAGGTGATCTTCCCGATCGGCAACCTCATCAACGCGATCATCACCTTCCTGGCGGTCGCGCTCGTCGTGTACTTCGTGTTCGTGTACCCGATGAACCGCTGGAAGGAGCGCGCGGCGGCCAAGGCCGGCGTCGTCGAGAAGGCCGAGCCGCTGCCGACCGAGCAGGAGCTGCTGGTGCAGATCCGCGACCTGCTCGAGCAGGGCCAGGCTCCCACGTCGCGCAGCGCGCAGACGCCGCCCGTCGCCTGATCACCGCGACGGGTCGGGCTCGACGGGACTCAGTAGTGC
>CALANM010000079.1 GCA_937926065.1 uncultured Microbacterium sp.
AGGCCCAGCCAGCCGACGCCTCGGACTCCTCGACCGGGCCGCACGCGTAGGCGCTGATCAGGATGCGTCGCCGGACTCCGGGGGTGGCGGCGTGGGATTCGGTCACGGTCATACCCTACGCATGCCGCGTCACCGGGCTCGCGCACGTCGATAGGGTGAGCAGGACGATCGTGGGGACGAAAGGACATCGCATGGGGGAAGCGACTGCATTCGTCGTCGTCAACTACGGCTCCAGCGCGCTGCTGCGCGAGAACCTTGTGGCATCCGTCCAATCCTGCCGTCCGGACCTGGTCGTCGTGGTCGACAACCCCACGACGGATGACGAACGGCAATGCCTGCGGTCTCTCGCCACGGAGCAGGGGTGGGCACTGGTCGAGTCGGCGGAGAACGTCGGATTCGGCGGCGGGATGAACCTGGGCGTCGCCCGCGCCGAGGAGCTGGGTGCGACCTGCTTCCTGCTCCTGAATCCGGACGCGCGCATCGATGCGCCCGCATGGCGACGGCTCCTGTCCGCCGCTTCGCCCGAGGCGCTCGTCGCGCCGCGCATCGTCGACGGCGCCGGGCGGCCCTGGTTCGACGGTGCCGACGTCTACCTGTCGGACGGGCGAACCATGGGAGCGAAGCACCGCTCCACGCGTCAGGGCGAACCTCGATGGGAGTGGCTCACCGGCGCATGCCTGCTCGTGCACGACGAGCTCTGGCGCAAGGTCGGAGGCTTCGACGAGGACTACTTCCTGTACTGGGAGGACGTCGACCTGTCGCGCCGCATCGTCGCGGCGGGTGGACGCCTCGAGGTCGTGCGCGACGCGGTCGTGGTCCACGACGAGGGCGGGACGCACGCTGAGACGACGCGTGCGGAGGCGAAGTCCTCGACGTACTACTACCACTCCATCCGCAATCGCCTCATGTTCGCAGTCAAGCACCTCGACGACGAGGGCGTGCGGCGATGGTCGCGATCGGCGGTGTCGTCGGCGTTCGAGGTGCTGATGCGCGGAGGGCGCCGGCAGTTCGTCCGTCCTGTCGGCCCGCTGAAGGCGGCGTACCGAGGCGTCCGCGACGGACGCCGTCTCGTGAAGACGCATCTGCGGGTCGGCCGAGAAGGTCGCGGGTGATCGCGACGCCGCGCGTACGATAGCGACGTGCCGCTCTGCGGCGGGGATGGGGGAGAACATGTCGCACCAGACTGACGGCGTGCACGGCGCCGGGCGCCGCCCGCTGTGGCTGTGGGTGGGTATCGCGGTCGCTGCTCTCATTGTGGTGGCGCTCATCATCGCGAGCATCGTCGCCGGGAACGCGGCGCCGACCGCCGAGTCTTCGACGACTCCGAGCGACTCGTCGTCGGCGCCCGCCCCCGAACCGACCGGATCCGACGAGCCGGCGCCCAGCGATTCGGCCTCGCCCACCCCGAGCGCCGCACCCACCGAGGATCCCGAAGAGCCCGACGACTCCGAGGTCGAGCCGACGCCGCGGCCCACGAGGCCGCCTGTCGACATCGACGAACCCGCCAAGGTGGAGAAGGGCGTCGCGGTGCGCCTCACCTCCATCCGCTCGATCGAGGGGACTGTGAACGTGCCCGGCGAGCAGGCCGGCCCCGCGATCCTCATCACCGTCAAGGCCGTCAACAGGTCGGACGAGGAGATCAGCACACCCGCCGTGATCGTGAACGTCTACTACGGCGATGATCAGACTCCCGCGGGCATCCTCACTCGTCCACGCACGGATTTCCCGACCGTCCTCGACGCCGGCGGCTCCGCGAGCGGGCAGTTCGCCTTCACGGTTCCGTCCGACCAGCGCGACCGTATCCGGGTGGAGGTAGACCTCTCCGTCGGTAGCCCCGTCGTGCTGTTCGAAGGCTCGGTGTCCTGACGCCTCAGCCCGTTGCGCCGCCCGCAGCGCGCGAGGGGCTCCAGCGGATCGTCGTGGAAAGGCTCGCCCCGCGTGCGGGGGACCCGGTTGCGAGGTACCTGAGCCCAGGCGCGAGATTGATGAGCTCATAGCAGGCGGCGGCGCCCACGAAGCCGGTGACGACAGTGATCGCGAAGCCGGTCCATCCGGTGATGCCCGCTGCGAACAGCGCGGCCGCTGCCGCCAGCACGATCGGCAGGTGGAAGAGGTAGATGACCAGCGAGCCGTCGACCAGCCACCGCACCCACGGCGACGGACGCGACATCCAGTGCGCCGCGGCACGGAACGCCAGCGACGTGATGGCGATTCCGGCGACCGTCCAGGACGCCGCCTGCAGGGCGAGAGCCGGAAGCGATTCGACGGCCAGCACCACATCCAGGACGAGGACGATCCCAGCGCCGGCTGCGCCGATCGTCGCGGTGAGCGCTGCCGGGAGGCTCAGGAACCATTGAAGGTTCGCCACTCCCGCTCCGAGCATGCACCCGAGAGCGAAGGCCGGGGCGAACATGACGATGTTCCGGGAGACCAGACCCGCCAGGAGTGCGTTGCCGTCCACGGTCTCCCACGCGGCCAGGCCGGTGACCACGACGGCGGCGGCCACGGCGAGCAGCGTGAGGAGACCGAGGACCGGGCGACCCGTCATCCCATCCGTGCACTTCCGGAGGAATGAGCCCACGGGGCCGCGTACACGCGGCGTGGTCAGTACGTACACGAGCAGGCAGTAGATGAGCAGCTCGACGAGGAACCACAGGTGCACCGTCCACCACGATGAGGGTGGCCAGATCAGCCCGCTGGCGAACCCCGCCGCCCCACGCCAGGAGCCCGTCCTGGCGTACCCGGCGATGAGCCATTGCGCCGGCACGACGGTCGCGAGCCCGAACAGGAGGGGCAGGCCGAGGCGCTTCACGCGCCCCCGGATCCACGTGCGGCGATCGCGCCGGGCGAGGATGAACGTGGCGAAGAACCCTGCGACCACGAAGAACGCCGGCATCCTCCACACGTGCAGGAAACCGGCGAAGGCAGCCAGTGACGTCGACTGGTCCGGCGACGTGACGAGCCAGCCGATGCCGGTGAAGGCGAACGCCGCGTGATACGGGATGCCGAGCAGCATCAGTGCGGCGCGCAGTCCATCGAGATAGTCGAGTCGCGTGCTCGCAACGGCAGTAGTCGTCATCGTCCCCCCCAGACGCGGAACCGCGTGGCCCTGCCGCGACGATAACGACCGCCTGCAGGTGTCGGCAACGCCCGCGTTGAACCGGCGCGCAGAGATGCACCAAAGATGAGGGTTGTCTCATACGTCTGCGCCGGGCTAGAATCGCCCCGATCGCCCAAGGGGACGGGCGTCACTGGGGGGCTGCAGCCGCGAGGGGTCGTGACTGCAGACACGAAAATTGGGGAACCTTCGTGCAATCGACGAATTTTGCGCGCAAAGCTCTGGCTACGCTCGCGACCGGTGCAGTCATTCTCACCCTCGCGCTCACCGCGCCCACCGCTGCAGCCGCAGCGGAAGGTGATCCAGACGAACTCGTGACGGCTGCCGCCGCCAATGAGACCGTCTCCGCCGACGCGCTTCCGACGGTGCAGATCGGCGACGGGTCGTCCGCGCGCAACGCGAACGGTCAGGGCGGCATCGTCTACGCGACCGAGATCGTCGGGAACACCGTCTACGCGGGCGGCTCGTTCGCGACGGCGCGCCCGGCGGGCTCGCGACCCGGCGTCAATGAGGTGACACGGAGCAACTTCCTCGCGTTCAGCCTCACGACCGGCAACCTGCTGCCGTTCACGGCGAACTTCAACGGCGCGGTGCGCGACATCGCCGCCACGCCTGACGGCAGCAAGCTCGTCGTCGTGGGCAACTTCACGCAGGTCAACGGCGTCACGCGCAACCGCATTGCCGTCTTCGACCTGCCCTCGGGGAACCTGACCTCCTTCAGCACGACCCCGACCATCAACGGACCGGTCATGGCGGTCGCCGTGACCGACACGGTGGCGTACGTCGGCGGCTACTTCAGCGCGGTCAACAACGAGGAGAGCGTGCGCCTGGGCGCCGTCCGCCTCACCACCGGTGGCATCGTCCCCAGCTTCCGCGCGTGGTGGCGTGATCCCGCCGACGCGACGAACAAGAAGCAGGCGACGATCTATGACAACCAGATCCAGACGATGGCCGTGAATCCCGATGGTTCGCGCCTCGTCGTGGGCGGCAACTTCACCCGTGCGCTCTACACAGGCGCGAACGGGGTCAACGCCTACTCGAACAACCCCGGCTACGGTCTGGCGCTGTTCGACACCGCGAGCGCGGCGACGACGCTGCCGCTCGCTGCGAACGCCGAAGTCCGCAACGGCAACACCGACGGCGGGATCATGAACCTCAAGACCGATGGCGAGAACGTCTACGGCAGCGGCTGGGTGTACGGCCAGACGGGCAACATCGAGGGGTCGTTCTCGTTCCGGTGGGCCGACACCCAGATCAACTGGGTCGAGGACTGCCACGGCGACACCTACGACATCGCTCCGGTCGGTGATGTCATCTACTCCGCGTCGCACAAGCACTACTGCGGCAACAGCGGCGGGTTCCCGCAGGAGAACCCCTGGACCTTCTATCACTCCACCGCGTGGACGAAGCAGGCGACGGGCATCAACACTCCCGACATCTACGGCTACCCGCACCACGCTGGCGTGCCGCACCCGGGCCTTCTGAACTGGTACCCGCAGACCACTCCCGGCTACAAGTCGGGCGCCACGCAGGCCGTGTGGTCGGTCACCGGCAACTCGGAGTACGTCGTCTTCGGCGGGGAGTTCCTCTCTGTCAACGGCACCGCCCAGGAAGGCCTCGTCCGTTACACCGTGCGCTCCAAGGCGCCGAACCAGCAGGGACCGCGCCTCACGATCGTGCAGGAGCGCGCGGCGATCGCCGCGAACCAGTCGGTCTACGACTGGTGGGCGCCGAAGGTGAGCACGTACATCGGCGGCTCGCTGCGCGTCTCGTTCCCGACGATCTTCGATCGCGACGACCTCGACATCAATTACAAGCTCTACCTCGACTCCGAGAACACCGCGGGCCTGGTCGAGGAATGGGACGAGTCCGACCCCTTCTGGAAGGGCAAGACGCTCCGCCACCTCATCACGGGACTCGAGCCGGGCTCGACGCACCGCGTGCGCGTCGTCGCGACCGACCCCTGGGGCAACACTTTCAAGTCGTCGTGGTCGGAGGCGACCGTCAGCAACGCGCAGCTCAGCGCGTACCTGCAGTCGGTGTTCACGGACGATGTGGTGCACCTGTGGCGTCTGGGTGAGGGATCGGGCAACTCCGCCGACCTCGCTGGCGACTCCGCGATGACGCTGAGCGGTCGCATGAACCGCAGCCAGACCGGCGCTATCTCGGGCGACAATGACCGCTCGATCCAGTTCAACGACAGCAGCCTGGCGTCGCTGAACACTGGCACCGGCGGCTCGGCCAACAGCGAGCCAGGACGGAACGTCTTCTCGATCGAGACATGGTTCAAGACGACCTCCACGAGCGGCGGAAAGCTCGTGGGCTTCGGGAGCTCCCGCACGGGATCGTCGAGCTCCTACGACCGACACCTGTTCATGAACAACTCGGGCCAGCTGATCTTCGGCGTCTACCCCAACACTGTGCGCGAGGTGATCACCCCGACGACGTTCCGCGACGGTCAATGGCACCACGCCGTGGCCACGCTCGGCGGTGACGGCATGAAGCTCTACGTCGACGGTGTGCTGCGTGCATCGCGCACCGACACCACCACGGCCCAGAGCTATAACGGCTACTGGCGCATCGCGAACGACAACTGGAGCGGCTGGAGCGGCGGATCCTCGTCGCAGTTCGAGGGCTCGCTCGACGACGTCGCGATCTATGGGGAGGCGCTTCCCGCCGACCGCGTGCAGGCGCACTACACCGCGGGCAAGACGGGCACCCTGCCCAACACCGCTCCCGTGGCCAAGTTCTCGGCTCCTGAGATCGACGAGCGCACCGTGACGGTGTCGTCGCAGTCGACCGACAGCGACGGCACGATCGCCTCGACCAAGTGGAACTTCGGCGATGGTACGCCGGAGGTCACGGGGGCCGACGCGACGCACACGTACGCGCAGTCGGGCACCTACACGATCACCCTCACGGTGACCGACGACGACGGCGCCACGGGCATCACGACCCGCGAGGTGACGGTGGCCGACAACGCCGCTCCGACGGCGACTATCGCCGACCCCACGGTCGCCGGGCTCACGGTGAACGTGTCGGGATCGGGCACCGACAGTGACGGCACGATCGCCTCGTACTCGTGGGACTTCGGCGACGGCTCGCCGGCGAAGTCCGGCGCCACCGCGTCGCACACGTACGACGAAGACGGCGGGACGTTCACCATCACGCTGACGGTGACCGACAATAAGGGCGCGACCGGCACGGCCACGCGCCAGGTGACGGTTACCCCGCCGGCCAACGTGCCGCCCACGGCGACCATCGCGAACCCCACCATCAGCGGGCTCCAGGTGAGCGTCACGGGCACCGGCTCGGACAGCGACGGGACGATCGCCTCCTACTCGTGGAACTTCGGGGACGGCACGCCCGCGGAGTCCGGTGCCAGCGCATCGCACACCTATGAGGACGGCGGCTCCTACACGATCACCCTGACCGTTACCGACAACAAGGGCGCCACCGGCACGGCGACGCGACAGGTGAACGTCGTCAAGCCCGCCAGCGGGGCGCTCGCGAGCGACGAGTTCGACCGCACGGCGACCAATGGCTGGGGCACGGCCGACCTCGGCGGCGCGTGGGGCGTTCGCGGCGGCAACACGTTGTTCTCGGTGAGCGACGGCGCGGGCAAGATCACTCAGCCCTCGGCGCGTGCTTTGACGACGTACGCCGACCTTGACGTCTCCGGCACGTCCGCTCGCCTGGACGCGGTGTTCAGTATCGACAGGATCGTCGAGGGTCAGTACGTGGGTGTCATCGGCCGTCGGATCGGCTCCGACTTCTACGGCGCGCGGATCAAGGTCGAGGCGGGAGGTGCCGCGCGTCTGGTGCTGCTGCAGAACAGCAACGCCGTCGGCTCCTCGTTCGTGGTGCCCGGTCTGACGCTGCAGCCCGGCGAGAAGTACGTGCTGGCGGTCGAGGTCACCGGCACATCGCCGACCACCGTCAAGGGCAAGATGTGGAAGCAGGGCGGGAGCGAGCCCGACTGGCAGCGCACGGGGACCAACACGTTCGCAGCTCTCCAGGCGGCAGGCGCGCTCTCGGTCTTCGCCTACACGCCCAACACGGCGAACGCGGCGGTCGTCTCGTTCGACAGCGTCAAGGCGGTCGACCCTGCCGCAGCGCCGGAGGACCCGGCGGACCCGGAGGACCCGGAGGAGCCGGAGAATCAGGCGCCCAGCGCCTCGATCGCCGCGCCCACCGTCAACGGGCTCACGGTGAACTTCACGGGAAGCGGCACAGATCCCGATGGCACCATCGCGTCGTACGCGTGGGACTTCGGCGATGACACGACGGGCACAGGCGCCTCGGTCTCCAAGACGTACTCGGAGGCCGGCACCTACGCCGTCAAGCTCACCGTTACCGACAACGACGGCGCCACTGGCACGGCGACGCGCAACGTCACGGTCTCGGAGTCCGAGGAGCCAGAGGAGCCTGCCGACGGGGTGCTTGCCGAGGACGAGTTCGACCGCACGGCGACCAATGGCTGGGGAACCGCCGACCTCGGCGGTGCATGGACGCTCCGAGGTGGCAACAACCGCTTCAGCGTGAGCGACGGCGAGGGAAAGATCACGCTTCCCGCCGGCCAGGCGGTCACCGCGTACGCCGACCTCAACGGCATCGAGTCGACGAGCACGCGCGTGGACGCCGTGTTCAGCCTCGACAAGATCGTGGAAGGCCAGTACATCGGCGTCATCGGCCGCAAGGTCGGCTCAGACTTCTACGGCGCGCGGATCAAGGTCGAAGCCGACGGTGCGGCGCGACTGGTGCTGCTGCAGAACAGCAACGCCGTCGGCTCCTCGTTCGTGGTGCCCGGTCTGACGCTGCAGCCCGGCGAGAAGTACGTGCTGGCGGTCGAGGTCACCGGCACATCGCCGACCACCGTCAAGGGCAAGATGTGGCAGGAGTCCGAGGACGAGCCCGACTGGCAGCGCACCGGCAACAACGCCTTCGCCGGTCTCCAGTCTGCGGGGGCGGCTTCGGTGTTCAGCTATGGCCCGAACGTCGCGAGCGGCGTCGGCGTGGTCTCGTTCGACTCCGTACGCGTCACCGACCCCGCCGTCGCCCCGTGACCGAGGACCTCGCGAGGCCAATCTGAGGCGATGACGTCCGATCACACGCACGCTCCGGCGTCGGAACCCCTTGCGGGTCCGGTGCCGGAGCTGCGTCACGTGCAGGTGTACGACGTGGCGCGCACGGCGCATTTCGAGCGGGCTCTTCGCAGCGACGTGCGCACGACGATCCTCTTCGAGGTGAAGCGGTACGACTTCGACGAGAAGCTCGCGGCCGCCGTCGGCGCCCGCCGAGTGGGCGTGTGGGGTGCGTTCTGGTACACGCTGCGCCATCCCATCGATGTGCTTGAGATCGCTGAACCGCTTGTCGCTCGCGCCGCACCGCGCACGCTCGCGGCGATCCTCGGCGCACGGCTGCGGGGCCTCCTGCGCCGCACCCGCGTGCGCGTCGTCGCCTATGCGATTGAAAACAAGGATCCGTGGGACGGCCACGAGACCCTGCCGGCGCACGCGCAGATCCGACTCCGCGCGCAGCTTGCCCTCACCCCTGCGGTCTGGCGTTCGCTCGACCGCATCGCGTATGGAACGAGCCAGTCATCGGAGCTCTACGGTCGGAAGTTCCGTTCGGCTCGGCGTCGCCCCGAGGAAGCGGTCATCCCGGCGCTCCCCGTCGCGGAGCCGGTGCCGGACGTCGCCCGCCCGGCCGTCGTCACCTTCCTCGGTGAATTCTCCGAACGCAAGGGCTTCGACCAGGTGCGGGCGGCGTGGCCGGCGGTCGCCCGCCGCCATCCCGATGCCGAACTCGTGCTCATGGGCAAGGGCTCCGGGACGCCGGCGGCGGAGGAGTTCGCGGCGGGGACAGCCTCCGCGCGAACGATCATCGACCCGCCACGCGATCGCCTGTTCGCTCAGTTGGAGAGCACGAAGGTCCTCGTACTGCCGTCACAGCCCCGCGCGCGCTGGCGCGAACAGGTGGGTCTTCCGATCGTGGAAGGCCTCGCTCGCGGGTGCGTCATCGTGACGACGTCGGAGACGGGACTTGCGCCGTGGCTGCAAGAGAACGGGCACTACGTGGTCGCTCGGCCTCACGACACCGACGCGCTGGCCGAGGCTCTGTCGCAGGCTCTCGACGACGGGCGCACAGCGGCTCAGGTGACCGCCGATCTCCCCGACGTCGACGGACGAGCAGAGGCCGAGCGCTGGATGCTCACACCGCCCGTGCGGGGACGCGGCTGAACCACGGCGGCGCGACGTAGAGATAGCCCCACGGGGCGCGGCGCTCGACGGAGTGCGCCAGGAGCAGGGCCCCGGCGATGGCGGTCAGAGCGACGGCCGGCACGAGGATCCAACCCCACCACCACCCCGCGAGCAAACCGGCGGCCCGCGACAAGACCCACGCGAGCGCGAGGATGATCGATGTGTGCGTGACGTAGACGGGCAGTGTCTGTGCCCCCAGGCTCCGCAGCTGTCCCCAGCGCGACAGCACCTTGGCGACGCCGAGTCCGGCGGCCAGTCCCATGAGGCACGTCGCGAAGTAGTAGCCGGGCATCGATCGCGCCCACCCTGAGACGGTTCCGAGCACCGCCACGACGAGCCACACGCCGAATCCGGCCGCGAGCACGCGTGCGCCCGCCGACTGGGACGCCCGGAGGATGTGCTGCCTCAAGTGCAGCCCGATCAGGAAGAAGAAGAAGTACTTCGCCATGCCAGTCCAGCCGGTGTTGGCGGTCGGGAACCATTCCGCAGACCACGACAGCGCGACGAACGACAGCGCCCCGGTGACGATCAGCTGGGCGGCCGCCGGCACCCGGTAGAGCAGCCGGGCGACGACGAAGAAGATCCCCAGCGCCCAGATGAACCACAGCTCGAATCGTGGGGCGAAGGGCACGAGCGGGATCGCGGTCAGCTGGAACAGGTAGTTGCCCCGCGCCCCCTGCAGATGCAGTCCGAGCATGAACGTGAACGTCGCGATGATGCTCCATAGGCAGTACACCCACACGAACAGTGACAGCTTGACGCCCCACAGGCTCCGCCACGACGACGTCATCCACTTCTGTGCGAACAGTCCCGCCAGCACGAAGAAGACCGGCAGCCGCAGCGTGGCGATCGTCTCGTTGACGAGGATCCACCCCGTCACCTCGAGTCCCGCTTCACGCAGCCACTGGGCCGTGTGGAAGAACACGACGAGCGCGATGGCGAGCCCCCGGCCCGCGTCCACCCATCCCAGTCGGTCTGCAGCTGACGTCATGCTCGTGGCATCCCCGGGTCGAGAATTCTCAAAGACGGCGCCTTCTCGCGGTGCGCGTACGCAGCGTGAGCGATGGCGAGGGACGTCGACAACATCATGATGTACAGCGCGGAGCTGAACGGGCTGAAGGCGAGGTCCCACAGGCCGCGGAGCGTCGTCCACGCCAGGAGTGCCGTGATGGCCCCGTTCTCGTATGCGGAGGTCGCGCCGCGCACGAGGATGAGGAGGATGACGGGGACGAGGAGGGCGCCGGCGATCCCGAACCAGATCCACAGATCCCCGAGGACGGAGTGCACCTCCACGACCGACCCGAACATGTACCGCTGCACGTATCCGTTGTTCGGGTCGTATCCGATCGCCGCCATGGCCTCCTTGGCGGCCGCGATGTCGTCGTAGTTCGCCTTGGCGCCGGAGCCCAGACCCCACGGGTAGCGCGCGACGAGGGCTGTGGCGGCCGCAGCCTCGGGGCGCGCGCCCAGGAAGAGGTTTCCGCCGGTTGCCTCCAGCTGCGCGACGGTGCGAGACTGGGTCGCCTCGCCGAACGCTCCCTCGACGATCGCCGCCTGCAGGAGGAGGAAGGTCGTGACGCCGATGCCGGCAGCGGCGATGATGAGGCTGATACCGCGCCGGTGTCGCCCGTTGCCGCCCATGACGCGCTGCCAGAGGAGGATCGCTGCCGCGAGCAGCAGGAACGACGAGTTCGATCGCGAGTCGTTGAGGAGGCCCACGCCTGCCAGCGCGACGAGTGCCGTCACGGAGAGCCACAGTCTTCGCTGGGAGGAGACCAGGGCGAGGATCAGAAGGGTCAGGGGAATCGAGAAGGTGAACCGCCAGGAGATCCCGCCTCCCATCGACAGCGGGATGCTGAGCACGGCACCGGCGCCGAAGGCGATGCAGGTGACCGCGACCCCGGCGACGCGATGCGACCAGAGCAGGAAGCCGATCCCGGCGAGCAGATTGACCAGCAGCGCGGTGCGCTCGAAGGTCCCCGCGCTGATCGTCGTGTGCGTGACAGCGTGGGAGGCGGTCAGCACGATGCCGGACGCGACGGCGACCGCGACGACGACCGCGAGCAGGCGGTACGCCCCACGTTGGAACGCGATGACCGCCCACACCGGGACGAGGGCGAGGGCGAATGCCGTGCCCACGGTGAGCCCGAAGGCGACGTTGTAGTCGAAGCCGAGGAGCACCGTCCCCGCGACGGCGATGACGCCGCTCGCAGTTATCTGGGTGGAGGATCGAGGGCGCACCAGCAGGCTCATTCTGCGCTCCCCCTCCCTGCCGTTCACGTGTCCGGGAGTCCCCGTCCCTCGACACGCAGGTAGGCGCAGTCTATCAACGAGACTGCGCCTACCTGAGGGGTGTTCAGTGGGTCAGTAAGCCCCGATCGCACCCAGTTTCGCAGTGGTGCTCACGCCGACCGCGGACGCGACCGCCGAAGGCAGGGTACGCGGCACGGCCGCCGCGGCGCTCTTCGCGGCCGAGGTCAGCGCGTAGGCCGACGACACGGCTGCGGTGCCCTGCATGAGCACGGAGTTCTTGTCGCCTCCCGTGTGCGCGCTGAAGTCGGTGAGCGACTTGAAGCTGCGCGTGCCCGCGCTGCCGTTCGCCCAGCATGCAAGGTTGGCCGGGGCTGTGGAGCTCGTGCGCCAGAACAGGTTGCCGTTCGACTTGATGCCGAAGTCGTTGCCCGACCGCTTGAGCTGCAGGTCCTGCGTCAGGACCGGGCAGCCGCCGCTTCCGTAGGCCAGGACGTTGTTGCTCACCGTGATGTCGGTCACGACCCACGGGATCTTCGAGGCCAGGCTGGAGACCTCCTGGCGGCGCTCGTCCTGCATGAACTCGAGCGTGCGATCGTTGCCGGCGAGAGTGTTGTTCCAGATGTCGACGTCACCCGAGTTGTACACCGCGATGCCGCGGCCGTTCTTCACCGAGTAGTTGTCGGCGACGATGGCCTTCTGCGACAGCTCGACGAGCAGACCCGTGCGGCTGTGGCCCTCGAACGTGTTGCCCGTGATCGTGATGTTGTACATCGAGACGTCGAACCATGCGCCCATGGCGCCGTTGCTGCGGAACACGTTGTCGATGATCTTCACGTTCTCGGACGCGCTGAACTTCAGACCACCCGACGAGGGTGCCCAGTTGAACTTCTCGACGTTGTTGCCCGAGATGAGGCTGCTCTTGAGCGTGAGGCCGTTCGCCTTGTTGGCGCCGACTCCCATGAGCCCGTTCTTGGTGAGGGTGAGGTTGCGGAAGTTGTGATCCTTCGCCCACGCGAACAGTCCGATCGTGGCGTTTTCGGTGATCACGAGGTTCTCGACGGTGGCACGATCGACCTCGGCCGAAACGGTGCCGAGCTCGGCGAGCGTGGTCGCGTAGCGCTTGACACCGAAACCGCGCAGGGTCGTGTCCTTGCCGTGGATCTTGATTGCCTTGACGAGCGTGCTCGCCTCGACCTTCTTGCCCGTCGGGTCGGTGCCGAGGATCAGGCGGTCGCCGGAGTCGTCGACGTAGAAGGTGCCCGCCTTCACCTGCGAGGCGGAGCCGACCTCCTTCTGGGCGACGCCGTCGATCCAGACGCCGTCGGGGTGCCCGGCCATGGGGTAGTTCGGGTCGACGAAGCGGCGGGACAGGTCCTCACCCTTCGTGTACGAGACGCGGGAGTCGAACGAGTACTTCCAGCCGGACTTCGCCCAGGTCGAGCCGGACTTGGTGAACCCGGTCACCTTCTCGGCACCGTCGAACCAGACGGCCTCATTCGGGTACGCCTGAATCGTCAGCGACTTTCCGCTGGGGACGTAGACGTACTCGTGGTACGTGCCGCCGCGGAGAACGATCGTCTTGCCTGTCGCCGCCTTGTCGACGGCGTACTGCACGCTGCCGTAGGGGTCGGCCTTCGTCCCGCTTCCGGTCTTGGTGCCCTTCGCGGTCACGTAGATGGCGCCGCTCGGGACGGCGTAGTTCGCCTTGCCGACGGCTACAGAACCGACCGACGAGTTCGGCATCGGCTGCGGCTCAGGGTCGCGAGTAGGCGTCGGTGTCGGGGTCGGCTTGGGCGTCGCGGTGGGCGTCGCCGTCGGGGTGGGCTTGGGTGTCGCGGTGGGCGACGGCTTGGGCGTCGTGGTGGGCGTCGGCTTGGGGGCCGGCGTGGCGGCGACGCCGCCCGTGACCGTCGTGCTGGTGAGTCCCTTGACGAAGGCGAGGTCGTCCGCGCGCACGACAGTCGCCGTGCTCGATGCAGAGAGGTACGCGCTCACCCGCGGGATGCCCGCCGTGGTGAGACGCTTGGCGGTCGCATCCTTGGCGGTGAGCTGCCATGCGGGCGTCGCGGTGCCCGCGGCCCAGGCGCGGGCCTGGAGCGTGACGGGGTTCGTGCCCGAGACGGCGAACTCCACGTTGACCTTCTTTCCGGCGGTGATGCCGGTGGCGACCTTCTTGTGGGCCGCCACGATGGTCTCCTTCGCGGCGGATCCGTCTAGCCTGCTGATCCACACGATGAGACGGCCCTGCGTGGTGATGTTGGCGCGCGCCTGGTACTCGTAGCCCGGCTTGCCGCGCTGGGCAAGGGTGACGGTGGTGCCGTTGCCCGACGCGTAGTCACGGTTGACGGAGAACGTTCCGCCGATGGTGCCGTCGAGCTGGCTGATCGAGGAGAGCGACGCGATGGCGTTCGCGCCGGGGGTAAGCGAGATGGTGCCAGCGGAGCCGTCTACGCCGAAACGTGACGAGGCCGACGTTGCGAACGACTGACCAGTGGGGGCTTTGCCCCAGCCGGCGCTGACCTTACGGCTGAAGTCGTCGTGTACGAGAGCGGTTGAGGGCGCTGCGGCAGAGGCGGGGGTCACCGAGCCCACGATGAGGAGGGCGAACACCGCGGCTGCTGCCACGGCGATACGACGGGTGAGACTCTGAGCGCGCTGAGGATAGTGGACAGCGTGATTTTCCATGGGGATTGTCGTCGGCGGGGTCGGGACGTCGGCGATTGGCGTCCATATAACCAGACGTTCGCGCCGTCAACCATTAAAACTCCCCACCCCGACGGCGCTATGAGAGCATTCTCACTGCCTCTGGCGGCCTCAACCCCTTCCCGGGGTTGAGGTACACGTCCGTCCCTCCGGTGGCTGCACGGGCCGCTGCGGGCCTCTCAGCGACGCGACGTGGCCGTATCGGAGTGATCCGTCGACTCCGCTTCCTCCGCCATAACGTCCGCATCCGCCGAGGCGTCCGCCTGCGTGCCGGCAGGTACGTTCAGCTGCGCGTCGGCGGGGGAGTCGTCGTCGGCGCTCAGGGAGTCGGCCCCCACAAGCGGGAGCACGGGGAGGCCGCCGTAGTGGGAGTCGCCGTAGCGGCTGCGCACCCGTCGCGGCAGGCGCGTCAGCACGACGCCGAGAACGTTGACGGACGAGGCCTCCATGCTTTCGACGACCTTGCGCAGCGAGCGAGACGACGTGCGCTTGTACCGGGTCACGAGCAGAGCGCCGTCGGTCATGTTGGCCAGCCACTTGGCGTCGGTGACGGACAGGAGCGGAGCCGAGTCGACGATGACGATGTCATACTCGTCCTTCGCGTCGGTGACGAAGCTGCGCATGAGCTTGCTCGCCAGCAGCTGGCTCGGGTTCGGCGGGATCGATCCGGCTGTGAGCACGTGCAGGTGATCGAATCCCCAGCGCTGGGCTGCGACGCTCAGCGGCACCTCGCCCATGAGGACGTTCGTGAGGCCGACCGCCGACTCCAATTGGGTCAGACCACCGAGCGAGGGGTGTCGGAGGTCGGCGTCGACCAGCAGCACGCGCTTGCCCGACTCAGCGAGTATCAGCGCGAGCGACGACGCCACGGAGCTCTTCGACTCCTGCGGCGCGGCCGACGTCACGACGAAGGAGCGCAGCTCGTCGCCCATCGTCAGGAAGCTCAGGTTCGCCGCGAAACTCCGGATGCTCTCCGCCTCGATGCCCATGTGATCTTTGAGGATGGAGCCCGGAAGTGTCTGGTCCTTGCGGGTGTTCACGATCTCGCCGACGATCGGCGCCGTCGTGATGCGAGAGATGTCCGACGAGGAGCGGACCGTGTGCCACAGGAGGGTGCGGATCACGGCGAACGCGACGCCGAGCAGCAGGCCCACCGCGATGCCGAGCAGCGTGTCCATCCGCGTGTTCGGGGCGATCGGATAGCGCGGCTCGAACGCGCTGCGGATCGTCGTGAGCCGAACGGTCGGCGTGCCCTCCTCCGTGGTGGGGGAGACCTGGTTCTCGACGACGTTCGTCAGACTCCGCACCGTCTCGGCGGCGATGTCGCGCGCGAGCGAGGGGCTCCGGCTCGTGACCGCGATCTCGATGATGAAGGAGTCGAGCGGCGAGGACGCCGCGATCGTCCCGGCGAGCTGCTCGGGGGTGGTCTCGAGCTTCAGCTCGTCGATGACCGGCTTCAGCACCACCTCGGACTCGGCCAGCAGCACGTATGTGCCCACCAGGTTGCCGATGTAGTTGCTCCCCTGCACGAGGTCGGCCGCCGTCGCGCCACGGTCGCTCGTGACCAAGGCTGCGGCGGTGGAGCGGTAGGTGTCGGGCAGGGACGACGAATACACGTACGCGGCTCCGCCTCCGATCATCGCCAGGATGACGATGACGAGCCAGTTGCGCCAGATCGATGTCAGGTAGTCCCCGAGTGACATCCCGCTCCCCTTCGTCGCGCGTGAGGCCGACCCCCGAGCCCCCTGGCAGTCATTCTAGGTCCCTGGTCGGCGCGGACGGGGATGCCGGCGTCATCGTGCGCTCTCGGCAGGCTCCCCGGCTGCCTGCGTCGTCAGCGCTTCGGCGATCCGCCGACGGTAGGCCTCGGGGGCGTGGCGAGCGGTCGCGCGCGCGGCGCTCTCCTCTACCTGCGCGGTCAGCTCGCCCCACCGGACGGTGATCTCCGCCAGCGCATCGGCGATCGCCCCAGCGTCGTCGGGGCGCACGAGGAAGGTCGTCGGGTGCCCGGCGGTCGCCTCGCGCAGGCCACTCGTGTCGCTCGCGACCACGGGACGCAGGGCCAGAACGCCCTCGACCGCGGTGTTGCCGAAGGGCTCGTCGACGCGGCTCGGCACGACGAGGACGTCGGCGTCGTCGAGGAAGGGCCAGATGTCCGTGTGGAACCCGTGCAGGCGGACGCGATCGTGCAGGCCCGCGGCATCGATCCGCTCACGGAGCTCCTGCTCGTACCACTCGTAGCCGTCGAAGACGGAACCCACCAGGTCGACGTCGACGCGGATGCCGCGCTCTGCGAGCCGTGCCGTGACGTCGATGAGGAGGTCGGGTCCCTTGCGCGGGGAGAGGCGACCCAGGTACAGCACCCGCAGGGGCCCCTCGATCGACGGACGCGGCGGACGCGGCGGCGCGGGGGCGACCACCCCGTTGTAGACGACCTGAGCGCGCTCCCCGAGCCGGCGGTTGCTGCGCGTGATCGTGCCGCGGCTGAACTCGCTGTTGACGAGCACCGCGGCGGCCAGCGTGTGCGGCGCATACAGCACCGCGTTGACCAACCGGTTCCCCGAGGCCTCCGCCTCGTGGACGTGGCTGACGGCGGGCACCCCGCTCAGCCGTGCCGCGAGGGTCCACTGCGGGATCGTGATCGTGTTCACGTACACGACGTCGGGACGGACCTTCCGCAGCAGACGTCGTGCAGACCCCCAGCCCCGGAGCGTGTCGCGGATGAGCGTCCCCCAGCCCCGTGGCTTCAGCAGCGCCTTGCGCAGCACGAGCATCGGGACGATGACGACCTCCGCTCCCGCGCGCCGGAGGTCGTCGACAAGCGGCCCGGTCGACGGCAGTGCAACCACTGTGCGAAGGCCCGCCGCGACCGAGCCCGCGACGCTCTCGATGACCATGCGGTCCGACCCGAAGAGCTCGGCGCCGGGATGGGCGAACAGGGCTGTCGTCATGGCCTCATCCTCTCCTACCGGCTGAGTCCGCCGGAGCGTGCCGTCGGCTCGGCGTCGTTCTGCGGTCGGTGGCGCACCGCGCCCCGATAGGGTGGGGGCAATCAGCACCGATCGAGGAGGCTGCGTGACTGACTCCCTGCTGGTGCTGTGCGCAGCGAACGTGTGCCGCTCCCCGCTCATGGAGTACGTGCTCACCGAGCCCGGCTCCGGCGCAGTCGCCGAGAAGCAATGGTCCACGACCAGCCGCGGAACGGAAGCGACGCGTTCTCGTCACCTGTGCCCGACGGTGACCGACCTGGTGTCCGGCACGGACTACGGGCGGTCTTTCGCCGAAGAGCATCGCCCCCGGCTCGTCGATCCCGATGCCCTCGACGGCTTCGACCTCATCGTCACCGCCTCGCGCGCCGAGCGCGCCATCGTCGCGCGGCTGCACCCGGAACTGCGCAGCCGCACCTTCACGGCGAAGGAGGCCGTGCGTCTCGGGCGCTCGCCGCTCACCGAAGTGGATCTTCATCGCGCCGCAGCGGTCGCGCCCGGGAAGGCCGGCCTCTCGCTGTACGCGGCCACACTCAACGAGCGGCGAGGGATGGTGAGCTTCGGCGAGGCGCGCGGATCCCTGGTGCCGTGGCGCAAGCCCGCC
>CALANM010000080.1 GCA_937926065.1 uncultured Microbacterium sp.
CCCAGTGATGTGGACTGCGCGCGGCCCAGTGACCCGCCCAGAGCGACCGGTTTCCCTGTCACGACCCCCGGGACAGCATGCCCGGCGTGCACGGAGTAGGTGTCCATCACCCACGCCATCGTGCGCTCGTCTGTGCCCAGGTCGGGTGCGGGGATGTCGATGTCGGGCCCAATCAGTGGGAGGATCTCGTTCGTGTAGCGGCGGGTGGCTCGCTCCAGCTCCGCTGAAGACAGCGTTGCCGGGTCCAGTGTCAGACCGCCCTTCGCGCCGCCGTAGGGGACGTTGACGACCGCGCATTTCCAGGTCATCCACATTGCTAGTGCTCGCACCTCGTCGAGGTTCACCGTTGCGCTGTACCGCAGCCCGCCCTTTGCCGGGCCGCGGGTCAGGCTGTGCTGGACACGGTGGCCGGTGTACACGGCCACGGTGCCGTCGTCACGGCGCAGCGGCACGCTCACCGTCAGCTGCCGCCTCGGGGTGGCAAGGATGAGATGGGTGCCGTCGTCGATGCCCAGATGGGCCACAGCCTCCGCGAGCTGGGCGAGCGCCTCCTGCAACGGCAACTCGGAGCGGTGTTGAGGAAGCATTCTCAAGCCTTTCGTGTCTTGATCCTCCTGTTTCGGTCTGGGGCTCGGATCGTAGCGCAAAGGGGGCCGCCCTAGTTAGGGCGGCAAGAGATCAGAGGTAGCAGTCGACGCGCTCAGGGAGCGCTGAGGTTGTTCGAGCGCCTTCTTCCAGCTCGCTTGCTTGAAAAGCACTGAACAGCGGTCCACGATGAGACCTTGAGGGCGAAGCTGGTGTGTCATCGCGAGGCGCTTGAACTCGAAGACGTTCCAGGAGGCGTTTGCGCCCCGTACACAAGGACAGCGAGATCTAGGTGTTTCACCTCCAATGAGAACCGTGCGGCGCCCGCTTCGGCGGCTCGGAAACCGGGCGCTCACCTCAATCGAAAGGAAGCTCGACATGGCCAAGGCAGTAGGAATCGACCTCGGAACCACGAACTCCGTCATTGCCGTCTGGGAGGCTGGTGAGGAGAAAGTGATCCCCAACGCGGAAGGCGCCCGCACTACCCCGTCCGTGGTCGCTTTCACCGAGGACGGTGAACGGCTGGTGGGGCAGCTGGCCCGCCGGCAGAGCATCCTCAACCCGAAGGGCACCATCACGTCCGCCAAGCGGTTCATCGGCCGGTCCTTCGACGAGATCAAGGAGGAAGCCCACGCGGTCGGGTTCGACGTCGTGGAAGGACCAAGTGGCGAGGCTCGGTTCAACATCCGCGGGAAGCTCTATGCGCCGGAGGAGATCAGCGCGCAGGTGCTGCGCAAGCTCGTCGACGACGCCAGCAAGTTTCTGGGCGAGAAAGTGACCGAAGCTGTTATCACTGTTCCGGCATACTTCAATGATGCGCAGCGGACTGCGACGAAGGACGCCGGCCGCATCGCCGGGCTCGAGGTGCTGCGCATCATCAACGAGCCGACCGCCGCCGCACTGGCGTACGGAATGGACAAGAAGAACCACGAGACCATCCTGGTGTTCGACCTGGGCGGCGGCACGTTCGATGTCAGCCTGCTCGACGTGGGCGACGGGGTGGTCGAGGTCCGCTCCACCGCTGGTGACACCCACCTGGGCGGGGATGATTTCGACCGCCGCTTGGTGGACTATCTCGCCGACGAGTTCAAGAGCGAGAACGGTATCGACCTGCGTAACGACCCGCAGGCGCTGCAGCGGCTGTTCGAAGCTGCTGAGAAGGCCAAGGTCGAACTCAGCTCGGTCAGCCAGACGCAGGTGAGCCTGCCGTTCATCACCGCCGACGCCAGCGGGCCGAAGCACCTCACGATGACGGTCAAGCGGGCTAAGTTTGAGGACCTCACCGCCGACCTGGTGGAACGCTGCCTGGGCCCGGTGCGTCAGGCGATGACTGATGCGAAGGTGACTGAGAACGACATCGACGAGGTGATCCTCGTCGGCGGCTCCACCCGCATCCCCGCCGTGCAGGCGCTGGTGAAGAAGCTCACCGGCGGCAAAGAGCCCAACATGACTGTCAACCCCGACGAGGTGGTTGCTGTCGGCGCCGCCATTCAGGCCGGCGTCCTCAAGGGCGACGTCGATGACGTGCTGCTGCTGGATGTCACCCCGCTGTCGCTGGGTGTGGAGACCCGTGGCGGTGTGATGACGAAGATCATCGAGCGCAACACCACCATTCCCGCCCGTCGCAGCGAGGTGTTCTCCACGGCGGAGGACAACCAGCCGTCGGTGGAGATCGTCGTCTTGCAAGGTGAGCGGGAGAACGCCGCGGACAACCGGGTGCTCGGCCGGTTCCAGCTGACGGGCATCCGTCCGGCGCCTCGTGGTGAAGCGCAGGTGGAGGTCACCTTCGACATCGACGCGAACGGCATCCTGAACGTCACCGCGAAAGACAAGGACACCGGCACCGAGCAAGGGATCACCATCAGCGGTACCTCGAACCTGGACCAGGGTGAGATCGACCGGATGATCAAGGAAGCCGAGCAGCACCGCGCGGACGACCAGGCGCTGCGGCGGGCCGTGGATGCCCGCAACGAGCTGGACTCCGCCGCCTACCAGGTCGAGCGGGCACTGCGTGAGCTCGGCGACGCTGCACCGCAGCACGAGCGTGCCCGCGCGGAGCTGCTCATCACGCAGGCCCGCGAGGCAGTGCAGAACAACGTCGGCGAGCAGGAAGCGAAAGAGCGCACCGGCGAGCTGCTGCAGGTTGCGCAGTCCCTTGCTGCGGCCCGCGCGAACGCCAGCCACGCTGAGCAGCCCGCTCACGACGACGAAGACGACGTCGTCGACGCCGAATTCGACAAGTAGCACGGAGGGAGGATCGCGATGGTCGAGGAGCAGAACGAGGACACGCGGGCCGTGGACCTGCTGAACGACGACCTCACCGACGTATCCCCGGAGGAGATCCGCGCCGCGCAAGCAGCGCTCGCCGCCCAGTTGGAGACGGCCGACGACCGGTGGCGCCGGACGGCGGCGGACTACGACAACCTCCGCAAACGGATGGCGCGCGAGATCCAGACCGTCCGCGAGCAGGAGCGGCAGCACACCGCCAAAGCCTTCTTGCCCGTCGTCGACGCGCTGGACCGGGCGCTCAGCTTCGGGGTGGACCTTGACGAGGGCGTTCTGGATGGCATGCAGGCCGTCCGGGCGCAGGCCGCTGATGCGTTGCGCGCACTCGGGTACCCCGAGATCGTCATCGACGGTGCGGAGTTCGACCCGCAGCTGCACGAGGCGGTCTCGGTCGTCGAGGATGCCAGCGTCCCGCCGCGAAGCATCCTCGCCGTCACTCGCCCCGGGTTCGGAACGCCTGAGCGGATGCTGCGACCGGCTGCGGTCGTGGTCACCCGCAGGCCGGATGAGGAGTAGGAGATGGCGGAGGATCTCTACAGCGTGCTGGGGGTCTCCCGGTCGGCGGATCAGAAGGAGATTCGCCGCGCCTACCGGGAGAAGGCCCGCAAGTTCCACCCGGACGTCAACAGGACCCCGGGGGCGGAGGATACCTTCAAACGGATCAGTGAAGCCCACGATGTGCTGTCGGACCCGGAAACCCGCGCACAGTACGACCGGTTCGGTGAGAACTTCCGGCAGTACGCCGCCGCGGACGCGGCTCGCTCCTCCGAGCAGCCGCGCCGCAGCGGCGGCACCCGATACACGTGGAGCGCGGGCGGCGCGCAGAGCGTGAACTGGGAGGACCTGTTCGGGGGCGGCTTCGGTGGTTTCGGTCGCGGCGCCGACCACACCGCGGAGCTGGAGATAACCGTCGAGGAGGCCTACCGGGGCGGGCGGCGCACCGTGCAGGTCGCGTCGCCGTACGGTGGCGCGCAGGAGTACACCATCGACATCCCAGCGGGCGCTGTCGACGGGCAGCGGCTGCGGATCGCGGGCGCAGGCGGAGCGGGCGCCGACGGACAGGACGGGGACCTGCTGGTCACGCTGCGCGTGAAGGACAGCAAGCGGTACCGGCTCAGCGGCGCGGACATCGAAACGGACCTTCCCATCTCACCGTGGGAGGCGGCGCTGGGCGCGGATGTCAGCGTGCCCACCCCCGGCGGCCCGGTCACCGCGCACGTTCCGCCCGGCTCGTCCACTGGCAGGCGGCTCC
>CALANM010000081.1 GCA_937926065.1 uncultured Microbacterium sp.
CCGCCCCGCCGCAGTACGCGCCTGCGGCGCCGCCGCCGCTGCCGGCCGACGCGACGCAGGGCGGCCTCGCGTTCCACCGGCTCGTGTTCGCGCGCAAGCGCTACGGGTGGTGGACCCCGCTGGTCACGGGCCTCGTCGGTGTCGGCTTCTACATCGCGTTCACCGTCATCATCATCGGCGTCACCATCGTCCTCGCGCTCGCCGATCCGGCGATCGCCGAGCAGTTCCTGTCGCTCGACACGCAAGTGGCCTTCGACCTCACCAATCCGCTCCTGCTGGCGATCCTCCTGCTCAGCATCGTCGTGATGCTCCCGTCGTACCTGCTCGCGTCGCGGCTCATCAACGGCCCCAAGGCGGGATTCGCATCGTCGGCGGCAGGACGCCTCAGGTGGGGCTGGATGCTGCTGTGCGCCGCGGCCGCCGTCGGCGTCGCCGTCGTCCTGAGCGCCGTACTGGTGGTCGTCCCCGTCGAGGAGGAGATCGTCGATGTGGTCGCGCCCGAGGCGAACCCGGCGTTCTGGATCTCGTTCGTCGTGCTGCTGCTGCTCGTTCCGCTGCAGTCCGCCGCCGAGGAGTACGTGTTCCGCGGATACCTCATGCAGGCCATCGGCCGGTGGCTGCGGCATCCGCTGTTCGCGATCCTGCTCCCGGTGCCGCTCTTCGTGCTCGGCCACCTGTACGACCCGGTCGGACAGCTCAGCGTCGGCGTCTTCGCCGTCGCGGCCGGGTGGCTCTCGTGGCGCACCGGCGGGCTCGAGGCGGCGATCGCGCTGCACGTCGTCAACAACCTGATGGCGTTCATGCTCGCCCTCTGGGGACTCGCCGACGTCAACGACAGCTCCCCGGGCTGGATCGGGTTCGTGCAGTCGATCGCGTTGATCGGCGCCTACTGCGGCGTCATCGAGTGGCTCTTCCGCACGCGCCGCCTGGGCCGCACCGTCATCGTGACGCCGCCCGTGGTGCCGCCGCCCGCCCCGTACGCGCCGATTCCCCCGGCGTGGCAGCGGCAGCCCATGTCGCCGACTCCGCAGCCTTCCGCCCCGCCCGCGGACTGACGGCGGGCTTCAGGCGGCGGCGAGCTGGTCGGCGTCGAGGATCGTGTAGCTGTAGCCCTGCTCCGCGAGGAATCGCTGACGGTTCTGCGCGAAGTCCTGGTCGACGGTGTCGCGCGCAATGAGGGTGTAGAAGCTCGCGGTGTGGCCGCTCGTCTTGGGACGCAGCAGGCGCCCGAGGCGCTGTGCCTCCTCCTGGCGGGAGCCGAACGAGCCTGACACCTGGATGGCCACCGACGCCTCGGGCAGATCGATCGAGAAGTTCGCTACCTTCGAGACGACAAGCACGGGGATGCGGCCCTCGCGGAAGCCGTTGTAGAGCTGTTCGCGCTCGTCGACGGGCGTCGAGCCGGTGATCTGCGGTGCGTCGAGGGCCTGCGCGATCACGTCGATCTGGTCGAGGTACTGGCCGATCACCAGGATCTGCTCTCCGCGGTGCTTGGCGACGAGGTCGCGCACGACGTCGATCTTGGCCGGGGCGGTCGCGGCGAGGCGGTAGCGCTCGTCGTCGGCGGCAGCCGCGTATTCGAGTCGGTCGGATGCCGGCAGGTCGACGCGCACTTCGTAGCAGATGGCGGGGGAGATGAAGCCCTGCGCCTCGATCTCCTTCCACGGGGCGTCGAACCGCTTGGGCCCGATGAGGCTGAACACGTCACCTTCGCGGCCGTCCTCGCGCACGAGGGTGGCGGTGAGCCCGAGCCGGCGGCGAGCCTGCAGATCGGCGGTGAGCTTGAAGACGGGCGCGGGAAGCAGGTGAACCTCGTCGTACACGATGAGGCCCCAGTCGAGGGCATCGAGGAGGGCCAGATGCGCGTACTCGCCCTTCCGTTTGGCCGTCAGGATCTGGTAGGTCGCGATCGTGACGGGCTTGATCTCCTTGGCCTGACCGGAGTACTCGCCGATCTCCTCAGGAGTGAGGCTCGTGCGCTTGAGCAGCTCGTCGCGCCACTGCCGCGCGCTGACCGTGTTCGTCACGAGGATGAGGGTCGTGGTCTTCGTGTCGGCCATGGCCGCGGCGCCCACGAGCGTCTTTCCCGCACCACAGGGGAGCACGACCACGCCGGAGCCGCCCTCGCTGAACGTGTCGACGGCCTTGCGCTGGTAGGGGCGGAGGGTCCAGCCGTCTTCGTGCAGCTCGATCTCGTGCGGAGTGCCGGGGGTGTAGCCGGCATGGTCTTCGGCGGGCCAGCCGATCTTCAGCAGCTCCTGCTTGATGTGTCCGCGCGCCCATGCATCGATCACGAAGATGTTCGGGGCGGGATGAGCGATCAGCAGCGGCTGGATGCGCTTGTTCTTCGAGACCTCCGCCAGCACGGCCTGGTCGGTCGACCGGAGGATCAGCGCGCCCTCGTCGTCGCGCTCGATCACGAGGCGGCCGTAGCGGCCGACGGTCTCGCGGATGTCGATGGCGACCGATGCCGGCACGGGGAACCGCGACCACTTGTCGAGGGTCTCGAGCATCGCGTCGGCGTCGTGTCCGGCGGCGCGCGCGTTCCACAGGCCGAGCCGCGTGATGCGGTAGGTGTGGATGTGCTCGGGGGCGCGCTCGAGCTCGGCGAAGATCGCGAGTTCATGTCGCGCGTTCTCCGCGTCGGGGTGCGCGACTTCGAGGAGCACCGTGCGGTCGCTTTGAACGATGAGGGGACCGTCAGCCATAGCGGTCCAGTCTAGTTGCCAGGCTTCAGGCAGGACGCACGCTGGCGATACTCGACACCGGCAGCGTGCGTTCCACGTCGGCGACCCGGTCGAGCCCGCGCAGCCGTCCGCCGCCGAGGCCCGTCGCCTCGAGGGTGACCTCGCGTTCGCTGCCGTCGGGCATGCGCACGACGATCGTCAGCACCGCCCGCGCGCGCACAGCCTGCTCCAGCTCTCTGCCGAGCCAGGCGGAGTCGGCATCCGTCGCGTGCGCCGTGCGGAGGCGTGCCCGCAGCGGCCCGTAGACGTCGCGGTCTTCGGATGCCGGGGGCTCCGGCGCGAGGTGTCCGCGGCCGAGCGACCGCCTGTTGCCGTCGGCGTCGACGGCGGCGACGGGGTAGCGGGCGTCGGCGAGCAGCCAGAACGTCGTCTCGGGGCTGCTGCGGGTGAGGAGAGCGTCGCCCTCCTCGATGAGTCCGAGGGGGCGCAGCGCCTGGTCGACGGCGATCGCCTGGAGCAGCGACGGATCGGAGGCCGTGACGCGGGTGTTGCCCTGCCAGTCGGGGCCGACCTGCACGCTGCCGTGGCGGCGGGCGCTGCGCTCGATCTCGTACGCGAGCGGCTGAGGCAGCCCGGTGAGCGACAGTGAGGTGAGGAACTCGCGCAGCGACTCGGCGGTCTCGCCGGTCATCAGCGCGTTCGTGATGCTCTCCGCTGTGAACCGATACGTCGATGCCTGCGCGCGCGACTCCCGCAGGGCCATCGAGCGCAGCCGGATGTCGAGCTGAGGGTCGAGGGGCCCCGGAGCGATCGCGGTGAGGTCGTTCTGCAGGAAGACGCGGTCGACCTCCGGCGGCAGCAGTGCCTGCAGGGCCGCGTCGTCGGCATCCGCGCCTGCGGCGAGACGCTGCGCCCATGTGGGCGGCACGCCGTCGGGACCGACGAGAGCCCAACGGCGGAAGAGGGCGCGCAGGCGTTCGGCGCGGGCCGGCCACGACGGGTCGAACGGGTGTGCGGCGGTCCAGCCGGATGCCGGCATCCAGCCGCCCTCCGGAGTGCGCAGCGATGCGGGAAGGGAGGCCCGGAGCCGCTGGGCGACTTCGTGCCACCGGGTGACGGTCTTGGTGCCGAGCCAGCGCTCACCCGACGGGGTCACGAGCCACTGGCGATCGACGGCGCCGAGGAGGCCCGCCATCGCGCCGATCTCGACGAGCTCGTCG
>CALANM010000082.1 GCA_937926065.1 uncultured Microbacterium sp.
TACTTCTCGCTCTTGTCGAAGTCCTTGATCGTGATGAGGCCCGCGAGCTTGCCGTCGTCGTCGATGAGCGGCAGCTTCTCGACGCGGTGCTGTGCGAACAGTGCGATGACCTCGTTGGCGCCGATGCCGACGCGCCCGGTCACGAGACCCTCGCTCGTCATGACGTCGCGCACCTTGGTCGTCTGGCGCTCGAAGCCCGACACGAACCGCATGTCGCGGTTGGTGATGATGCCGACCAGACGGCCCTCCTCGTCGACGACGGGGAGTCCGGAGATGCGGTACTGGGCGCACAGCGAGTCGACCTCTTCGATCGTCGCGTCGGGCGTCGTCGTGATCGGGTCGGTGATCATGCCCGACTCGCTGCGCTTGACGCGGTCGACCATCGCCGCCTGCTCCTCGATGGAGGCGTTGCGGTGCAGGATGCCGAGCCCGCCCTCCCGCGCGATCGCGATCGCCAGGCGCGCCTCGGTGACGGTGTCCATCGCCGCCGACAGCAGCGGAGTCGCCACCGTGATGCGGCGCGTCACGCGCGACGAGGTGTCGGCCTCAGAAGGGATGACGTCGGTGTGCCCTGGCAGCAGCAGGATGTCGTCATACGTCAATCCGACGAAACCGAACGGGTCGTTTTGCACCATGTGGCTCTCCTGCGTCTTACGGGCTCCTTGATTCTAATTCGTCGGGGTACGGTTTCATTCCGGCTTCGGATCGATCCGTAGGCGAAACAACGCCGACACATTACGCTCGTACCGTCGTTCATCAACGAAGATGCGACCGCATCACCCGACAGGTGCGCTGGACTGGAGGAACCTTTGAGTCCCACGACCATCACCGCACGCCGACCCCTCAGGTGGGCTGTGCTGATCCTGGGGGCCGTGCTCGCTGCGGTGCTGCTGATCCTCAGCAGTCCTGGCGCCGCGCATGCCGCTGCTCCCGAGACCCCCGGCGGAGATCAGGAGAAGACCGACTTCTACTTCGGCGGCGTGATCACCTTCGACGACGAGCCCGTGCCCGATGTCACGATGTCGATCTCCGGCGGCGGCTTCGAGGGATCGACGATCACGGACGCCGAAGGCCGCTGGCGCCTGTACGTGCCGGCGAAGGAGACCTACACGCTCGTCATCGACGAGAACACCCTGCCCGAGGGCGTCATCGTCGACCCTGCGCAGCTGCCGGAAGACCTCCAGCCCGTGTCGGGTACGACGGGGTCGTTCGAGGTGGAGTTCGGCCTGACGAAGACGAAGATCGTCAACCTGTTCCTCGGCGAGGGCCAGCGCGTGACGCAGTCGTTCGTCGATCAGCTGATGATCCGCCTCGTGAACGGCCTCAACTTCGGGCTCCTGCTGGCGCTGGCCGCGATGGGAGCGGCGCTCATCTTCGGCACGACGGGCCTGTCGAACTTCTCGCACGGCGAGATGGTGACGTGGGGCGCCCTGGTAACGATGATCGCCACGAGCACGTTCGGCCTCCCGCTGTGGCTCGCGATCATCATCGCGATCGCGCTGGGCGCGGGGCTGGGCCTCGGACTCGACGCGGGCGTGTGGCGCCCGCTGCGGCGCAGGGGCCTGGGCATCGTCCAGGTCATGATCGTGAGCATCGGCCTCTCGCTGGCGCTGCGCTACACCTTCCAGTTCGTCGTCGGCGGCTCCACGTCGCAGCTTCCCGGCGCGAGCCCCGAGCCCATCCAGTTCGGACCGATCTCGCTGTCGTACATCGACCTCGTCAGCATGGGCGTCAGCGTCGTCGTGATCCTGGCCGTCGCCTTCTTCCTCCTGCGCACTCGCATCGGAAAGGCGACGCGCGCGATCTCCGACAACCCGCAGCTCGCATCGGCATCCGGCATCAACGTCGACCGTGTCATCCGCATCGTGTGGGTGCTGGCGGCCACGCTCGCCGCCGTGTCCGGCATCCTGTGGGCCTACTTCCGTCCCGGCGTGCGGTGGGACATGGGCACCCAGATGCTGCTGCTCATCTTCGCCGCCATCACGCTCGGCGGCCTCGGCACCGCGTTCGGAGCGCTCCTGGGCGCGCTGATCGTCGGAATCGTCGTCGAGACGTCGACGCTCTGGATCCCGTCGGACCTCAAGTACGCGGGCGCACTGGTGGTTCTGATCCTGATCCTGCTCGTGCGACCTCAAGGTCTGCTCGGTCGTAAAGAAAGGCTGGGGTGATCGCCATGGATTGGGGTGCAATCTTCAACAACACGCTCAGCTACCTGCTGAGCCCCGTCACGATCGCCTACGCGCTGGCGGCCACCGGTCTCGCCGTGCACTTCGGCTACGCCGGCCTGCTCAACTTCGGCATGGCAGGCTTCATGGCCCTCGGCGGCTACGGCTACGCGATCTCGATCCTCACCTTCGGGCTCCCCTGGTACCTGGCGATGCTCGTCGGCCTGCTGCTGGCGGTCGTGTTCGCCGTCGTCCTCGGCGTCCCGACCCTGCGGCTGCGCGCGGACTACCTCGCCATCGTGACCATCGCGGCCGCGGAGATCGTCCGCCTCCTGTTCACGACGCAGGTGTTCGACGAGTGGACGAACTCCGCCGACGGACTCGGCAACTACAACGGCAGCTTCCAGTCGGCCAACCCGTTCCCGCCGCTCCCCGCCGGCGACCGCTACGGATTCGGACCCTGGCAGTACTCGCCGCAGCAGCTGTGGATCATCGTGTTCGGCCTCATCGTGCTGGCGCTGTCGATCTTCGTCGTCTGGTCGCTCATGCGCAGCCCGTGGGGACGGGTGCTCAAAGGCATCCGTGAAGACGAAGACGCGGTCCGCTCACTCGGCAAGAACGTGTTCGCATACAAGATGCAGGCGCTCATCGTCGGCGGTGTCATCGGAGCGCTCGGCGGCATCGTCTACGTGCTGCCGTCGGCGGTGATCCCGTCGAGCTACACGACCGCGCTGACCTTCTTCCTGTGGACGATCCTGCTGCTCGGCGGCGCGTCGACGATCTTCGGACCGTCGCTGGGCGCCGTCATCTTCTGGATGGTGATCGCTCTCCTCGGCAACCTGCTCCCCCAGATGGCGCAGGCCGGCTGGCTGCCGATCACCGCGATCCAGGCGGGCACGCTCCGCTACATCCTCGTGGGCGTGGCGCTCATGCTCCTCGTGATCTTCAGGCCGCAGGGCATCCTCGGCGACAAGAGGGAGATGACCTTTGTCAAGTGATGAGTTCCCCGGCACCGGCGCGGCCGAGCCCGCTCCCGTGACCGGCAGCATTCGCCGGCCCAAGACGACCGGCCTGGCCAAGGGCGACCCCGTCCCGGGCATCGCGAAGGTCGACCCGATCATGGTGATCGACGGCGTCACACGACAGTTCGGCGGCCTGACCGCGGTCGACGTCGAGCACCTCGAGATCCCGCGCAACGCGATCACGGCCCTCATCGGCCCGAACGGCGCCGGCAAGACGACGCTGTTCAACCTGCTGTGCGGCTTCGACAAGCCCAACTCGGGGTCGTGGTCGTACGACGGGAAGAGCCTCGCCGGCATCCCTGCCTTCAAGGTGGCCCGGATGGGTCAGGTGCGCACCTTCCAGCTCACCAAGGCGCTCTCCCTGTTGACGGTGCTCGAGAACATGAAGCTCGGAGCGCCCCGTCAGCGCGGCGAGAAGTTCTTGCAGTCGTTCATCCCCGGCTTCTGGCGTGTTCAGGAGAAGGAGAACGAGGAGAAGGCACGAGGCCTGCTCAAGCGCTTCAAGCTGGATGCCAAGGAGCAGGACTTCGCGGCATCCCTCTCGGGCGGTCAGCGCAAGCTCCTCGAGATGGCGCGCGCCCTCATGAGCGACCCGCAGCTGGTCATGCTCGACGAGCCGATGGCGGGTGTGAACCCGGCGCTGACGCAGTCGCTGCTCGACCACATACTGGACCTGAAGGATCTGGGCGTCACGGTGCTGTTCGTCGAGCACGACATGCACATGGTGCGCCACATCGCGGACTGGGTCGTCGTGATGGCGGAGGGCAGGGTCGTCGCGGAGGGTCCGCCGGACACCGTCATGCAGGACCAGGCGGTCATCGACGCCTACCTCGGAAGCCACCAGGACGTCGACCTCGGCGTCGTCACCGGCCGCATCTCGGGAACGCTCGACGAATCGGCCCGTGAGCTGCTCGACGAGATCAAAGAAGAGGAAGCCGCCTCGATCGCCGACGCGGAGGAGGAGAACAAGTGACCGGTCCCTCGACGGGCGCCTCAGCCGCGCCCAGCTCAGCGCCGGGCGGCGCCGCCGCGATCGCCGCCGACGACATCGTCGTGCAGGTGACCGACCTCGTCGCCGGCTACCTGCCCGGCATCAACATCATCAACAACGCCAGCCTGGTCGCCCGCAAAGGCGAGCTGATCGGCATCATCGGCCCGAACGGCGCCGGCAAGTCGACGCTGCTGAAGTCGATCTTCGGTCTCGTGAAGGTGCGCAGCGGCGACATCACCGTCAACGGCGAGTCGATCGTCGGGCTCAAGGCCGACAAGCTCGTGCAGCGCGGTGTCGCGTTCGTCCCGCAGACGAACAACGTGTTCCCGTCGCTGTCGATCGAGGAGAACCTGCAGATGGGGCTCTACCAGAACCCCAAGATCTACGCCGAGCGCCTCGAGTTCGTCACGGGCATCTTCGCCGAGCTGGGCAAGCGCCTCAAGCAGCGCGCGGGATCGCTGTCGGGCGGTGAGCGTCAGATGGTGGCGATGAGCCGCGCCCTCATGATGGACCCGTCGGTGCTGCTGCTCGACGAGCCGTCGGCGGGCCTGTCGCCCGTCCGCCAGGACGACGCGTTCCTGCGCGTCTCCGACATCAACAAGGCCGGCGTGACGACCATCATGGTCGAGCAGAACGCGCGTCGCTGCCTGCAGATCTGCGACCGCGGCTACGTGCTCGACCAGGGACGCGACGCGTACCACGGCACCGGCCGTGAGCTGCTCAACGATCCGCAGGTGATCGGTCTGTACCTCGGCACCCTCGGCGCCGAGGACGACTGACGCCGGACGCGAAGCTCCCCCACGAGAAGCCGCGCAAAGCCGAGCCGCCACGCTCCCTCAGGACGTGGCGGCTCGGTCATTCGGGCGCGGATGCCGGTCAGCGCTGGCGGCGCTCCCGCACGCGCATGTTGGTGATGATCGGCGTTCCCTCGAAGCCGAAGATCTCGCGCAGGCGACGCTGGATGAAGCGGCGGTACCCCTGGTCGAGGAAGCCGGTCGTGAACAGCACGAAGGTCGGCGGGCGGGGC
>CALANM010000083.1 GCA_937926065.1 uncultured Microbacterium sp.
CGCGCCGCCGAGGCGCACGGCCCCGCGCAGGTACCAGGGGAGGAACGCGGGCGCGAGCGGCGCGACCCGGTGGAGATTGGTCGCCGCCGCCGTGAGGCTCTCGGGGCGCATGACGCCGTCGACGAAGCCGATCGTGAAGGGGAGGCCGTTCGGGTCTTTCAGCACCCCCGCGAGCCGCTGCGCTGACGCGTCGACATCCGCCGTCGCCGCCTCGGTGACCCACCGGCGCGCGAGCGCGACGGCCCGACCCGCGAGATCTGCGGGATCGGGTGTGGTCGTGGCGTCCTCCGTCATCGTCGGTCCCTCCGCCCTGGGTCCAGCCTGCACCTCTCGTCGCTGCACACGTCCAGGGTGCGTCAGACGACGCGTCGAGAATAGCGACCATCTACGATCGATATCGTTCGACTCCTTCGAAGGATCAGGGGGACACGTGTTCGAGCTGCGACGCCTTCGTCTTCTGCATGAGCTGGCCCTGCGCGGAACGCTGTCGGCGGTCGCCGAGGCCTTGTCGTACAGCCCGTCCACCATCTCCCAGCAGCTCGCCCAGCTGGAGCGCGACGCGGGGGTCCCGCTTCTCGTGCCTGACGGTCGGCGCGTGCGACTCACCGAGCACGGCCTGGCCCTCGCCGCGCATGCCGCCCGCGCGCTCGCCCTCGACGAGCAGGTGCGCGCCGAGCTCGAGACGCTCCGACCCGGCATCGCCCCCGTGCGCGTCGCGGTGCTGCAGACCGCCGCACGCGCCCTTGTGCCCACCGCCCTGACGCTGCTGGCCGAGCGGTCGCCCGAGCTCAGGGTGGAGGTGGCTGAGACGCCACCCGAAGAAGGCCTCTTCGAGCTGTCCGCGCGCGGCTACGACCTGGTCATCGCGGAGCAGTATCCCGGCCACACCCGCGCACACCGCGTCGAGCTCGACCGCACCGTGCTCGGCACCGACCCGGTGCGCATCGCCTCGGCATCCGCTGTCGGAGACCTCTCCTCGCTCGCCGGGCGGGCATGGGTCATGGAGCCGCGAGGGACGGCCGCCCGCGAATGGGCCGTGCAGCAGTGCCGCGCCGCGGGGTTCGAGCCCGACGTGCGGTTCGAGCTGGCGGACCTCGCCGCACACGTGCAGCTGATCGCCGCCGGTCACGCCGTGGGCATGCTCCCCGACCTGCTGTGGGCCGGTCAGCGCCCGCCCGTGACCCTGACCGATCTGCCGGGGCGCCCGGTGCGCGAGATCTTCACGGCCGTGCGTCACTCCGATGTGGAGCGTCCCAGCATCCGCGTCGTCCGGGAGGCCCTCGCCGACGCGTTCGCCGCATAGCCTTCCCCGCCGCGGGACGACCCCCGACGCGGGTGCGCGTCAGTCCCAGGTGCTGGGAGCGGGCGCCTTGGTCGAGGGGAGCGCGGAGCCGGCGGCCCAGTCGACCACCCACGTGGGCAGGGGCGGAAGGTCGTCGGGGCGGTGGAGGGCCTGGAACAGCTCCTCCGTGTTGACGACGCCGCCCGAACGACGCAGGAACCGGGCCCGCACGATCATCTCGGCGTAGATCTCGCCATCGACGACGGCACGGTGGATCTGGTACACCGCCTTGTCGTCGTGCCCGTACAGCCGCGACTCGACGGTGAAGCGCTGCCACAGCTGCAGCGACTTGCGGAACGTCACCGTCTCACTCGCGACGACCGCGTACCAGCCCTGCGCGTTCATCGCGTCCCAGATGCCCGTGCGGATCAGCAGGTCGAACCGGCCGAGGTCGAACAGCGACGCGTACCGGCCGTTGTTCATGTGCCCGAGGAAGTCGATGTCGGTCGGGAGCGTGCGCAGTCGCACGCGGCCGACCGACGACGGCGGGATGGGCCCGCGACGCCGCAGCTGGGCTTTCGCGCGCATGATCGTCAGGAGGGTCCGCCACCACACATTCACGAGCCGTGATGCTAGCGATGTCGCCCGGTGGTCTGCGAAATCCATTGTGCGATCCCTACAGACGCCGGCCGTCGAATATTCGCGGTCGATTACGATTTCGTGTTCAAACCGCCTGCACGTAGAGTCACCCCATGGAAGCCGAACTGCAGACCGACATCGTCGTCCGTCCCGTTCGAGACGTGGATGCCGAAGCCCTCGGTCGTGTGCACGCCACCTGCTGGCACGAGACCTACGACCACCTCATCAGCACCGCCGCCCTCGAGAACGTGTCTCCCAAGCGCCTGGCCGAGCTGTGGACCCACTGGGCCCTCCAGGGCCCCGAGTTCAAGATGGTCGCCGCTCTCGTGAACGGCGAGATCATCGGATTCGCCGGCTCCGGCCCGGCGCGCGATCGCGACGCTCCGCGCGGCCGTGAGCTCTACTTCATCTACCTGCTCTCGAAGTACCACGGCACCGGCACGGGTCAGAAGCTCTTCGACGCCGTCGTCGAGAAGGACGAGCCGCTGTACCTGTGGGTCGCGGAGGACAATCCGCGCGCGCACCGGTTCTACACGCGCAACGGCTTCGTCCTCGACGGGGCGACGCACACCGAGCCGTTCCTCGGCGAGACGCTGGTCGAGGTCCGCTTCGTCCGCTGACCGTCGGGGCTGACCCCGCTTCGGACACGAGTCACGCAGGGCGCGTCACGCAGGTGATGCGCCCTGCTCTCGTCTGCGCCGCCCTGCCGGATGCCGGATGCCGGATGCCGCTCCGCCGGCGTCATCGCTCGAGCACGACCGCGAGGCCCTGGCCGACGCCGATGCAGATCGCGGCGAGTGCGACGCCGCCACCACGGCGCGCGAGCTCGTGTGCCGCGTGGCCGATGATGCGGCCGCCCGAGGCACCGAGCGGGTGTCCGATCGCGATCGCGCCGCCGTGGATGTTGACCTTTGCGGGGTCGAGCTCCGGCCAGAGGCGGAGGCAGGCGAGGCTCTGCGACGCGAACGCCTCGTTGAGCTCCACGACATCGACGTCGTCCCACGTCTTTCCCGCCCGTGCGAGGGCGGCCTCGGCGGCGGCGACGGGGGCGATGCCGAACACGTCAGGGTCGTTGCCCGCCGTGGCACGCGACACGATCCGGGCCAGCGGCTCCGCTCCGCCGAGCACGGATGCCGCGCCCTCGGAGCCGACGAGCACCGCGGAGGCGCCGTCGGTGATCGGCGACGCGTTGCCTGCTGTCACGGTTCCGTCCGGGCGGAACGACGGCGCGAGAGGCGCGAGCGACTCCGCCGAGGCGTCGGGGCGGATGTTCTCGTCTCGGTGGAGGTCGACGCCCTTCACGGGCACCACCTCGCGGTCGTAGGTCCCCGCGTCCCACGCCTCCGCGGCGAGCCGGTGGCTGCGCACGGCGAACTCGTCCTGCTCCTCACGTGAGATGTCGTAGCGCTCGGCGAGAAGCTCGGCCGACTCGCCGAGGGCGATCGTCCACTGCTTCGGCATCCGCGGATTGGTCATGCGCCACCCGAGCATGGTCGAGAAGAGGGTCTCGTTGCCGGTCGGGAAGCCGCGGTCGGGCTTCGGGAGCACCCAGGGGGCGCGCGTCATCGACTCGACTCCCCCGGCGACGATGATGTCGGCGTCTCCGACCTCGATCGCGCGGCTGGCCTGGATGACGGCTTCGACGCTCGAGCCGCACAGCCGGTTGACGGTCGCCCCGGGGATGCTCGTGGGCCAGCCCGCCAGCAGCACGGCCATGCGGGCGACGTTGCGGTTGTCCTCCCCCGCCTGGTTGGCCGCTCCGACGTAGACGTCGTCGATGCGCGCAGGGTCGAAGCCGTCGTGCCGGGCGACGAGCGCCGACAGCACCCCGGCGGCCAGGTCGTCGGGCCGCACTCCGGCGAGCGCCTTGCCGTACCGCCCGAAGGGCGTGCGGACCGCGTCGTACACGAAGCTGGCGGACATCTCTTCCTCTCTGCCCGCTCGCCCCGTGGCTCTGCGCTCGCCTCGCTGCGAGCGTCAGCGTCCGCTGACGGTTCCGAACAGGCGCGCTATGGGGGCCAGGGTGAGTGGGCGGGCGGCGATCCAGGCTGCCGCGATGACGACGAGCGATGCGACGAAGAACCAGAATCCGGTCCAGTTGTCGGCGTACGCGACACCGTCGACGGAGCCCTGGGCGGCGTACATGTGGTTCAGGTTCCGAAGGGCGCCGGTGGCGAACACGAGCAGTACGTGGATCGCGATGAAGACGACGAAGTACAGCATCACGGGGAAGTGCACCTTGCGCGCCCACTCCACCGGGTACGCCTTGTTGAGCCGGTCGTTGCCCTTGGGCCACACGCCGCTCATGCGGTAGCCGGTGACGGCCGCGAGCGGAGCCGCGAGGAACACCGTCGCGAAGTACGCGAGCTGCTGCAGTGCGTTGTAGTTGACCCAGCCGTTCTCGGTGGGCCAGTCCAGCGACACGTACTGCAGGAGCGCCGACAGCGCGTTCGGGAACACCTCCCACGACGTCGGCACGATCCGCATCCACTGCCCGGTCACGAACAGCAGCACGACGAACACGACGCCGTTGACCAGCCACAGCACGTCGAGCGACTGGTGGAACCAGGTCGTGAGGCTCGTCTTGCCCTTCGGGTCGTTGCGGGGCGCCCAGAACGCCGTCGGGCGCTTCTCGGTGCGGATCGTGAGACCCGACCGGATGATGAGCACCATCAGGAACACATTGAAGAAGTGCTGCCAGCCGAGCCACGCGGGGAAGCCGACGGGTGCGCCCTCGGGCAGGTGGTATTCACCGGGGAACGCCGCGAGGAAGTCCTGCCCGAACGGCATCGACAGCAGCACCCGCACGAACAGCACCGCCATCGCGGCCGCCACGAGCAGGCCGCCACCGCCGACGACGACGATCCCGGCCCACTGACTCTTGGTGAAGGGACCGACGCGCTGCGGCTCGGCCTTGAGCGCCGGGCGCACGGTGGCGGCACGCCCCGGCCACACCGAGCGCGGAACGCTCAGCGGCTCGCGCGGGCCGGATGCCACGGCCACCTCGGCCGGGACGGGGACGGTGGGAGTCTCGGCGACGGATGCCGCCGCCGGCACGCCGGGAGCGGGCTCAGCGGGAGC
>CALANM010000084.1 GCA_937926065.1 uncultured Microbacterium sp.
GTGGTGGTACGCGGCAGCGGCCGCGACGGGCGCCGTATGGGTCGCTTGGCGCATGGCCGGCGTCGACGTCGTCGAGCCGTACACCCTGCCGCCGGCACTCGCCGCGATCGCGGTCGGCCTGTTCCGTGAGCTGCGCGCGCAAGACGGCCGGCTGCTCGCGTCGGCCGGACTCGCCCTGGCCCTCCTGCCGAGCCTCGCGGCCCTCGCTGTCGACGGCGGATCGGCACGCTTTACGGGGCTCCTTGTCGTGAGCGGCGCGCTGTGCGCGCTGGCGCGGCCCCTCGCTCCCGGCGCACGACTGGCACGGATGCGGACACCCATCTGCGTCGCGGCGGTGATCGCTGCCGGGGCCGGTCCGCTGCAGGCAGCACGGATCGGCCTGGGCGCCGATGTGGCGACATCCGTCCCGTTCTGGCCGGCGCTCGCGTGCGGCCTGGCCGGCGCTGCACTCGCGGCTGCGGCGGGCGCATCGATCGCGCGGACGTCGGACCTGACGCCGCGAACATCAAGGTGGCTGCTCGCCCCCGCGGCGACGTGGCTGGTCGCCGGCACATGGACGGCGATTCATCGGGACTGGGCGACGATCTGGGGCATGTGGGCCCTCATGCTCACGCTCCTCGCCGCGGTGGCGGCGATCGCGTGGCGTCGCCGCACCCACGACGGCATCCTTCCTCCGGTGTGGTTCATGTTCGCGCTCGCGTTCGTGACGGCGGTGGTGGCGTGGAGTCCGCGCGACCTCCGCGTCGAGTGGTTCTCGCTCCCGCTCGGCTTCGCGCTGCTCGCGGCGGGCGCTTTTCATCTGCGAAGCGGTGCGCTTCCGTCGAAGGGGCACTCCGCACGGGAGGCGCTCGACGCGTGGCCGCGACATGCTCGGGGCTCCTGGCGTCTGCTTGCACCCGGCGTGGTCGTGGCGATGAGCGCATCGATCGTCGCGACCTTCACAGACCCGCTCACGTGGCGAGCGATCCTGGTGATCGTCATGGCGCTCATTGCGATCCTCGTCGGGGCGCGCAGGCGCTGGGCAGCCCCTTTCGTGCTGGGCGTCATCGTGCTTCCGATCGAGAACGTGTCGGCGTTCTCCGTGCAGATCGGGCGTGGAATCGATTCGATGCCGTGGTGGATCACTCTCGCCGCCGTGGGGGCAGTGCTGCTCATCCTGGCCACGTCGTACGAGCGGCAGGCAGGAGCCCCCGCCGGGTTCGTCGCGCGCATCCGCGACCTCACCTGACCTTCATCGCTGCCAAAGGACTCGAGCCAAATGCTTAATGCAGTTATATACTCTTGGTATGGATATTGCGGATGATCTGCTGCGACTGATCACGGGCGCGCACACGCTCACGCGGATCGCCTCGCTCGAGACACGCAACGAGGCGCCCGCCGCCCAGTGGCGCACGCTGTCACTGCTGAGCACCCACGGCCCCCAGCGCCTGGGCGAGTTGGCCCGGCTCAGCCGGGTCAGCCAGCCGGGCATGACGCGACTCACGTCGCACATGGTCGACGCGGGGCTCCTCTCCCGCAGTCCCGACCCCGCTGACTCCCGCGCGAGCGTGCTCTCGATCACCGACGCGGGCGCACGCGCACTGAAGGAGTGGCACGACCTGCTCGGCGCCACCATCGCCCCGCGCTTCCACGACCTCGACGATGCCGATCGCGCCGCCATCCGCCGCGCAGCCGACATCCTGATCAACGCCACTCACGACTCCACGGAGGCTCATCGATGAAATCGCAGAATGTCAACGTCTGGCGACAGCCGGCGCAGGTGTGGGCGGTCGCCTTCGCGTGCGTCGTGGCCTTCATGGGCATCGGGCTCGTCGATCCGATCCTTCCCGCGATCGCGGAGTCGCTGGAGGCCTCCCCCGTGGAGACCGAGCTTCTGTTCACGAGCTACCTGGTGGTCACGGGACTCGCCATGCTCGTCACGAGCTGGATCTCGAGCCGCATCGGCGCGAAGACCACTCTTCTGGTGGGGCTCGCGCTCATCGTCGTCTTCTCGCTGCTGTGCGCGGTCTCGGGGTCGGTCGATGCCGTCATCGGCTTCCGTGCCGGATGGGGGCTCGGCAACGCCCTGTTCATCTCCACGGCGCTCGCAACGATCGTCGGGGCGGCCTCGGGCGGCAGCGCGGCGGCCATCGTGCTCTACGAGGCAGCGCTCGGACTCGGCATCGCCATCGGCCCGCTGCTGGGCGGCATCCTCGGCGAGCTGAGCTGGCGTGGCCCGTTCTTCGGCGTCGTCGCGCTCATGGCGATCGCCTTCATCGCCGTCCTCGTCCTCCTCCGTGGGGGCGAGCCCGCACGCACGCCCGTCCCGCTCTCCGCTCCCCTGCGCGCGCTCCGTCAGCCCGCGCTCGCTGTGCTGGCGATCGCCGCCCTCTTCTACAACATCGGGTTCTTCGTGCTGCTCGCCTTCTCGCCGTTCCCCCTCGGATTCGGAGCGATGGGCATCGGCCTCACCTTCTTCGGCTGGGGCGTGGCGCTCGCGGTCACCAGCGTGTGGGTCGCCCCGATCCTGCTGCGTCGCATGCGCCGTACGACCGCCATGGTCAGTGTGCTGCCACTTCTCGCCGTCGTGCTCGCCGTCGCGGGCATCGTGGTCGAGAACGCCGCAGCCCTGGTCGCCTGCATCATCGTGGGCGGTCTGCTGCTCGGCCTCATGAACACGCTCCTCACCGAGGCGGTCATGGAGGCGACGGATCTCCCCCGCTCGGTCGCCAGCTCCGCCTACTCCGCCGTCCGGTTCCTCGGCGGCGCGGCCGCCCCGCCTCTCGCGGCGCTGCTGTGGCATGCGTTCAACGCCTCGGTGCCGTTCTACGTGGCCGCGGCGTCGGTGCTGGTCGCAGCGGCGACCATCCTCGCCGGACGCCAGGCGCTCGCGCGCATCGACGCCCACCAGGCGGATGCCGCAGAAGAGGCCGCCGCCGTCCTGATCGGCGACGCCGGCTGACGCGCGTGCCCGACGCGGCGCGGGGCTCAGTGCAGGTGGTCGCGGTGCTTGCGCGCCTGCCGCGTGCGCGTAGGCAGGTCGATCGGCCCCGTGACGCTCGCTCTCGCCGCTACTCGACGCTGTAGGTCGCGACGAAGCGCGCCTGCTCGATGATGCTGTCGGCGTAATCGGCCAGGAACCGCTCGCGGTCGGGCTCGCCCTCGACCGCAGTGCTCAGCGCGTACACCCAGAAGTAGTAGTGGTGCTCACCATGCCCGGCCGGCGGATACGGTCCGACATAAGTCGACTCGCCCGTGCTGTTGGGGCCGCCACGTCCGGAGGCGGGCGTCGCCTCGACCGTCTCGGCAGGGCGGATGCCGTGGAGCACCCAGTGTGTGAACCCCTGGGGCATGGGCGCATCCGGGTCGTGCATGACGACCGTCAGCTCGACCGTGCCTTCGGGGACGCCCGTGATCACCAGTCGAGGGGCGCGGTTGCCGCCGTCTTTGGCGAACTCGTCGGGGATGCGGGCCAGATCCGGGATGTCGGGCGACGAGATCGCCAGGTCTTTGATGGAGACAGCCATGGATGATTCCTTCCGTGGTCGACGGCGACGCGTGCGCGCTTCGCCTGCTCTCTTCCAGTCATACCGCGTACCGCCGGCCGACGGGCCGCCGAGGGCGATGATCACGGATTCACGACATCGGTCGTGACGTCTTCGCAATGCCGCATGGCGTGACTACCCTCAGGTCATGGAACACGCAGCCTCGGGAAGCGTCTCCGATGAGCTTCCTCCTGAAGACGCGGGAGCGTCGCCGACCGGTCGCCAGTTCACCATGGGCCTGTTCTCCGCGTGGGCGACCTTCACGGTGCTGGCGGGTCTCGCCGCTCTCGTCTACGGCCTGCTTCACGGCGGCGAGGTCGTCGTTCTTTTCAGCGAGCAGCCGCTGTGGCAGTTCATCGCGGGCGCGATGGTCGTGTGCGGGCTCCTCGCGGCCGGCGCTCTGCTGCTTGTGGCGGTGCCGCTGTTCACGCTGTCCCGCCCCGTCGGACGACAGTCCACCCCTGTTCGCGGCATCATCTGGTTCGCGGTCGGCACCGTGCTCGCCGCCGCATCCCTCACCGCGGCCGTCGGTATCGCCGCGGCTGTCGGCGCTTCACTGTGGTCCCACCCCGAGTTCCCGGCCGTTCTTGCTCTGCTCTCCCTCTTCGGCGGCGTCGCGGGGCTGGCTGGATGGACCACCGTGCTGTTCAGCCGGTCGCACTGAACGCCTCGTCAGGACTCGGGGCGCTTCGCGACGAGCGCCGCCTCCAGCAGCGCGAGGTGAGCGGCAAGCTCCTTCGCCGTCTCATTCGGTACGCGGTCGCGCAGCAGGGTCCCCCAGCGCTCGTGCAGCCACCGACGGTTCTCCCCTGCCTTCTGCGTCGGATGGAGCCGCACGGATCGCGCGTCGTGCGGATCGGGCTCACGCCGAACGTAGCCCTTCGCCTCGAGACTGCGAAGCGCGCGGCTGAAGTTGCTCGAGGTGAGGAGTGACGCTTCGGCGGCCGCCTTCGCATTCGCGCCGGGATGCGTGTCGATGAACCGCATGACCGAGCTCTCGAGGCTCGTGATCGGCGATTTGGCGTCGGCATCCGCGTGCCTGATCTGACGCGCGATCGCCAGGATGCGGTCGGCGATGTCGAAGTACACGCTGTCGCTCATGGTCGCAACGGTACACTTGACGCCGGATAGTTATCTATTGATAGGTAAATGGATGTCGTCGACCGATTCCTCTCGTATCACCCCGACCCTTCTCGTCATCCTCGCGACGCTCTCTGCCGTGGCGCCGTTCTCCACCGACCTGTACCTGGCGGGCTTTCCCTCCATCTCCCGCGACCTCGACGCCGACGCAGCGGAAGTGCAGCTGACCCTCACGGCCTTTCTGGTCGGGCTCGCCGCGGGGCAGCTGCTGTTCGGGCCGTTGTCCGATCGTCTCGGCCGGCGCCGGCCGCTCCTGTGGGGGTCGGCCATCCTCGTGGTCGCGAGCGCCGCGACCGTCTTCGCCCCCACGCTCGAACTGCTCGTGGCCGCCCGCCTCGTGCAGGGCTTCACCGGTGCGGCAGGCATGGTGATCGGGCGTGCGGTGATCGCCGATCTCGCCCGCGGCAAGGCCGCCGCGCGCGCCTTCAGCCTGATGATGGTGGTCGGCGGCCTCGCTCCCGTCGCCGCGCCCCTCATCGGCAGCACCCTCATGGACGTCATCGGGTGGCGGGGCACGCTCGGTGTGCTGGCATGCATCGCGATCGTGATGCTCGCCGGCTCGGTGTTCGTCATCAGGGAGACGCTGCCTCCTGAGAAGCGCGCGGTGGGTCGCGGTCTCGGGCTCCGCGAGCTCGCCTCGCGCCGATACCTGGCGGCCACGGCGACCTTCGCGTGCTCGTTCGCCGTCATGATGTCCTACATCTCCGCTTCGCCCTTCGTCTACCAGGAGGTCATGGGCCTCACCACGGTCGGCTACGGCCTGATGTTCGGCCTCAACGCTCTGGGACTCGTCACCAGCAGCACGATCGCGAGCCGCCTCGTGGTGCGCCTCACGCCCGAGCGGGTGCTCGGCTTCGGCGTCGTCGGGATCATCACGTCGAACATCGTGCTGACGACGCTGATCGTGTCGGGTGTGCCCGCGATCTGGCTCAGCATTCCCCTGTTCTTCTCCACGTCTTCGCTCGGATTCGTGTCCGGTCCATCGACGGCGATCGCGCTCGGTGCGGTCGAGAAGAGCAAAGGCCTCGCATCCGCCGTGATCGGCGCCACGCAGTTCGGACTCGGCGGCATCGCGGCACCCCTCGTCGGCCTCGACGGCAGCGCCAACACGCTCCCCATGGGCATCACCATGCTGACCCTCGCCGTGCTCGCGACGATCAGCTGCCTTGTGCTTCGCGCAGGCTCTCGGCTCACGCCGGCGGGCGGCATCCCCGAGGACGAGGCCGCGACGCCCCCTGCCGCGCCAGTGCCGGACTCATCCGCTCGCTGAACGCGGAGGACCTGCGCGAGTATGGCGCGCCACTGGGTGCCGCCCCTGGCCGCACCACTCACTTCGACGCCTTCTCCACTCACGGCACGGCGGCGGGTGGGTGCTTGGTCATGGTGTTTGTCGTGGGCGCCACTCACCGACCCCTAGAGGAGGGGATGCTCGTCACTGTTGCCTAGGGGTCAGATGGCCAGCGTTCGAAGGCGACTGATTCAGC
>CALANM010000085.1 GCA_937926065.1 uncultured Microbacterium sp.
CGCCGACGGTCCCTTCACTGCCGAGCAGGCGGCGCGAGCCGCCACAACGGCCCAAGATCCGGTGCGGATCGTCCCGCCCGGAGAGGCTGCCGTGTTCCTTGCGCCGCTGTCGGTCTCCCAGCTCGGCGACCCCGTGATCGTCGACCTGCTCGCACGCCTCGGCGTGCAGACTCTCGGTCAGCTCGCAGCGCTCCCGGCCGAACGGCTCGTGGAGCGGTTCGGTCCGCAGGGGGCACGGCTGCACGATCTCGCGGCCGGGGCAGACTCGCGTCCCGTCACCCCGCGCACGCCCCCGCCGGAGCTGCATCGCGAGATCGCCTTCGAGCCCCCGCTCGAACTGGCCGAACAGGTCGCCTTCGGCACCAGGATGGCGGCCGAGCAGTTCATCGCCGCACTCGGCGCCGCCGACCTCGTGTGCACCGAGCTGCGCGTCATCGTCACGGGGGAGCGCGGAGAGCGCAGCTCACGGGTGTGGCTGCATCCGGGGGCCTTCGACGCGGCAGGCGTCGTCGACCGGGTGCGCTGGCAGCTGGCCGAGCAGGGCCTGCGCAGCGCCGTCGCGCAGGTGCGGCTCGAACCCGAGCGGGTGGATGACGCAGCGCACCACGTGCGAGCGCTGTTCGGCTCGGGGCCGGAGGAGCGTGTGCACCATGCGCTGTCGCGCGTGCAGGCGATGATCGGGCATCGCGGGGTGGTCACGCCCGCCGTCGGGGGAGGGCGATGGCTGCTTGAGCGTCAGGTGCTCGTGCCGTGGGGAGACGTCGTCGACGGGGCATCCGCGGGAGCGATGGCGGGAACGGCGCGGCGATCCGCCACCGCGACATCCGACCGGCCCTGGCCCGGGAGCCTTCCCGACCCGCTGCCGGCGACCGTGTTCTCCGAGCCGCTGCCGGTCGCCGTCGTCGACGCGGAAGGCGACATGGTCGCCGTCGACGGGCGGGGAGAGCCGACCGCGACGCCTGTGCGGCTCGAGATCGCGGGCCGGAGCCGCGCGATCGAGTCATGGGCGGGACCGTGGCCCGTCATCGAGCGCACGTGGGATCCGTCACGTGCTCGGCGAGCCCACCGATTCCAGGTGGTCGACTCCGGTCAGACCGCATGGCTGCTCGTCTGTGAAGCGGGAGTCTGGCACGCCGAAGGACGGTACGACTGATGCGGCGGTGCGACTGATGGGGTTCAACAACCCGTCCGTGCCGTGGTCGGAGATGGAGCGGGTGCTGTCGGGGCGTCCGGCGCTCAACGGGGGCGACGGCCCCGCCTTCTCCCGCAAGCGGCAGAAGTACGAGCGGCCGCCGATCGTGCGGCCCGAGAACGCCGTGCCCTACGCCGAGCTGCATGCCCACTCGTCGTTCTCCTTCCTCGACGGGGCCTCCTCCCCGGCAGAGCTCGCTGAAGAGGCGGAGCGGCTCGGGCTCCATGCGCTCGCCATCACCGACCACGACGGCTTCTACGGCATCGTCCGTTTCGCTGAGGCTGCCGAGCAGCTGCAGGTGAAGACGGTGTTCGGGGCTGAGCTGTCGCTGCACAGCGCCGACCTGTCGGAGCATTCGAGCCGGCCGAGCGCTGCCCGGGCCGGCGAACCCGACCCGGAGGGGTCGCACCTGCTGGTGCTCGCCCGCGGCGAGGAGGGCTACCACCGTCTCGCCGCCGCCCTCACCCACGCGCAGCTCGCCGGAGCCGAGAAGGGACGCCCTCGGTATGACGTCCGTCATCTCGCCGAACAGTCCGGAGGGGAGTGGGCGATCCTCACCGGATGCCGCAAAGGCGCCGTCCGGCAGGCGCTTGCGCGAGGGGGAGCGGATGCCGCCGCGCAGCAGCTCGATCTGCTCGTCGATCTGTTCGGGGCCGATGCCGTCAATGTCGAGCTCATCGACCACGGCAACCCCACCGACACGCGCGACAACGACATCCTCGCGGGGCTCGCCCGCGAACGCCGGCTGCCGGTGCTCGCCACGAACAATGTTCACTACACGATCCCTGAGCGCGTGCACCTGGCGGCCGCGATCGCCGCCGTCCGGGCCAACCGCGGCATGGACGAACTCGACGGGTGGCTCCCCTCGCACGCGAGCGCTCACCTGCGTTCGGGTGCCGAGATGGCGCGACGGTTCCGCCGGTATCCGGGAGCGATCTCCCGCACCGTCGACCTTGCCGACGAGCTCGCGTTCCCCCTGCGCAGAGCGAAGCCGGCGCTCCCCAGACAGGAGGTCCCCGAGGGGCATACGCCGATGTCCTGGCTGCGGCATCTCGTGTGGGAGGCGGTGCCGCGCAAATACCCCGACGCGACCGATGCCGACCGGGCGCGCATCGAACGGGAGCTGTCGGTGATCGAGCAGAAGGACTTCCCGGGATACTTCCTCATCGTCCACGGCATCGTGCAGAAGGCGCGCGAACTCGGCATCCTTTGCCAAGGTCGAGGATCGGCGGCCAGCAGCGCCGTCTGCTACCTGCTCGACATCACCGCCGTCGACGCGATCGCCTACAACCTGCCGTTCGAGCGGTTCCTGTCGGCGATGCGCGACGAGGAGCCTGACATCGACGTCGACTTCGACTCCGACCGGCGCGAGGAGATCATCCAGTGGGTCTACCGCACCTACGGGCGGGAGCGTGCCGCGCAGGTGGCCAACGTCATCCAGTACCGTCCGAAGAACGCCGTGCGCGACATGGCGAAAGCGCTCGGTCATTCGCCCGGCCAGCAGGACGCGTGGTCGAAGCAGGTGGAGCGGTGGGACGGGCAGTTCGAGACCGCCGACCATGACATTCCCGATCGTGTGCTCCAGTACGCGGCGGAGCTGCTCAAAGCACCGCGGCACCTCGGCATCCACTCGGGCGGGATGGTGCTGACCGATCGTCCGGTGGGTGAGGTGGTGCCGATCGAGCACGCCCGCATGGAGAACCGCACGGTCATTCAGTGGGACAAAGACGACGCTGCCTGGATGGGGCTGGTGAAGTTCGACCTGCTGGGCCTCGGGATGCTCGCGGCTCTTCAGTACTGCTTCGACATGGTCGCGGATGCCACGGGGGAGCGGTGGGAGCTGGCGACGATCCCCAAGGAGGAGCAGGGCGTCTACGACATGCTGTGCCGCGCCGATTCGATCGGGGTGTTCCAGGTGGAGTCGCGTGCGCAGATGGGGCTGCTGCCGCGACTGCAGCCGCGGCGCTTCTATGACCTCGTGATCGAGATCGCGCTCATCCGCCCCGGCCCCATTCAGGGCGGGGCCGTGCACCCGTATGTGCGGCGCAAGCTGGGGCGCGAGAAGGTCACCTACGCGCACGAGAAGCTGCGGCCCGTGCTCGAACGCACTCTCGGGGTGCCTGTGTTCCAGGAGCAGCTCATGCAGATGGGCATGGCCGTCGGCGGGCTCACGGGTGAAGACGCCGACCTCCTGCGCCGCGCCATGGGGTCGAAGCGGGGGATCGAGCGCATCGACTCTCTCAAGAAGAAGCTGTACGCGGGGATGGCCGAGAACGGGCTGGTCGGTCAGGTCGCCGACGACATCTACGCGAAGATCCAGGCGTTCGCGAACTTCGGCTTCGCTGAGAGCCACTCGCTGTCGTTCGGGCTGCTCGTGTATGCGTCGTCCTGGCTCAAGCTGCACTATCCGGCGGCGTTCCTCGCAGCGCTCCTGCGTGCTCAGCCGATGGGGTTCTACTCGCCCGCGTCTCTCGTGGCCGACGCCCGCCGCCACGGCGTCCGTGTGCTGCGCCCTGACCTGCATGCGTCGGGCGCTGAGGCGGGGCTTGAGCCGCTGCAAGGGCCAGGGTCGGCCGAGGGCGACGCGGCCGATGCGGGCGGAGCGGCGACGGATGCCGGAGAGCGGCGACGCGACCCGACCGGGAGGGCGTCATGCACCGACCGCAGGCAGCCGCCGGTGCCGCCGTTCGACCCGGATGCGCCCGATGAGTCCGCTGCCCACCGTCGCGACGGCGCGTTCGCCGTGAGGCTCGGGCTCGCGTCGGTGACGGGCGTCGGCAAGGCGCTCGCCGAGAAGATCGTGGCGGAGCGAGAAGCGCACGGCCCGTACCGCGACTTGCGTGATCTCGTGCGGCGCACCGGAGCTGCCACCCCGCAGCTCGAAGCGCTCGCGACAGCAGGGGCGTTCGAGTGTCTCGGTCTCAGCCGTCGCGAGGGCATCTGGCTTGCCGGCGACGCTGCGCAGAATCGGCCCGAGTTCCTCGAGGGCACTCTCGTGGCTGTGCAGCCGCCGCTGTTCGGCGATCAGACCAGTTACGACGTCCTCGCCGCAGACCTGTGGGCGACGGGGCTGTCGACCGACGACCACCCGCTCACGCACTACCGCTCGCAGCTCGACGCGCGCGGGGTGCTCACGTCGAAGGAGCTGCGCACTCACGAGACCGGGCGGCGTGTCGAGGTCGCCGGGCTCGTCACGCACCGGCAGCGGCCGGCGACGGCATCCGGCATCACGTTCCTGAACCTCGAAGACGAGCACGGGCTCGTCAACGTCGTCTGCTCGGTCGGTGTGTGGAACAAGTACCGGCGGGTGCTGCGGGATTCGCCGGGTCTCATCGCCCGAGGCATCCTGGAGCGCTCACCCGAAGGGGTGACGAACCTGCTGGCCGATCGGTTCGAAGACCTGCAGGTGGGGGTGAGTCACCGATCTCGCGACTTCCGCTGAGCGTCCCGCGTGGCGGCCGGACAGGACGATGCCCCGAGCCGTGGGCCCGGGGCATCGTAAGACTGAGTCCGCCGCAGCGGGTTCCGCGCCGGCGATCCGGTGCGGGGTGCGCTGTCAGCGCTGGTCGGCGAGGGCGAAGCCCACCGATCCGTCGTCGGTGACGCGCGCGTCGAGCACGCGGTTGTCGAGTGCGACGCTCGTGACGGGGTCGACGAATACGCGAGCACCGTCTGCCTCGACGACGGTGTCGTCGGGCTCGGGGGCGGTCGCCAGGTTCAGGGCGTAGCCGGTCTCAGGGGCGACGGCCTCGCTGATGCGCAGGCCGCCCGTCTCGGTCGACAGCTGCTCGGTGAGCGACTTGACGGCGATCGAAGCGTTCTCGGTGAGTGTGAGCATGTGCTCTCCTTCCGTGGATTGCGGACGGGCCACGATTCCGAGAATCACCGGATACCGCAAGTCCTGACACACCATGTGCGCCGGTTCACACCGGATACGGAGGTTCGTCAGTCGCAGGTCTCAAAGACGTAGGCGGGGTCGTCGGGGGTGACGAGGTCGCGGTCGCGCAGGACGACGGATGCCGGGGTCGCCGCATCCGCGCACACCGCGGAGAACGGGCGGGGGAGGGTGTCGGAGTACTCGATCGCGATGACCGCGTCGCCGTAGACGTCGGTGTAGGAGGGGCACTCATCCCATGCGGCGCACTCTTCGGCGATCGCGAAGTCGAAGCCTGCCTCAGCATGCAGGCGAGCGGTGTGCTCAGCGGCGTTCTTCTGACCTGCGGCGAGCCCGTGCTCGTGCGCGATGCCGACGAGGATCTTCGCGACCGCCAGGTTGTCGTTGAAAGTGAGGGCGCCGTCGGTGCGGGTGTAGGTGTCGAGGTTGTCGAACTCGACGGCGTCGTATCCGTCTGTGGCGCACCCGTCGATCCACGGGCTGACGATCGCGGCGACGGCTTCGGCATCCCTCGTGTCGACGATGACCTCGTCGGGCCAGTCAGGGTCGTGCACGAGTTCTCCGTCAGCGCTCTTGAGGAGGAGATCGTCCGGCCACAGCGGGAGCTCGCCGGGCTGCGTCTGGAAGCCGTTGACGTAGCAGACCGAATAGACGTCGTCGGCGGGGGCCGCGGTGCGGTCACGCACAACGATCCCCACACCGGACGGCGGCGGGTATGCCCCGCCGAGCTGGTAGTCAGGCGTAGCTCCGGTGGGCGGCAGATCGATCGAGGGGATCGGCGCGGCTGAACTCGGCGTGGCTGTGCGGGTCACTGGAGCCGACGAGCCGATGGAGGATCCGGTGGCTCCGGCGGAGCACCCCGCCAGCGCGCACCCCACCATCACGGTGAGGAGCGTGAGGATGCCGCGACGAGCCACGGAGTCGACGCTACCGAAGCCGGCGAGCCGCCCGTTCGCGGCCCCGCCGTGCCGCCGCAGCCGCGCTCGCCGGATAGACTCGACGGACCTGCCTCTGTAGCTCAATGGAAGAGCAGCTCCGTCCTAAGGAGAGGGTTGGGGGTTC
>CALANM010000086.1 GCA_937926065.1 uncultured Microbacterium sp.
CTCCCGCAAGGGCGCCGCCGCCGGCGCGCCGACGATGCGGGTGCGGGAACGCGACGCGAGCGACGTGTACTCCACGGCGCCGTCGGCAGGAAGGTCGTCGCGGAGCTCACGCGACGCCACGGGAACGTCGCGCAGCCGCTCGACGACCGCCGCGAGGTGCTCGGGAGTCGTGCCGCAGCATCCGCCGACGAGCCCGATGCCGAACTCGCGCACGAACTGCTCGTGCGCCGTCGCGAGCTCGGCGGGCGTCAGCGGGTAGTACGCGCCGTCGGCGGTCAGCACGGGAAGCCCCGCGTTCGGCATGCAGGCGATCGTGACCGGCGAGTGCTTCGACAGGTGCCGCAGGTGCTCGCTCATCTCCGCCGGACCCGTCGCGCAGTTGAGGCCGATGGCATCCACGCCCAGCGGCTCGAGCGCCGTGAGCGCGGCGCCGATCTCGGAGCCCATGAGCATCGTGCCGGTGGTCTCGACGGTCACCTCGACGAAGATCGGCAGACGGATGCCGCGGGCGACGATCGCCTGCTTGCACGCGTTGACGGCGGCCTTCGTCTGCAGGAGGTCCTGCGAGGTCTCGATGAGGAACGCGTCGGCGCCGCCGTCGATGAGGCCCTCGGCCTGCAGCGCGAAGGTCTGCTTGAGGTGCTCGTACGTCGTGTGTCCGAGCGAGGGGAGCTTCGTGCCGGGGCCCATCGATCCGAGCACCCAGCGCATGCGGCCGTCGGAGGCCTCAGCCGCCTCGACGCGCTCGCGCGCGATGCGGGCTCCCGCCGCCGCCAGCTCGTGTATGCGGTCGTCGATGCCGTAGTCCGAGAGGTTCGACCAGTTGGCGCCGAAGGTGTTCGTCTCGATCGCGTCGATGCCGACGGCCAGATAGTCGTCGTGGATGCGGGCGACGATGTCGGGCCGCGACACGTTGAGGATCTCGTTGCAGCCCTCGAGCTGCTGATAGTCGTCGAGCGTCGGCTCGTAGCGCTGCAGCATCGTGCCCATCGCGCCGTCGGCGATCACGACACGCGAGACGAGCGCGTCGAGCAGCGCCTGCGACCTGTCCGGACGCGGGATGCCATCGATGTCGAGCGGGTGGAGAAGCGGCGCCACGGGTGTCACCGCCCGATTCTCCCACGCGCGATCACCTCGAACGTCGAGCTTTAAGGAATGAGTCGACGGTGTCCCAAACGGCGATGCCGATGATGGCGATCCCCGTCAGGAGCGAAAGGATGCCGAACACCTTCTCGCCTTCGCCGTGGGGAATGACGGTCAGCCAGAAGTCTGGGCTGAGGAGCTCGCGCTGCGACAGCAGCCACAGCGCCGGCACGGCCACCACGACGTTCAGCACCGTGTTGACGACGGCGAGCGCAAAGGTCCAGCGGCGGCGCAGGAACACGACGATCTGCAGCACCGCCTCGGCGGCCATCGCGATCAGCAGGCCCGTCGCCCACCACGGCCAGAGGTCACGCGAGAGGAACGACACCCACTCGCCCTGCAGGTACACGAGCCCCACGAGCTGATCCCAGACGAAGGCGATCGCGGCGACCGCGAGGAACACGACGCTGACGATCATGTCGATGCCGCGGGCACCCGTGTAGGGGTTTTCGGCGGGCAGCCGGTCGACGGTCCAGGGGGTCGTGGCGGTCTTTGCATCGTCGGAACGCTCGACCACCGCGAACACGAGCGTCGTCCAGAACGCGAGGTGCACGGCAACCGAGAGGCCGACGCCGATCGTCGAGCCGATGATGGCGCCGATCGGGGCGCCGGCGAGTGTCTGCCCCAGCGCGACGCCGAATGCCGCGAGCGGCACGACGATCACAAGCAGGAGCTTGAGCAGGCGCCGCCACTCCAGGAAGTACCGCGGTCCGATCAGGTGCAGAGGGCGGTCGGCATAGCCGGCAGCGAGCGCATCGGGGTCGCCGAGAGCGTTGAGCACGTCGCGTTCTGCCGCGTCCGCCTCCGCGCCGGCCTCGAGGCGGTCCTCGATCTGGTCGGCGATGGAGGCGCGCAGCTCGTCGGCGACATCGCCACGCTGCTGCTCAGGGAGGGTGCGCGTGACCGCGTGGACGTAGCGGTCGGTGAAAGTCGATTCCATGGGCGGTCCTCGGTTCGTGTCAGCGGTCGCCCGGCAGCGCCTCGACGGCGGCGGCGATCGCGCGGAAATCTTCGGTGAGCTGCTGCGCGAGACGCAGCCCTTCGGGAGACGTGCGGTAGAACTTGCGAGGCCTGGCCTCGCCGGTGTTCCACTCGCTCGTGAGATGGCCCTGCTTCTCCAGTCGTCGAAGCAGGGGGTACAGCGTGTTGGCGTCGGTCTCGAACCCGCGACTCTGGAGCTGCTCAAGCAGTCCATAGCCGTAGCCCGACTCCACCAGCAGTCTCAGGCAGGCGAGGACGACCGTCCCCCGCCGCAGCTCCTGGCGGTGCGTCTCGAGCGCTTCCGTCTCGGTCATGCCTCACACGTTACTGTGCGCCACACACTATCGTCAACCACACACTGCGGCGACGCGCACCCACCGGTCCACCCGGCGACGCGGCAGGATGGACACCATGAGCACCCCGCCGCTGTCCGACCTGCTCGCCACGGCGCACGTCGTCGCGCTGCCTCTGGCCACTCGCTTCCGCGGCGTGGACGTACGCGAGGCGCTCCTGTTCGAAGGGCCCGAGGGCTGGAGCGAGTTCTCGCCGTTCGTCGAATACGACGACCAGGAGGCGGCGACGTGGCTCACCGCCGCGATCGACTACGCCTGGAGCCCCGCCCCCGCGCCGGTGCGGCGGGCCGTGCCCGTCAACGCGACGGTGCCGGCCGTCGCGGCGGAAGCCGTGGCATCCGTCCTCGCCCGCTACGACGGATGCCGCACGGCCAAGGTGAAGGTCGCCGAGCGCGGGCAGACGCTCGCGGACGACGTCGCCCGTGTCGCCGCGACCCGTGCGGCCCTCGGCCCGGAAGGCCGCGTGCGGATCGACGCGAACGGCGGCTGGAACCTCGACGAGGCCGAGCACGCCCTCCACGCGCTCGCCGAGTTCGACCTCGAGTACGCCGAGCAGCCCTGCCCGACGGTCGAGGAGCTCGCCGAGCTGCGGCGCCGCCTCACCGACTGGGACATCCCCCTCGCCGCCGATGAGAGCGTGCGCAAGGCGACCGATCCGCTCGCGGTCGCGCGGGCGGGAGCCGCCGACATCCTGGTGGTCAAGGCGCAGCCGCTCGGCGGCATCCGTCGCGCCCTCGACATCGTCGCCGAGGCGGGGCTGCCCGCCGTCGTCTCCAGCGCCCTCGACACGAGCGTGGGCCTGTCGATGGGCGTCGCTCTCGCGGCCTCCCTGCCCGAACTGGAGTTCGACTGCGGACTGGGGACCGCCTCGCTGTTCACCGCTGACGTGACGGCGACGCCGCTGCGCCCCGCACACGGCGCGCTGCCGGTGGGACGCGTGACGCCGGATCCTGAGCTCCTCGCCCGGCACGCCGCCCCCGAAGAACGGCGCCGCTGGTGGCTCGACCGCCTCGAGCGGTGCCACGCCCTCCTCTGACTCGGGGTCAGTCCTCCGCGGTCGGCACGACGAGCACCGTGACGAGGCGCTCCAGCCGGTCGTTGAGCACATCTGTCACGCCCGCCTGATCGCGGCCCTGCAGGGTCGCGCGCGTGCACGTGTCTTCCACGGCGTCGAGCAGGAGCTGGGCCGTCTCATCGAGGGGCAGCCGCAGTCGCAGTCCGAAGCTCTCCACGACGTGGGCGATGATCCCCTCGACGCGCTCGCGCATCGTCTCCTGCCACGTGAGGTAGGCCGCAGCCAGCCGCGGATCGCGCAGGGCCTGCGTGCGGATCTCGCTGAGCAGCTGCGGCTCCATGTGCTCGCCGAGCGACGCACCCACCACCTGGCGCACGAGGGTCGACGGATCGACGCCCGCACCGGTGGGACCCGGGCCGAGCTCCCGCACGCGGCCGGCAACCTCTTCGAGCTTCGACTCGGTCATCTGGGTGATGAGCGCGAGGAAGAGCTCCTCTTTCGACTCGAAGTTCGAGTAGAACGCTCCGCGAGTGAACCCGGCGCGCTCGCAGATCATCTCGACGGATGCCGCGCCCATCCCGACCTCGGCGAACACCTCGTGCGCGGCGGCCAGCAGCCGCGCGCGGGTCTGGGTGCGACGGCGCGAGGCGGGGCGCTCCGTGACATCGGTCATGGGCTGCCTCCTCTCCGCCGTCGACGGGTCCGTCTGGTCCGATACTCCCACCATCTGCACAGGCTTGCGGGAGCGTACACGATTAGGATACACATATGTATCGGATACAACGCTGTATCGCCCTTGCTCACGCGGGGTGGTCGGCGCGCCGGCCCCTCGATGTCACCTTCTGAACCGGAGCGCCCGTGTCCACACTCCTGTACTCCCTCGGCCGCTGGTCGTACCGCCACTCCTGGCGCGTGCTGATCTCCTGGATCGTCCTCCTCGGCGTCGTGGGCGGCGTCGTGGGCGCAGGGCTCGCGACCGGCTTCGTCAAGGGCACCGACAACTCGTTCACGATCCCCGGCACCGAGGCCCAGGAGGGCATCCAGCTGCTGGAGCGCACCTTCCCGCAGGCGAGCGGCACGAGCGCCCAGCTCGTGATCGTCGCCCCTGACGGCGAGCGCGTCGACGACGACCGCGTCTCCGACGTCATCGCCGGCACGATCGACGAGCTCGAAGAGGTCGAGGGCGTCATCACCGTGACCGATCCCTTCGACGAGATGGTCGAAGGCCTCGTCTCGGACGACGCGCAGGCGGCGATCATCCGCCTGCAGTTCGACGGCCAGTCGACCGACGTCACCGACGAGACGAAAGACGCGCTCACGGCCGTCGCCGACGACGCCCGCAGCGCCATGCCCGACGGCTCGAAGGTCGCGATGGGCGGCGACCTGTTCTCGACGTCGGTGCCGGCCATCTCGCTCGTGGAGGCCGTCGGCGTGCTCATCGCGCTGTTCGTGCTCATCGTCACCTTCCGCTCGATCGCCGTCGCCTGGTTCCCCCTCGCGAGCGCCCTGATCGGCGTGGGCCTGTCGATCGTGCTGATCTACCTGGCATCCGCCTTCACCTCGATCTCCTCGACGACGCCGATGCTCGCCCTCATGCTGGGCCTCGCGGTCGGCATCGACTACGCCCTGTTCATCGTCGCCCGCCACCAGGACCAGGTGCGCAGCGGCGTCGACCCCGAGGAGTCGGCCGCCCGCGCCACCGGCACAGCGGGCTCAGCGGTCGTCTTCGCCGGCGTCACCGTGCTCATCGCGCTCATCGGCCTCGGCTTCGCCGGCATCCCGTTCCTGACGACGATGGGCATCGCCGCCGCCGTCGCCGTCGCGATCGC
>CALANM010000087.1 GCA_937926065.1 uncultured Microbacterium sp.
TGAGCCTGTCCGGCGGGCGCTCCGTAAGCGGGCGGCGGGTAAGAAGGGGGCGTAGAGCCGGAGGCGGCGGGTGGCGCGGCGTACCCAGCAGGCGGTCCGTAGCCGGCCGGCGGCGGTACTGGCGCACCGGCCGGAGGCGGCGTGAGCGCGGGACCGCCGGAGCCCGCCGGACTTCCGGTGCTCTGGCCGCTCGTGCCGGGCTCGTGCGGATGCGGTGTGCTGGTGTCGCTCACGGTCTTCTCCTTGTCGCTGACCCTCAGGCTATCGGGCGACGACCATTAGGCTGGTCCGGATCCACCTCATCCACACCGGGAGCATTCATGTCCACCGATCGAGTCGTTCTCGTCACCGGCGGTAATCGCGGCATCGGCCGCGCCATCGCGGAGCGCTTCGTCGCCTCCGGATACCGCGTCGCCGTCACGGCCCGCTCGGGCGAGGGCCCCGAGGGCACGCTCACGGTCCGCGCCGATGTCACCGACGCGGCCCAGGTGGACGCGGCCTTCGCGGAGGTCGAGCAGAAGCTCGGGCCGGTCGAGATCGTGGTCGCCAACGCCGGGATCACCAAGGACACCCTGCTGCTGCGCATGACCGAGGATGACTTCGACTCGGTCGTGGCGACGAACCTCGGCGGCGCCTTCCGGGTCGTGAAGCGCGCGGCGAAGGGATTCCTGCGCGCGAAGTGGGGTCGTGTGATCCTCATCTCGAGCGTCGTCGGGCTTTACGGTTCGGCGGGGCAGATCAACTACGCGGCGTCCAAGAGCGCTTTGGTCGGGTTCGCTCGCTCACTCACCCGGGAGCTGGGCGGTCGTGGCATCACCGCGAACGTCGTGGCCCCAGGCTTCATCGAGACCGACATGACGGCGGAGCTGCCCGAGGAGACGCAGGCGGAATACAAGCGCAGCATCCCCGCCGGTCGCTTCGCGTCGCCTGATGAGGTCGCCGGCGTCGTGACGTGGCTCGCGTCGGACGACGCAGCGTACATCTCGGGGGCCGTCATTCCGGTCGACGGGGGACTCGGGATGGGACACTGACGCAGACCCCGGCTACCGGCTGACGGACGACACCTCGCGAGGGTGGCGGGCGGGTCAGCGACCGATCGCGTCCCGCAGCAGCGTCGCCAGTCGCTCTGGCGCCGAGAACTGCGGCCAGTGCCCCGTGCCGAGCGTGACGACCTGAGCGTCGGCGATAGACGCGAATTCGTCGTACGCCGTCTTCCACTGCGACAGGAACTCGCGGAACGTCGCCTCATCCATGCGGCCGATGAGGATGGTCACCGGCACGTGGAAACGGCCGTCGCCGCTCAGTGCGATCGGGTCTGTGGGCACCTTCGCCGGCACGCTCTTGGCCAGCGGCGCCGTGCGCGCGCGTGTGGCCTCGTCGAGGTCGGACACGTCTTCGTCGTCGAAGAAGTCCCACCCGGGGAACGGCACGACGCCGTCGACGACCGGAAACTCGGAGATCTTTCCGCCCGGCGGCGGCGGGACCGTGTCGACGAACACGACCCGCGCCACGCGGCCGGGGCGCGCCGCCGCGGCTCCCCATGCGACGTTCCCGCCGCCGCTGTGGCCCACGAGGACCACGGGCTCGGATGCCGCGTCGATCTCGGCGACGACGGCATCGACCCAGTCGCCGATGCCGATGTCTGCAGACTGCGCGGCCGGCGCGCCCACGCCCGGCATCGTGAGCGCTCGGGGTCGGTGGCCCGCCTCGCGGAGCGCAGGGACGACGGCGTCCCACGACGCCGCGTCGAGCCACAGGCCGGGAATCATGATGATCTGCATGGAACCGAGGCTAGGACCGGCCGCCGACATCCGCGAGATCCGGTGGGGTCGTGCGGCGTCGCGTCAGGGGAGCAGGGAGATGACTTCGCTGAGGTCGACCGGGCCGACCACCAGATCGGCCTGTGCGCGCACGGCGGGCTTCGCGTTGAACGCAAGGCCCAGGCCGGCGACCGCCATCATCTTGAGGTCGTTCGCGCCGTCGCCGATAGCGATCGTGCGCGAGAGCGGGACGCCGTGCTCGGCGGCCCACTCGGTGAGGGATGCCGCTTTGCCGGCCGCGTCGACGATCGGTCCGTCGACGACCCCGGTGAGCGCGCCGTCTTCGGCGGCGAGCCTGTTGGCGCGCCAGATGTCGACGCCGAGGCTCGGGGCGACGGTATCGAGGATCTCGTGGAATCCGCCCGAGACGACAGCGGCGACACCGCCTCGCTCGTGGACCGCCGCGATCAGATCCTGCGCACCCGGCGTCGGCTCGATTCTCGACAGCACCCGTGCGAACGACGACACGGGCACGCCGCGCAGCGCCTCGACGCGCGAACGGAGGCTCGTCGCGAAGTCGACCTCGCCGCGCATCGCGGCCTCCGTGGCGGCCGCGACCTCAGCCCCGCGACCCGCCTCGTCGGCGATCAGCTCGATGACCTCGTTGCGGATGAGAGTGGAGTCGGCGTCGAGCACGACCAGGAAGCGGGCATCTGGCACCGTTCAAATCTACCGGTCGCCGTCGCCGCCGCCGTCCGTGCGCGCGTGGAGGCGTCCGGTCTTACACCGTGATGTGGACGTTCTTGCCGACCACCGTGATGCCGCTGTCGGTGACCGTGAAGCCGCGGGCGAGATCGCGCTCGCGATCGACGCCGACCGTCGCGCCGGGATCGAGCACGACGTTCTTGTCGAGGATCGCGCGGTGCACGCGCGCACCCTGACCGACATTGACGTGGTCGAACAGCACCGAGTCGGTGATCGTCGACCCGCCCCCTGACAGCGTCCATGGGCCCACGACGCTGCGCTCGAGGTGAGTGCCGGACAGCACCGAGCCGAGCGAGACGATCGAGTCGATCGCGTTGCCCATGCGCCCGACGCCGTCGCGCACGAACTTCGCAGGCGGCGAGTTCAGCGACTGCGAGTGGATGGGCCAGTCGGTGTTGTAGAGGTTGAAGATCGGCAGCGTGGAGATGAGGTCCATGTGCGCGTCGAAGAACGAGTCGATCGTTCCCACGTCGCGCCAGTAGTCCTTGTCTCGCGCGGCGGAGCCGGGGACGTCGTTGCGCTTGAAGTCGTAGACGGCTGCCTCGCCGCGCGAGACGAACGCGGGGATGATGTCGCCGCCCATGTCGTGGTTGGAGGTGGGAAGCTCTCCGTCGGCCTGGACGGCCTCGATGAGCGCCGGTGCGTCGAAGATGTAGTTGCCCATCGACGCGAGCACTTCGTTCGGGTTGTCGGACAGTCCCGTGGGGTTCTGCGGCTTCTCGAGGAAGTCGCGGATCGTGATGCTGTCGGCGGGGTCGACGTCGATGACGCCGAACTGGTTGGCCATGGAGATCGGCTGGCGGATGCCGGCGACCGTCGCCTTGGCGCCCGAGTCGATGTGCGCCTGCAGCATCTGCTGGAAGTCCATGCGATACACATGGTCGGCGCCGATCACCATGACGATGTCGGGCTTCTCGTCGTAGATGAGGTTGAGTGACTGGAGGATCGCGTCGGCGGAGCCCGAGAACCACCGCTTGCCCAGCCGCTGCTGCGCCGGCACCGACGCGACGTAGGCGTTCAGCAGCGCCGACATGCGCCAGGTCTGCGAGACATGCCGGTCGAGGCTGTGCGACTTGTACTGCGTCAGCACGACGATCTGCCGCAGCCCGGAGTTGATGAGGTTGGAGATCGCGAAGTCGATCAGCCGGTACTGCCCGCCGAACGGCACCGCGGGCTTGGCCCTGTCGACGGTCAGCGGCATGAGCCGCTTGCCCTCGCCGCCCGCGAGGATGATTCCAAAGACCTTCGGCGCTGCTGGCATGGGACCACACTATGCCCGCTTCCGCGTCCTGTACTAGCGTTCCAGACATGCGCGTCGACATCGTCACGAAGGAGTACCCGCCGGAGGTCTACGGCGGCGCCGGAGTGCACGTGACGGAGCTCGTGAAGGCGCTGCGGGAGCGCATCGACGTGCGCGTGCGCGCCTTCGGAGCCGACCGCGACGAAGACGGGACGACCTCCTACGGCGTGCCCGAGGGTCTCTCCGACGCCAACGCCGCGATTCAGACGCTCGGCACCGATCTCGAACTCGTGGGAGACGTCGCGGGGGCGGACGTGGTCCACAGCCACACCTGGTACGCGAACTTCGCGGGCCACCTCGCATCGCTCCTGCATGGCATCCCGCATGTCGTCACCGCTCATTCGCTCGAGCCGCTTCGCCCGTGGAAGGCTGAGCAGCTGGGCGGGGGGTACGCGGTGTCGAGCTGGGTCGAGAAGACGGCCTACGAGTCGGCGCCGGCAGCGGCGGCGGTCAGCGCGGTGAGCGAGGGCATGCGTCAGGACATCCTGCGCAGCTACCCGAGCCTGGACCCGGCGAAGGTGCGTGTCATCTACAACGGCATCGACGTCGACTCCTGGCGGCCGGTCGACGATCCCGAGCTGCTGGCGCGTCATGGCATCGACCCGGCGCGACCGTCGGTCGTCTTCGTCGGCCGCATCACCCGACAGAAGGGCCTCCCGTACTTCCTGCGCGCCGCGGAGCTGCTGCCGGAGGAGGTGCAGATCGTGCTGTGCGCGGGCGCGCCCGACACGCCCCAGATCCTCGAAGAGGTGCAGGCTCTCGTGCGCGCTCTGCAGGAGAAGCGCTCGGGCGTGGTCTGGATCGATGAGTTCCTGCAGCGCGACCAGCTGTGCGCGATCCTCTCGGCGGCGACCGCATTCGTCTGCCCGTCGGTCTACGAGCCGCTCGGCATCGTGAACCTCGAGGCGATGGCCTGTGGCGCGGCCGTCGTCGGAACCGCGACAGGCGGCATCCCCGAGGTCGTCGTCGACGGTGTCACGGGTCGTCTCGTCCCGATCGATCAGGTGCAGGACGGCACCGGCACCCCGCTCGACCCCGAGCGCTTCGTCTCCGACCTGGCCGCCGTGCTGACGGAGGTGGTCTCGGACCCGGAGCGCGCCAGGGCCTACGGGACCGCGGGACGAGCTCGCGCCGCCGAGGACTTCAGCTGGCAGGCGATCGCGGATGCCACGCGCGCGCTCTACCGGGAGGTCACCGGGGGATGACCGCCGTCAGCCGATAGGCTGGAGGCATGTCCCTGGTCTTGGAGTTCGCTGACGTCGTCGTCCGCCGCAACGCCCGCAACATCATCGATCACCTCGACTGGAGCGTCTCCGACGACCAGCGGTGGGTGATCCTCGGACCCAACGGCGCCGGCAAGACCACGATCCTGCAGCTGGCCGCGACCCTCATCCATCCGACCTCGGGGCAGGTGTCGATCCTCGACGAGCTTCTCGGCCGCACCGACGTGTTCGAGCTGCGTCCGCGGATCGGCTTCGCCTCGTCGGCGATGGCGCGCCGCGTGCCGCCGGAGGAGACGGTGCTCGATGTCGTGCTGACGGCGGCCTTCTCTGTGCTCGGCCGCTGGAACGAGGAGTACGAGAAGATCGACGAGCGTCGCGCTCGCCGCGTGCTGGCCGAGTGGAAGCTCGATCATCTGGCCGAGCGCACGTTCGGCACGCTGTCGGACGGCGAGCAGAAGCGTGTGCAGATCGCTCGTGCCGTCATGACCGACCCCGAGCTGCTGCTGCTGGACGAGCCGTCGGCGAGCCTCGACCTCGGAGCGCGTGAAGAGCTGCTGGCGCTCCTGAGCGGCTACGCGCAGGCGCCCACGACCCCGGCGATGGTCATGGTCACGCACCACGTCGAGGAGATCCCCGTCGGGTTCACGCATGTCATGCTGCTGCGCGACGGTCAGACGGTCGCCGCGGGCCCGATCGCGGAGACCCTGACCGCCGAGAACCTCACCGCGACGTTCGGCGCCGAGATCCTGCTTACCGAGGTCGACGGGCGCTATTCGGCGCGCGCGGCCGCGGGGGCGTACTGACCCTGAGCCGGCCCTGCGCACCGCCGCCCGAAGATCGGTGCGATCGGTGATAGAATCGACCTTTGGTGCGCTCGCACCGCAGACTTCCACCGTCCCTGGCAAAATCCAGGGCAGCCTTAAGGAATCCAATGAAGACTGACATCCACCCCGACTACCAGGCCGTCGTGTTCCGTGACCTGGGCTCCGGTGAGACCTTCCTGACCCGTTCGACGGTCACCAGCGACAAGACGATCGAGCTCGACGGTGTCACCTACCCCGTCGTCGACGTCGAGATCTCGTCGGCCTCGCACCCGTTCTACACGGGCAAGCAGCGCATCATGGACTCGGCCGGCCGCGTCGAGAAGTTCAACCAGCGCTTCAAGAACTTCGGCAGCAAGTAAGCCCGCTGCTTCGAAAGCCCCGCTTCGGCGGGGCTTTCGTCATGTCTGGCGCGTTCGCGGCGGTGAAGGCGCGCGACGTGTCGTGGCAGGCTGTGCGCATGGGCGATGTGGATGCCGCAGAGCTCGCGCGGCTGCGAGCGAAGGCGTACGGCGCAGGCGCGGAGGGGCTGACGGATGCCGAGGCCTCGCGATTGCGCACGCTGGAGGACCGGGCGCGTGATCGCCCGGCGCCAGGGGAAGTCGCGGCCGGTCTCGACGACCGGATGGCGGCCGTCGATGCGCCCGGCCGGGAGCCGCATCCGGTCGCGGATCGCGCGGTCGTCCGGGCCGTCGCTGTGGTGGCGCTCGTGATCCTGGCGGGCGTCGTGGGCTTCCTGCTCGCGCGCACGACGGTCGAGCAGCCGACGTCCGTCGCCGCGTCCAGTCCGTTCCTCCAGCCCGGCGACACCGTCGCCACGTACGAGGATCGGCGCGCCGTCGTGCAGCGGGCGCTGAACTGGGGCGGGGAGCGGGTGCAGCTGCTGGGAGCGGCGCAGGGCGTGAGCGTGTGGTGGGGCGTGACTGGCGCCGAGACGTGCGTTGCGCTCGACGTGGCGCAGGTCGACACGGCGGTCATGTGCGACGAGACGGAAGTCGTTCGCGAGCACGGCATCCGGCAGCGGAGGGACTTCGCTCACGTGCCCGCGGCCGAGGGCATGGATCCGCAGGCGATCGATGAGACGAACGCGCTCTTCACGACGCTCGTCTTCACGGGCAATCCCTATACCGGACAGTTCATGGTCGTCATCGACGACTGAGCCGGCGATCAGCGGATGGGCCATCTGCCGTCGACGACGCCGGACGGGTCGAGCCGGCCGATGCGGACGAAGTACTCCGCGAGGCTCTCGGCCTGCGTGCGTGCCCAGCCGATCTGCTGCGCATGCAGCTCATGCGGGCTGTCGGGAAGAGCGAAGCGACACGCGAGCGCCTGCGCGACACGGCCGGCGGCTATCGCGTCGGCCGATGCATCGTGGGCGCCGTCGAGCACGACGGCGTAGTGCGCCGCGACGACTTCCAGGGTGCGCTTTCCCTTGCGGTAGCGGTCGTAGGCCTTGTCGAGCACGAGTGGGTCGATCACCGGTGACGGATCGGCGATGGGCTCGAGCCCGTGCCGGAGCGCCTCGTGCTTGAGGAGAGAGAAGTCGTACGGCGCGTTGTATGCGACCACGGGGATGCCGGCGGCGAACAGCGACCGCAGTTCAGCGATGACCTCGGCGACGACGTCGGCGGCGCGCCGACCGGCGGCGCGTGCGCGCTCGGTTGTGATGCCGTGCACGGCCGTCGCCCCCGCGGGGATCTCGATGCCCGGGTCCGCGAGCCAGGAGCACGAGCGGACGACCGATCCGTCGGGTCCGAGCACTCCGACGTGCGCCGTCACGACGCGGTCGTGCTCGACGTCGATGCCGGTGGTCTCGAGGTCGAAGACGCCGACGGAGTGCAGCCACTCGGGGAGGGATGGGCGCGGCGCGGGGACGGCGGCTTTGTGCGGCCCTACCGGAGCGGTGCGAGGGGCCGGGGAAGCGGCGGGTGCGGAGGTCGGGCTCCAGAAGTCTTCGTCGTCGTCCCACAGAGGGAGCGGCTCGGCCTGCCACGCTTCCATGTCCTCGACGTTAGGGCGCTGCGCCGACATCGCCTGGCAGCGCCACGCCCGCCTCGTAGACTCGTCTGGTGCCAGCCGAGAATCCCTACGCCGCGCGCCTCGCGCGGATCCCCGTCGAGCGCCGCACGGCCGAGGTTTTCGGGTCGACGACGGCCTACTGGGTGTACGGCGACGACGCGGCCGTGACCGTGCTCGCCGTCCACGGGTTCCGTGGCGAGCACCACGGGCTGGAGCCGGTCGTCGCGCACCTCGACGGCATCCGCGTCATCTCTCCGGATCTGCCGGGATTCGGCGAGACGCCGCCGCTGCCGGGACGCGCGCACACGCTCGAGACCTATGCCGAATGGCTCACGGCCTTCGCCGCGGCGGTCGCGCCGGGGGCGGTCGTCCTGGGTCACTCCTTCGGATCCATCGTGTCGTCGGCGGCCGTCGCGCGCGGCCTGCCGACGCCGCGCCTCGTGCTGGTCAATCCCATCGGGGCGCCGGCGCTCGAAGGGCCGCGCGGCATCCTGACGCGTCTGGCTGTCTTCTATTACTGGGCAGGCGCGAGGCTTCCGCGCGCGCTGGGAGAGGCGCTGCTGCGCAGCCGCCTCATCGTGCGCGTCATGAGCGCGTCGATGGCCAAGACGAAGGACCGCGCACTCCGAGCCTTCGTCCACGATCAGCACGACACGTACTTCTCGCGCTTCTCAGACCGTGACGTGCTGCACGACGCGTTCGTCGCTTCTGTGTCGCATGACATCCGCGAGTTCGCGCCGGCGATCGCGCAGCCGACGCTGCTGGTGGCAGCCGACCGCGACGACATCACGCCGATCGAGGCGGAGCGGCGACTGCAGAAGCTCTTCCCGCGGGCGGAGCTCGTCGAGATCCCCGACGTGGGGCACCTCATCCACTACGAGACGCCGGAGCATGCCGCGGCGGCGATCACGCGCTTTCTCGCGCCTTCCGACGTCGATACGCCATGACGTTCATTCGATTGCCGCAGTTGCCCGTATCGCAGTAGCGCTTCGACCCGTTCTTCGAATAGTCGATGTAGACGCTCGTGCAGTCGTCGGCGTCACAGACGCGCACGCGGTCCCACTGGTCGGCCCGGATGACCTCGACGAACGCCATAGCCGTCTCGACGAGGATGCGTGTGGCCAGCGGTGCGTTCGCCTCGGTGGCGTGGATGTGCCAGTCGTAGTCGTCGTGGATGACCAGCTGGGGGAGCGCACGACCGTCGCGGAGCATCGCGTTGACGAGGGGCACGGCGTCGTCCCGGTCGACGTCCCAGAGAGCGCGGAGGGGGCGTCGTATGGCTCGGACGGCGGCCAGCTCCTTCTGGTCTCGGAGCATCGCCCCTGTGTACGGGAAGTCGGCGAGGTGAGCGTCGAGCTCCTCCCGGGTCACGAGGCGGTCGACCCCGTCGGAGTTCGCCTCGGGGAGCGTATTGACCAGCGCGACGGCGGCGCGCAGCGACAGCTCCGTGTCACGGATGAACACCATGTTGACTCCTGACGCTGACGAGGACTACTGTCACCACTGTAACCGACGGTCACTCATGACATCCCAAGGAATCCCGTGACCCACACCGCCCCGCTTCCGATCCTGCCGGCCACGGCTTCCGCCCAAGCCATCGCGCCCGCGCCCGGCGGGGCCCGCCTGCGCGCGACCGGCATCCTCCTCGCCGTCGTCTCGGCCCTCGCCTTCTCGTCGAGCGGCCCGCTCGTCAAGCCGCTGCTCGAAGCGGGGTGGTCGCTGTCGTCGGCTCTCGTCATCCGCATGGGACTCGCCGGGATCATCCTGTCTCCGGCCCTCGTGCGGGCCATGCGACGCGAGCGCTCGTTCCTTCGCCGCCACGCGGGGTCGCTGCTCGCGTTCGGTCTCGCGCCGGTGGCGGGCTGTCAGCTCCTCTTCTTCTCGGCGATGCAGACCATGCCGGTCGCCGTCGCTCTGCTCATCCAGTACCTGGCGCCGGTGTTCCTCGTCGGCTTCGCATGGCTGCGCACGCGAAGGGCGCCGTCCAGACTCGTCATCCTCGGCTCGGTCATCGCGATCGCGGGTCTCGTGCTCGTCGTCGACGTCTCCGGGGCCCGCTTCGATCTGCTGGGCACGATCCTCGCCCTCGGAGCAGCCCTGTGCGTCTGCGTCTACTTCGTGATGTCGGAGCGGACGGGGGATGACCTGCCGCCGCTCGCGCTCGCGTCGGGAGGCCTCCTGACCGGAGCGCTCGTGATGGCGTTCATCGGGGCGGTAGGGGCCATCCCCTTCTCCGCGCCGGAGGTGACGGTCGTCTTCCGCAGCGTCGAGGTGGCCGGATGGCTCCCCATCCTGTGGGTCGGTGCCGTCGGCACGACGCTCGGCTACGCGCTGGGCGTCATGTCGGTGCCGCGCATCGGATCGCGGCTGGCATCGTTCGTCGGACTGTCGGAAGTGCTCTTCGCGCTGCTGTTCTCGTGGATGCTGCTGTCCGAGACGCCCGCGCCGATCCAGTTCGTCGGCGGTGCGCTCATCCTGGTCGGGGTCGTGCTGGTGCGCATGGACGCCGAGGCTGCGGCCGAGGTCACGAATCCCGTCGAGCCTCTTCCAGCAGAGGACGCACCCGGTATCCGATGACCTCTCCCATCACGAGCGAGGTCTCGGTGCGCTCGACGCCCTCGATCGCGAGGATCCGCGCGTCGACGGCGAACAGGTGCTGCGTGTCGCGGGCGGCTACGCGCGCCAGGAGGTCGACCTGACCGCTCAGACCGTGCACGGCCAGCACCTCCGGGACCTCGGCGAGAGCTTCGGTGATGCGGGGGAGCTCCGCCTGTCGCACGACGATGCTGATCATGGCCTCGATGGGGTAGCCGAGCACGCCGGGAACCATGGCGCGTTCGAACGATGTGAACACGCCCGAGCGCTCGAGCTTGGCCATGCGCGCCTGGACGGTGTTGCGGGACATCCCGAGGCGTTCGGACAGTGCGACCACCGTGGCGCGGTGGTCATCGGCGAGGGCGTCGAGGAGGTCGAGATCGACTCGGTCAAGTGTTCCCATAATGCGAAACAATAGCACTGCGACATCGCGATTGTTGCGCAACATGCTCAACGTGTCCTGCATTGCTTGAGCCAAGTGCAAGTGCGACGTAGCCTCTGGTCATCCGGCGACGATGCCGGGCCTGTGTACCGGCCGACCTCCACAAGAGGGAGGCCGCGAACAGAAAGGGATGACGATGACGTATACCCCGACCACCGACACCCACCGGTGGGCAGACCTGGCCGAACCCGTCCAGCTGCTGACCCCGGATGGGCAGCGCCTGCGTGATCCGCGGCTCGACGAATGGGCCGCCGACCTCGACGTCGACGCCGTCCGCGGCCTCTACCGCGACATGGTGATCGCCCGCCGGGCCGACATCGAAGGAGTCGCGCTCCAGCGTCAGGGACAGCTCGGTCTGTGGGCCCCGCTGCAAGGCCAGGAGGCCGTGCAGATCGGCACTGCTCGCGCCTGCCGTCCCGACGACTTCCTGTTCCCGACCTACCGCGAGGCGGGCGTGCTGCTCGTCCGCGGGGCCGCCCCGGGCGATCTGTGCCTGGCATGGCGGGGCGAGATGCACTCGACGTACGACCCGTACACGCTCAACGCCGCTTCGCCGCAGATCATCATCGGCGCGCAGACCCTTCACGCGGTCGGCTATGCGATGGGCATCCAGCGCGACGGTGCCGACCAGGTCGCCGTCGCCTACTTCGGTGACGGCGCGACGAGCCAGGGCGACGTGAACGAGGCGATGGTGTTCGCATCCTCGTTCGGCGCACCCGCGGTGTTCGTGTGCTCCAACAACCAGTGGGCGATCTCGGAGCCCGTCACTGTGCAGGCCAAGTTCCCGATCGCGGGTCGCGCGCCGGGCTTCGGCATCCCGAGCATGCGCGTCGACGGCAACGACGTCATCGCGTGCATGGCCGCCATGCGCTGGGCGCTCGACCACGCGCGCAGCGGTGAGGGGCCGGCATTCCTCGAGGCGGTGACCTACCGCATGGGGCCGCACACGACGTCCGATGACCCGACGCGCTACCGGTCGCCCGATGATCTCGAAGCGTGGCGTGCCCGGGATCCGCTCTCCCGTGTCGAGGCGTTCCTGACGGCCGTCGATGCGTTCGACGACGACTTCCAGGCAGAGGTGGATGCCGCTGCCCTCGACGTCACGACGCGCATGCGCGCGGCTGTCACCGAGGTGGTCACGGCACCGCCGCTGAGCGTGCTCGACCACGTGTACGAGCTGCCGCACACCGGCATCGACGAGGGTCGTGCCCGCTTCGCGGCATACCTGTCCGGCTTCGCCGACGAGTCCGAGGAGCAGGTGTCGCGATGACCGAGCTCACGATGGGAAAGGCTCTCGGCGCCGGTCTGCACAGGGCGATGGCCGACGATGACCGCGTGGTCGTCATGGGTGAGGACATCGGGCGCCTCGGCGGTGTCTTCCGCATCACCGACGGTCTGCTCGACCGGTTCGGCGCCGCGCGTGTGATCGACACTCCGCTCGCGGAGTCGGGCATCGTGGGCACCGCCGTCGGTCTCGCCTTCCGCGGGTACCGGCCCGTCGTCGAGATCCAGTTCGACGGATTCGTGTACCCCGCCTTCGACCAGATCGTGTGCCAGGTGGCGAAGCTCCATTACCGCACACGCGGCAACGTGAAGATGCCGATCACGATCCGCATCCCGTGGGCCGGCGGCGTCGGGGCCGCCGAGCATCATTCGGAGTCGCCCGAGGCGTACTTCGTCCACACGTCAGGGCTCCGGGTGGTCGCCGTCTCCAACCCGCAGGACGCCTACACGATGCTGCGCCAGGCGATCGCCTGCGACGACCCAGTCGTGTTCTTCGAGCCCAAGCGCCTGTACCACACCAAAGGCGAGGTGGACCTTGACGCCGACATCGCCGACGCGCCCCCGATGGGCGTCGCCCGGGTGGTGCGCGAAGGGTCGGACGTGACGCTCCTGACGTACGGATCGCAGGTCATGACTGCGCTGGATGCTGCGGCGGCCGCCGAGGACGAGGGCGTGTCCATCGAGGTGATCGACCTGCGCTCGATCTCACCGGTCGACTACGCGACGGTGACGGCTTCAGTGCGCAAGACCGGGCGCGTCGTCGTGACGCACGAGGCTGCGCGCGAGGCGGGCGTCGGCGCCGAGCTGATCGCGAGCATCACGGAGAAGTGCTTCCACTACCTCGAGGCCGCTCCGCTGCGGGTGACCGGCCATGACATCCCGTACCCCCCGGCGAAGCTCGAGAAGCACCACATCCCAGACCTGGACCGCATCCTCGACGCGGTCGACTGCGTGCTCGACCGGCCCAGCAGCTATTCGGAGGTCGCGCCGTGATCGCCGAGTTCCGTCTTCCCGACCTCGGTGAGGGCCTTCCCGAGGCGGAGATCGTGCAGTGGCTCGTCTCTCCCGGGGACACTGTCGCGCTCAATCAGACCATCGCCGAGGTCGAGACGGCGAAGGCGATCGTCGAACTGCCGTCGCCCTTCGCCGGAGAGGTCGTCGAGCTTCGGCACGCCGCCGGCGACGTCGTGCCGGTGGGGGAGCCGATCATCCTCTTCCGCGTCGAGCAGGGCGGTGAGGCTGACCCGCAGGACGATGCGGACCGCACCGCCGCGGCGCACCCCGCCTCCGACGCCGCTGCGGCACCCGAGGCCGCCGACCCGCCGAACCTCGTCGGCTATGGCGCAGCACCGCGATCCGGCGGCCGTCCGCAGCGCCGGGCGCGCACAGGCTCGCGCCCTGCCTCCACCCACGCGACCGCCGTCATCGATTCCGCGCCGCACGACGTCGTCGCGCCTGCACCGCCCCGCGAGACCCGGCACGAGCGCCCGCGGTCCACGCCTCCGGTGCGCAAGCTGGCCAAAGACCTGGGCGTCGACCTCGCGCTCGTCGAGGCCTCGGGGGTGTCGGGCATCATCTCGCGCGCGGACGTCGAGGCATATGCCCAGCGCGTCGGTCTCGCTCCCGGCTCCGCCGCGGCACGCGCCTCCGGGACCCCGGCCCGCCAGGTCGAGGCCGCGATGCCGGGCGACGGCGAGCGCGAGACGCGGATCCCGATCCGCGGCGTGCGCAAGGCGACCGCCGCCGCCATGGTGAGCAGCGCCTTCACGGCGCCGCACGTGACGACGTTCCTGACGATCGATGTCTCGGCCACGATGGCCCTCATCGAGAGCCTCCGTGACGACCGCCGCCTCGCCGGGCACCGCATCGGCGTGCTCGCGGTGGCCGCGAAGGCCGTGTGCCTCGCGCTGCTGCGGCATCCGGAGCTCAACTCCCGCTGGGATGAAGGAGCGGGAGAGATCGTCCAGTATCGCTACGTGAACCTCGGGATCGCCGCCGCGACCGAGCGGGGACTCGTGGTCCCGAACATCAAGGACGCGGACCGGCTCGACCTCGTCGAACTCGCCGACGCCCTGGGGGAGCTTTCGGAGACGGCGCGAAGCGGGAGATCGTCGGTCGCCGACCTGACGGGCGGCACCTTCTCGATCACCAACTTCGGCGTCTTCGGAGTCGACTCGGGGACGCCCATCCTCAACCCCGGCGAGGCGGGCATCCTGGGCCTCGGCGCCGTGCGCCGCCAGCCCTGGGAGCACGAGGGGCGTATCGAGCTGCGCGAGGTCATGACGCTGAGCCTCTCGTTCGATCACCGTCTCGCCGATGGCGAGCAGGGGTCGCGTTTCCTGCGTGAGGTGGCGGACGTGCTGCGAGAGCCAGGCCGGGCGATGCTCTTGCGCTGACGAAGCCGGGCGATGGCGCGTCAGACGGTGAGCGAGGCGACGGCCATGTCGCGGAGGATGCCGTGCAGCCGGGTCTCGTCGGCTGTTCCCCGGGCCGCACGCACGCTGTGGGGCGTCGAGTTGATCAAGCCCAGGCAGGCGTGTGCCCGCATGCGCAGCTCGTCGTGGGAGCGATCGGGATGGATGCGCTGGAGCGCGTCGGTCCAGACCGCGACGTACTCGCGCTGCAGGTCCCGCACGGTCGATCGCTGCTCGGGGGTGAGGCTCGCGAGGTCGCGGTCCTGCACGCGGATGACGTCGGCGTCAGACAAGGCGAAGTCGACGTGGAAGTCGACGAGGGCGGCAAGCCTCGGGTGTGCGTCGTCGTGCTGTGCGACGACCTCGCGTCCTCCGTGAAGGAGCCGCTCGCTCACTCCGATGAGGATCTCGGCGAGGAGCGCCTGCTTGTT
>CALANM010000088.1 GCA_937926065.1 uncultured Microbacterium sp.
ACGGCTCGCGGGAGCGTGGCGTCAGAAGCGCTGGGCGAAGGCGCGGAGGATGCGCGCCGGCTCGGTGAGCGAGGCGGCGAGCACGCGTGCCGCGATGGTCTCGTAGTCGGATGCCGCGAAGTAGCCGTCGTCGCGGTACACCGCCATGCGCTCGGTGAAGGCGCGCGCCGTCGGCTCGGGATGGAACTGCGTCGCGTAGAGACGGTCGCCGACGCGGTAGGCCTGCACGGGGCACGCCTCGTTGGTCGCGAGGAGCACGGCGCCGTCCGGCAGCCTGCTCGTGCCTTCCTTGTGCGCGGTGAGTGCCGAGAAGCTGTGGGCGAGGCCGCCGAAGATCGGGTCGGTGTCGGCGCCCTCGGTGAGCGTGACGCTGGTGGGCCCGGTGTCCTCGGGATAGGCGCGGGTCACCTCGCCGCCGAGCGTGCGACTGGCCACGCCGATGCCGTAGCAGGTGAACAGCGCTGCGGTGTCTCCTGACGCGGCGGCCGCAGCGACCCGGGCGAGGTCGGCCTCGAGGCGACGCTGCACGTCGGTCTTGGTCGACTCGGGGTCGGTGACGTTGAAGGGGCTGCCCCCGACGGCAAAGCCGCGCCAGCGCTCTATCGCGTCGGAGGGAAGGGGCTCCCGCACGAGGTCCCAGTGCTCGAGGCCGGCCTCGTCGAGGCGCATGGCGCTGCGGAACGACTCGTACTCGGCGGCGGCGGCGCCCTGCTGCGGACGGACGCAGAGGTAGACGAGCGGGCGCATGGCCCGAGTCTAGGCGGGCGGTGCGGGCAGGGCCAGGAAAGCGTCGTCGCATGACGCCGCCTCGCTTCGGTGTCCGTGTATCACGTGGCCTCTGGCTCGCTCCTCCTGTTGTGGCCACAATGGGCGGTATGACTGATGCCGACCCGTCGCACGTGCGGGACGAATCGGACGACGACGGGCGTTCCTTCGGCGAGCCCACGATCTGGGACCGGGCCGCCGGCGCCTTCACGCGCTGGCGGGCGGGCGACAGCCGTGCCATGGATGAGCTCGTGCGCGTCATGACGCCCGTCCTGTGGCATGTCGTGCGTGCGTACGGGCTGGAGCGGTCGCTCGCCGAGGACGTCGTGCAGAACACGTGGATGACGCTCATCCGCCGCCACGACAGCATCGCCGACGACCGTGCCGTCGCGGGATGGCTGACCACGTGTGCCCGCCGGGAGGCGTGGCGCTCGGCGAAGGCGCACCAGCGGGTGCGTCCCGTCGAGGACATCGATCTCGAGCCGCATCTGCCCGTCGAGGTGTCGGCCGAAGCGCGCGCCGAGCTCGCCGACAGCGAGGTGCGGCTGTGGCGCGCCGTCAAGACGCTCGAAGAGCGCTGCCGCAGGCTGCTTCGCATCGTGGCGTTCGAGGAGCGCCCCGACTACGCACGCATCGCGCAGGACCTCTCGATGCCGATCGGCTCGATCGGCCCCACCAGGCAACGGTGCCTGGGCAAGCTGCGGGCTCGGCTCGCAGCAGACGGATGGACAGGAGACGCCGATGACCGTTGACACCGACGCCGCGATGTTCCAGACGCTCCGGCGCGTCTGGGAGCGCATCGATCCGATGCCGGCGGAGCTGATCGACCGCATGGTCGCGGCTGTCGCCAGCGCCGACCTGTCGCGGGAGTACGCGCTGCTGACGCTCGTGTCGCAGAGCGAGCTGGCCGCCGTGCGGGGTGAGGCCGACGCCCTGACGCTGCAGTTCAGTGACGGGACGACGAGCGTGCTGGTGCACGTGGTGCCCGCCGGCTCCGGAATGCATCGCCTCGACGGCTGGGTCGACGCGCCCGCCTCGGCGATCGAGCTGGAGCAGGACGACCGGTTCTGGACGACGTCCGCCGAGCAGGGCCGCTTCTCGTTCGACGACGTCCCCTCCGGGATGACGCGCCTGCGCGTCGTGCTCGCCGAGGCTGCCGGCCCCGACGCGCCCGCCGAGCTGCGCACGCCCCGGTTCGAGGTGTGATCGCCGCCGCCTGATCTTCGGGTGTCGAGCGCTCGGTGTCTGAGCAGCCCGTCGGCATCCGTCCCCCGCCGCGCTCGCGGCCCGACGAGAGGATGATGCATGGTCGATGAAGTTCGTGGTTCCGACGTCCCTCAGCCGAAGGGGTGGACGTGGCGGGATCGTGCCCGCGGGTCGGTGATCTCGGCGGTCGTGCTCGACCCGGGCACAGAGCCGCTCGATGGGATCGAGGCGTTCCAGACGGCGTACGTGCCGAACCGGCTTCTGGTGAGCCTGGGCTCCGACGACGAGCTGAGCTCGGAGCGGAGCCCGCTGCGGCTCGGGCGCAGCGCCGCCGAGGAGGCGTCAGGAACTCGCCGGCACGCTGCCGCGCGGCGACGATGCCGACAGGCTGCCGGAGCCGCGGCTGCCGGGCGCTCCCCGCGTCGTGCGGGTGCGGCTGACGACGCCAAACGAGACCGTGCGCGGCATCTCGCCGGCTCTGCCCGACGCGTGGCGCGTGCTGCAGCAGGTGCGGCGCGAGGCGCTGGCGGCGGGTGCGGTGCACCGGGAGGACGGCACGGTCGACACGGCGGCGACGATGCGCGCGGCCGGCGCCGACCGGGTCTCACTCGACCACGTGCTGACAGTCGATCCGATCGGCGTCAACCCGTATACGAAGACCAACCCCTATACGAAGACGAACCCGTTCACGAAGACGAACCCGTACACGAAGACGAACCCGTTCACGAAGACGAACCCGGTCGGCGAGTAC
>CALANM010000089.1 GCA_937926065.1 uncultured Microbacterium sp.
CTTGGAGGGTTTCGACGGAGTCGAAATCACGGCGCCCGCCGGTGGCGAGGTGGGTCAGGAAGTACAGCACCGCGCCCCACACCGCGCCAGAAACGACTGAGATCGCGACGATAGCCAGCCAGCCAAAGCTTGGTGCGAACAGGCCGAACAGCAGCCCGATGAGGAGACCAAACCAGGCGCCGGCTGCCGCTCCACGCAACGCTGCTTTGGCACTTGTGAGCCGACCAAGCACCTGCTCGACGACGCGCACATCGTAACCGACAATGGCAACACGTTCGACTGCGAAACCGGCGTCAGAGAGATGGTCCACGGCTGCTTGAGCTGTGGCGTAGTCAGGGTACTCGGCGATGGCCTGCTTCCAGCGGGGTTCCGCGGTGTACTCGAAGTCCTCAGGGCTGTTGTCGGAGGACTGATTACTGGGTGTGTCAGCGGTGGTCATAGTGAACTCCTTTTACGCGGCGAAAGGGATCGGGTCCCGACTAGTCGCGTCCCGCCGGGTTTCGTACAGAGGGCTGCGCCCGTAGTTGCTCGTGAAGCACGGTTGATCTTCGACCGGCCCCATCCCTGCAGAGCTGCGCACTACGCCCGATCTCCATGGCAGGGGGATTCAGCCCTGATGGGTCGGTTGCTCGGCAACCTCTCCTTGCTTCTCGGCCGAGTTCTGAGACAGAACCTGGATCTTGCGCGGCTTGGCCTTCTCGCTGACCGGGATGACCAAGCTCAGCACGCCGTTGTCGTATGAGGCCGTGATGTTCGCCGAGTCGACGCCCTCACCGATGCTGAACTGCCGCAGGTAGGTACCTGCGGGGCGCTCCTGCACGAGCCATTTTGCGCCGTCGGCGCGCGCAGCCGTCCGCTGGGCACGGATGGTGAGGAGCTGACCGTCCACGTCGATGTCCACCGACCCCGGGTCCACTCCGGGCAAGTCGGCCGACAGGATGTAGCGGTCGCCGTCGCGGTAGAGGTCCACGGGCATCAGGCGGGGTCCCGGGCGCGATTGAAGCAACCCGGCTGCCAGTCGGTCAAGCTCACTGAACGGATCGAATGTCATTGCCATGTGGAATCAGTGTCCCTTCCCCATCTACTCATCAGACGAGCGTGGCTTAACGTACTGCGCCCGGCCTGATAGTGCTACCCCATCTTCGGAAACTCTTGGATGCGAGGGGGTCAGCACCGCGTCGGCGACGGCGCGGGCGAGTCGCTTGCCGATGAGGTGGTTGGTCGCCCGGACCCGACGGACTGTGACGCCCCGCATCCGCTCGACGATGCGCAGCACCGCTTCCGATCGGAACTCGTCGAGGTTGCCCATGATGACGTCGACAGGCGCCTTCACGTGAGCGAGGTCGCTGAGAGTGGTCTGTGATTCGATGGAGTGTTGCAACGACTTGATGAACGGTTCCCAGTTGCGTTCGGTGATGTCCACGGCCTTCGGGATGGGAAGGAGCCGTTGCACCAGCGCGGCGTGACGGAGGGTGAAGTCCCGGTTGGTGCGCAGGTACTCGTAGAGACGGAGGTAGAAATCCATGCGGGCGCGCTCAAACGCATCGCCGATCTCCGCCGGGGAAAGGTAGATGGGCGGGCTGACCATCACGAGCCCCGAGACCCGGCGGGGCTTGCGGGCAGCGTAGCGGGCGGCGATGAGCGCACCCATGGAGTGGCCGACGACAGTGAACGGCTCCCGCAGCCGCAGCGATGCGACGGTGCGCTCGATGGCAGCGGCATGGTCGGCGAGGGTGTAGTTTGCCCAGGCAGGGGCCGGCGACTCCCCGAATCCGAGCAAGTCGATGGCGATGCAGCGGTGCGTGCGCTCGAGCAGTGGGAGGACGTTGTGGAAGGTGACCGACGAGGAGGCGATGCCATGCAGCAGCACCACCGTTGGGCCCTCCCCGCGCTCCGCGGCGATGTGGAGGACAGGCATCCGCCGGAACAGCCGTGGTGGCCAGGCAAGATCCCCCGTCATGCGCGTACCCGGTTGTGACGGCCTCCGGAGAGGTACTCGTGGATCTGCCTGACCACGCTGGCACCCTCACCGACCGCTGAGGTCATCCGCTTCACCGACCCGTGCCGCACGTCCCCGACCGCGAAGATACCGGGGACGGTGGTCTCCAACGAGAATCGGGCAGATTCCGGCGAGTGGGCGCCGGCAAGCTCAGCGTCCGAGCCGGTGAGAAGGTACCCGTCGGCGTCCCGCTGCACCCCGACAGTCAGCCCGCCGGTGGCGGGGACAGCACCGACGAACACAAACACATGCCCGACCGCAAGGTCCTGCAGCTCACCGTGCCGGGTGCGGACCGTAACCCGCTCCAGCCGGCTGCCGCCGTCCGCGGCGACGACTTCCGATGACAGCAGCACCTCGATGCGCGGGTGACGCTGAATCTGATCCACGAGATACCGGGACATCGCCGCCCCCAGCTCCGCCGCGCGCACCACCAGATACACGCGGGAGGAGGTGCGGGCAAGAAACAGGGCCGCCTGACCGGCGGAGTTGCCGCCCCCAACCACAGCGACCGGCGCGTCCACGCACACCCGCGCCTCGTGCGCGGTGGCGGCGTAAAAAACGTAAGAGGTCTGGAACCTGTCCAACCCGACGGCAGGAAGCGACCGGTATTTGACCCCGGTGGCCAGCACGACGACCTCCGAAGTCACCTCACGGCCGTCGTCGAACACGACACGGAACCTGTCGTCGGCCTCGACGACCTCCTGCACGGTGGCGGGGATATCCAACGTGGCCCCGAACTTCCGCACCTGCAGGAGGCTGCGGTCGGCAAGCTCGGCGCCGGAGACTCCCGCGGGAAACCCGAGGTAGTTCTCGATTTTCGCTGACGCGCCCGCCTGCCCGCCGGTGGCCACCGAATCGCACAGGTACACCGACAGCCCGTCCGACGCGGCGTACACCGCGGTCGCCAGGCCTGCGGGTCCTGCCCCGACTACGACGACATCGCAGGTCGTGGGCGGCGCCGGGGGTCGCATTCCGAGTTCCGCAGCCAGCCGTGCCGGGGTGGCGGCGAGGACGGTGCGGGAGCCGCCGAGGATGACTAGCGGGAAGTCGGCTACCGTGGCGCCCAGCTGGCGGACCAGCCGCTCCGCTTTCTCGTCCTCGTCCAAGTCCACCAGCCGGTGGGGCAGCCGATTGCGGGCGATGAAGTCCAGCACGTCACGGGTTTGTGGGGAGAAGCAGGACCCCACCACCCGCAGTCCGGCGCCGGCACCAATGGCGAGGGAGCGTCTGATGAGATAGGCCCGCAGGATGATCTCTCCCAGAAGCGGGTCGGACAGGACGATGGCTTCCAGTTCGTCCACCGGGATCTCCGCCACCTCG
>CALANM010000090.1 GCA_937926065.1 uncultured Microbacterium sp.
CCCGTCGAATCGGTACTCGTGTGCCGGGAGCACCTCGGCGTGCTCATACGGCAGGAGCTTGTCGAGGGAGTCGAGGTACTGCCCGAGCGGGTCGTCGGAACCGAACGGGTTGAGTGCGATGTGCGGCGTGATGCCGGGAAGCACGTGATCCCCACTGAACAGCAGCTCACGCGCCTCGTCGTACACGCAGACGTGTCCAGGGCTGTGTCCCGGTGTCCACAGCACGCGCAGCCGCTCGCCCTCGACGGGAAGCAGGTCACCGTCCCGCAGCAGATGCTCCGGCTGCACGTGGTCACGCGTGAAGCGATAGTCCTCGACTCCGGCGAAAGCCGTGGCACGCTCTGCGGGAGCGCCGTGGGCTCGGAATCGCGCGGCCGCGGCCTCCGGGGTGAGGAGCTCGTCCTGAAGACCATTCACCCAGCCCTGCTCGTGCTCGCCGATCGCGATCCACGCGCCGATGCGCGCGGCGAGCTCGTCGGCGGCTTCCCAATGGTCGAAGTGGTAATGCGTGACGACGATGCCCCGGAGCCTGTCGAGCGCCACCCCCGCCGTCGCGAATCCCGCAGCGAGCGCGGCCTCGCCGGCATTCGAAGACGCACCCGGGTCGATTAGCACGGCACCGTCGGCCGCGTCGATCAGGTAGGCGTACGTGAAGCGGATCGGCAGATCCAGTGGCACCGGTATCGCCCACACATCGTCACGCACGCGCTCCACGGGCGGCATCGCACGGCGCGACCAGGCTTCCGCCTGCACATCACTCGTGGCCACCAGGCGCACGGATGCCGACGTCATTCCTCCTCCGCGAGCTGTCTTTCGAGCGCAACGTCGACGGACGGGTCCACCGGGTCGCTCGAAGCGGCGCCACCAAGATAGATGTGACGGATCATCGGGTCGTCACGGAGGTCGACCGCCGATCCCTCGAGGACAAACTCGCCACCGTTGAGCAGGTACCCCCGGTCGGCGAGCTCCAGCGCGGCGTGCGCGTTCTGCTCGACGAGCACGATGGTGAGTCCCCGTTCGCGGCGGAGCTTGCCGAGCACTGCCATCACCTGAGCGGTCATCTGCGGCGAGAGGCCGAGGCTCGGCTCGTCCAGGAGCATGACGCTCGGCTCGC
>CALANM010000091.1 GCA_937926065.1 uncultured Microbacterium sp.
GAAGGAGCCGCTCGCTCACTCCGATGAGGATCTCGGCGAGGAGCGCCTGCTTGTTAGTGAAGTGGCGGTAGACGGCCGGTCCGCTCACCCCGACTGCCGCGCCGAGCTCCTCGAGGCTCACTCCGGTGAATCCGCGCTCGGCGAAGAGGCGCGCGGCTGCCTTGATGAGCGACGCATGGCGATCGGCTTTCGCCCGCTCGCGATCGGTCACACCCATTGCCATTTCAGTTAATCCTCGCTAACCTGGCATGTCAGTTAGTGAACACTAACCGGTCGTGTCGCGCGGCGACAACGGCCGTGACGCGATCGTGACGTCGATGGAGATGACATGAGCACCGCTGAGGCGCACCTCACCGACGAGGAGCGCGAGCTTTCCCGGCTTGTCCGCCAATTCGCTGATGAGGTGGTCGCTCCGGCGGCATACGAAGCCGACCGCACCAAGACCCTTCCGATGGACGTCGTCGCCCAGATGGGCGAGCTGGGACTGTTCGGGCTGCCGTTCGCTGAAGAGTACGGGGGGCAGGGCGGCGACTACTTCGCCCTGTGTCTCGCGATCGAGGGCCTCGCCCGCGTCGACCAGTCGATAGCGATCACCCTCGAAGCCGGCGTCAGCCTCGGCGCGATGCCTGTCTACCGGTTCGGCAGCGAAGAGCAGAAGCGAGAGCTGCTCCCGCCACTGCTGCGGGGCGAGGCGCTCGCGGGGTTCGGTCTCACCGAGCCGGAGGCGGGATCGGATGCCGGGGCGACCCGCACGATGGCGCGTCTCGAGGCGGGCGAATGGGTCATCGACGGAGCGAAGCAGTTCATCACCAACTCGGGCACGCCGATCACCCGCTTCGTGACGGTGACGGCCGTGACCGGACAGAGCGACGGGCGCAAGGAGATCTCGACGATCATCGTCCCCTCCGGAACGCCCGGCTTCACGGTCGGACCCGCCTACGACAAGGTGGGCTGGCACGCGTCCGACACCCATCCGCTCGTGTTCGAGGGCGCGCGCGTCCCCGAGTCGAACCTGCTCGGCGAGCGCGGCCGTGGTTTCGCGAACTTCCTCCACATCCTCGACGAAGGACGGATCGCCATCGCGGCGCTGGCGACGGGAGCGGCCGAAGGGTGCCTGGAGGCGGCGCTCGACTACTCGCAGCAGCGCGAGGTCTTCGGCGAGTCGCTGTCGTCGCGGCAGAACGTCCAGTTCGCGCTGGCCCGCATGCAGCAGCGCGTGCACGTGGCGCGCCTGGCCTGGCACCACGCGGCGCGGCTGCGCGATGCAGGAAAGCCCTTCAAGGTCGAGGCGGCGATGGCCAAGCTCACCGCCAGCGATGCCGCTATGGACAACGCGCGCGATGCGACCCAGATCTTCGGCGGCAACGGCTTCATGAACGAGTACCCGGTGGCACGGCACTACCGCGACTCGAAGATCCTCGAGATCGGCGAGGGCACCAGCGAGGTGCAGCTCCTCGTCATCGCCCGCGCGCTCGGCATCGCCTGAGCGATAGCGTGGCAGTGTGACCGACACGCCTTCGCCGTTCGATCTCGGCCCCGCCCTGCTGTTCTGCCCCGCCGATCGCCCTGAGCGGTTCGCGAAGGCGGCCGCGCGCGCCGACGCCGTGATCCTCGACCTCGAGGACGCGGTCGCGCCGGATGCCAAGACCGCCGCCCGCGGCAGCCTGATCGACGCCAGCCTCGACCCGGAGCGCGTCATCGTGCGTGTCAACCCCGCCGGATCCGAGGAGTTCGAGGCCGACATGGCGACACTGCCGCAGACGGACTTCCGCACCATCATGGTCGCCAAAGCGGAGTCGGCGAAGCGGATCGGGCGCATCGACCCACGGTTTCGGGTGATCGCGCTCTGCGAGACCGCGAAGGGCGTGGCGTCCGCCGAGAAGATCGCCGCGCTGGACAACGTCGTCGCCCTCATGTGGGGCGCCGAAGACCTCGTCGCGTCGCTGGGCGGCACGTCGAGTCGCAAGCCGAAGGGCGGCTACCGCGACATCGCCCGTCACGCCCGTTCACGGGTGCTTCTGGCTGCCGGCGCGAACGGGGTGGCCGCCATCGACGCGGTGCATCTCGACATCTCCGATGAACGGGGGCTGCGTCGCGAAGCTCAGGATGCCGCTGCGAGCGGATTCGCGGCCACCGCCTGCATTCACCCTTCGCAGGTCGACGTGATCCGCCGTGCGTACGCGCCCTCCGACGCCGATCTGTCATGGGCGAAGGGAGTGCTCGACGCCGCCGTCGGTCAGCGGGGCGTCTTCCGCTTCGAAGGGCGCATGGTCGACGAGCCCGTGCTGCGCCACGCTCGCGCGCTCGTGCGCCGCGCAGGCTGACCTGTTCGCGTCTCAGACGGGCGCGCCCGCGTAGTCGATGAGACTGAGACGCTCTCGTTCCATGAGGAACGTGTGCGCCGAGCCGTTGGGCAGCCGTTCTCCCTCGCTGGGGAAGGCGCCTCCCGTCGCGTGACGGATGACCTCGCGGATGAGCGCACCGTGCGACACGATCACGAGAGCGGGTGCAGCGGGGAAGGTCGTGTGGCGAGCGTCGCGGATCGCCTCACGAAGACCGGCGAGCGCGCGGACACGCACGTCGGCCCACGCCTCAGCGCCGGGCACGACCGCCTGCTGCCACGGCCCCCAGCGTTCGAAGAATTCGACATCGCTGACGCCCTCAGCGTCACCGTAAGACCGCTCGCGCAGCGACCGGTACGCGCGCGGCGCATCGACGCCGAGCTCCGCGGCGATGATCTCGGCCGTCTCGCGCGCCCGCGACAGATCGCTCGATGCCACGACGACGGGCGCATCGCTCGTGAGTCGCTCGCGCAGTCGTGCCGCGGCCTCGCGCGCCTGCGCCCGGCCCGTGTCGTTGAGCGGGATGTCGGTCGAGCCCTGGATGAGCCGGCGGGCGTTCCAGTCGGTCTCGCCGTGTCGGACGAGGGTCAGCGTGGTCACGAATCGAGCCTAACCGCCGCGCAGCGGGGCGGACGGCCTCGAGAGCGGGCGGCCGGTGACGTGGCTTCAGCGCAGCGCGGTCAGTGCGGAGGTGAGCGCGCGCAGCACCTCAGTCGTGCCGGCATCGATCTTGACGGTCGCGCGGGCATCGGCCCTCGTCTGGCCGCGATTGACGATCACGACCGGCAGGCGCCGGCGGCGGGCCCGCTCGACGAGGCGCACGCCGGAGTTCACGACCAGTGATGAGCCGGCCACCAGCAGCGCGTCGCTGGTGCGCAGGAGCTGCTCAGCCTCGTGGAACTTCTCCAGGGGGACGAACTCGCCGAAGAAGACGACGTCGGGCTTGAGCATTCCGTCGCACACACTGCATGCGGGAACGACGAAGCCGTCGCTCGTCGATGGCAGGACATCGCCGTCGGGGCCGAGCTCGACGTTCTCGGGGACCGTGATCCACGGGTTGTCCGCCTCGACCCGCCGAGCGAGGTCGCGACGGTCGAACACCTGCCCGCAGTGCGTGCAGAACACGCGCCGCATCGTGCCATGGAGCTCGACGACCCGGCGGCTGCCGGCACGAAGGTGGAGGCCGTCGACGTTCTGAGTGATCACGCCTGTCGCCACTCCCGCGCGTTCGAGGTCGGCGAGCGCCTCGTGTCCGCCGTTGGGTCGCGACGCGGCGAACGCCCGCCAGCCGAGATGGCTGCCCACCCAGTACCGGCGGCGCGCGGACTCGTCGGTCAGGAACTGCTGCGCCGTCATAGGCGTGCGTACGGGCGCGCCCTTGCCCCGGTAGTCGGGGATGCCCGAGTCGGTCGAGACGCCGGCGCCGGTGAGCACAGCGACCCGGCGCCCGGCGAGCGCCTCCACGGCACGGCCGACGGCGGCCGTCGCGGGCTGATCCAGTTCGAGCAGGCTCGACATCCGCACCCCTTCCGTCGACGCTGCGTGGTCCCGAGACTACGCCTCGCGGTTTTCGGGGATGTTACGGCGGCGCGCGTGCGACAGTGGAAGGGTGCCGACCCCCTCCGCCCGCCCCGTCACGCCCATCTCGATCGACGACCCGGCCGACGAGCGCCTGGCCGACTATCGCGACCTCACCGATGTGGCGCTGCGCCGGGTGCTCGAGCCTGCGGGCGGCCTCTACATCGCTGAGTCGGCCAAGGTCATCGGCCGCGCGATCGGCGCCGGACACCGGCCGCGCTCGGTGCTCGTGCAGTCCAAATGGCTCGACGACGTCGTCACGCTGCTGACCGGTGCGGGCCTCGAGGACGTCCCCGTGTTCCTGGTCACAGATGCTGTCGCGGAGGCGCTGACCGGCTACACCGTGCACCGGGGCGCCCTGGCCGCCATGCACCGGCCCGCACTTCCCTCGGTCGAGGAGGCGGTCGCCGGGGCCCGTACGGTGCTGATCCTCGAAGACATCGTCGACCACACCAACGTCGGGGCCGCCTTCCGTGGCGCGGCGGGACTCGGCGCGGACGCCGTGCTCGTCACGCCACGGTGCGCCGACCCCCTCTACCGCCGCAGCGTGCGGGTCAGCATGGGAACGGTCTTCCAGGTGCCGTGGACGCGACTCCCGGAATGGCCGGAGGCAGGCCGCGTGCTCCACGACGCGGGGCTCCACCTCGCCGCCCTCGCCTTGCAGGAAGGGGCCGTGCCGCTCGACGAGTTCGCGGCGCATCGCCCAGCGCGCGTGGGACTGCTCTTGGGGACGGAAGGCGACGGCCTGTCCCGGCGCGCACTGCAGGTCGCCGACACCGTCGTGACGATCCCGATGGCAGGAGGCGTCGACTCACTCAACGTCGCCGCGGCATCCGCTGTCGCGCTGTGGGCCCTGCGCTGACGATCGGCGTGCGCTCGCCGCTCCCACTCAGGCGCGGGTCCCGGGCCGCGCCGTGCGGTCGCGATCCGGCGCGACGGTCTCGACGGGCAGGGGCTCGGGCCGCTTCGCCGTGACGTTGTCGCCCGAGGACTGGTGGCGCAGTCGCCGCAGCACCCACGGCACCAGATGCTGGCGCGCCCAGACGATGTCGTTCGCGCGAGCCTCGCGCCATGTGAGCGCCGGCAGAGGGTCGGGCTGCATCGGCACCAGGTCGTTGGGGACGTTGAGTGCGCGCAGCACCATGCGGGCGACCTCGTGGTGGCCGAGGGAGTTGTAGTGCAGTCGATCGTCGTCGAAGAACCGTGGATCCTGCACCTCCTTCAGCGCCCACTGGTCGGCCACGATGCAGTCGTACCTGTCGGCGATGGCGCGGATGTTCTCGTTGTAGATCGCGACTCGCCCGCGGATGCCGCGGAAGACGGGCGTGAAGTTCGTGTCGATGCCCGTGAACACGACGACGGTGGCCCCGTTCGACGACAGCCGCACGACGGCATCCTCGAACCGCGCCGCGACCGCGTCGGGATCGCCGCCGGGGCGGATGACGTCGTTGCCGCCGGCGGAGAACGTGACGAGATCGGGGGAGAGGGCCACGGCGGGCTCCACCTGGTCGGCGATGATCTGGCCGATCAGCTTGCCGCGCACGGCGAGGTTCGCGTACGCGAAGTCTTCCACCTGTGATCCCAGCACCTCCGCGACGCGGTCGGCCCATCCGCGATGGTGGGTCGTACCCGGGATCGGGTCGCCGATGCCCTCCGTGAACGAGTCCCCGATGGAGACCATGCGCCGCCACGGGTGAGCGGTCTGGTTGGGAATGTAGGGGGAGCGATTCTCGTCGGGCGTCGATTCGTTCTTGCTCATGCCTCTTCCTCGACTCGTGGTCGCCTCCGAGGCTACCCGGTGCAGGAGACTGTCGGCCGGAGCGTTTAGGGTGGTCACTCGTGACAGGGGACGAGCAGACGCATTTCGGCAGCTTCGCCGCCGAGCATCTGTCACCCGCCTTCCCCCAGCGAGCGCCGTGGGGAACCGCCCAGAACCTGCGCGCCTGGCAGGCCGAGGCTCTCGAGCAGTACTTCTCGGCAGACGGCCCCGACGGCCCGGGCAAGGGGCCGCGCGACTTCCTCGCCGCCGCAACCCCCGGCGCCGGAAAGACGACCTTCGCCCTTCGCCTGGCGTCTGAGCTGCTCCGTCGCGGCGTCGTCGACCGCATCGTCGTGGTCGCACCCACGGAGCACCTCAAGACGCAGTGGGCCGATGCCGCCGCACGAGTGTCCATCCGCCTCGACCCGCGCTTCACCAACCGGCAGGCCGCCCCCGCCCGGCACTACCACGGCGTCGCCGTCACCTACGCGCAGGTCGCGGTCAAGGCCTCGGTGCACCAGCGACTCACGATGGACGCCCGCACCCTCGTCATCCTCGACGAGGTGCATCACGGCGGCGACGCTCTCAGCTGGGGGGATGCGCTCCGCGAGGCCTACGGGCGGGCGACCCGCCGCGTCCTCCTGTCGGGCACGCCCTTCCGCAGCGACACGGCTCCCATTCCGTTCGTCGAGTACCACCCGAACGAGAAGGGCATCCGGATCTCCCGGACCGACTACAACTACGGGTATGGCCGCGCGCTCGCCGACGGCGTCGTGCGCCCGGTGCTGTTCATGGTCTACGCCGGCAAGATGCGCTGGCGCAGCCGAGCGGGCGACGAGTACGAGGCGCATCTCGGTCAGGACAACACCAAGGACATCACGGCGCAGGCGTGGCGCACGGCCCTCGACCCGGAGGGCGACTGGATCCCCGCCGTCCTGCAGTCCGCCGACCGGCGGCTCACCGAGGTGCGCCAGGAGGTTCCGGATGCCGGCGGGCTCGTCATCGCGACCGACCAGACCGCCGCTCGCGCCTACGCCGCCATTCTCCGCCGCATCACGGGCGAGGCACCCACCGTCGTGCTCTCAGACGACAAGGCGGCATCGGGACGCATCGAAGCGTTCTCGCAGGCCACCACCCGGTGGATGGTCGCGGTGCGCATGGTGTCCGAAGGCGTCGACGTGCCGCGGCTGGCGGTGGGCGTGTATGCCACGAGCGCCTCGACGCCGCTCTTCTTCGCCCAGGCGATCGGCCGCTTCGTGCGCGCTCGCCGCCGCGGTGAGACAGCGTCGGTCTTCCTTCCGAACGTCCCGCAGCTTCTCGAGCTGGCCGCGGAGCTGGAGCGTGAGCGCGACCACGCCCTCGACCGCGACACCGACGGAGACGACGACGGGCTCGACGACGACCTCCTCGACGCCGCCGAGCGTGAGGAGAAGGCGTCCGATGAGCTCCAGCAGGAGTTCTCGTATCAGGCGCTCGGCTCGGTGGCGCACTTCGACCGCGTCCTCTTCGACGGCAAGGAGTTCGGTCAGCTCGCCGTTCCCGGCACTCCCGAAGAGGAGGAGTTTCTCGGCATCCCGGGGCTGCTGGAGCCCGAGCACGTGCACGAGCTGCTCATGCAGCGTCAGGCGCGACAGTCCCGTCACCGCCGCATGCGCGAGCGGACGAGCGTGCCCGACGGCGCCACTGCGACGACGACCGATACGTCGGGCGACCTCCCCGCGCCCCTCCACCGCACCCTGCGTGAACAGCGGCAGCTGCTGAACTCGCTCGTGGGCCTCTACGCGCGCCAGAGCGGGGAGCCGCACGGCGCCGTCCACGCGGAGCTGCGACGCATCTGCGGCGGCCCGGAAGTCGCCCGAGCGACGGTGGCGCAGCTGCAGGCGCGCATCGACGTGCTCCGCAAGCGCGTGCGGTCCTGAGAGTCCGATCGGCCGACGCCGTGTGCACTTCTTAGACTCGTCGCATGGCGGCCACCGGATACGCACAGGAGGACGCGCGTTATCGCTTCACCTCGCGCTGGAATGTGCCCCAGTCACCTGACCGCTGCGCAGAGCTGCTCGCGGAGGCCCTCGACGCGGGCGGCTCACTGTCATGGTGGCGAGGTGTCGACATCGCCCGCGAGCCGGATGCGGGCGCGCCGCCGCACCCGACGCGGCCGCATGGTGCGGTCGTCCCCGGCGACCGCCTGATCATGCGGGTGCGCAGCCCCCTGGGGTACCGCCTCACGGTGCACCTCACCGTGACCGAGGCCGACCTGCCCCGGCTTCTCGTCGCCGCCGGAACAGGCGACCTGCGCGGAAGGGGCAGCGTCGAGATCGATCCGGCCGACGGCGGGTCCCAGGTGACGTGGCGCTGGCAGGTGACGCCCGCGCGGCCGTGGATGCGGGCGACCGGCATCATCCTGCGTCCCGCATTCGCCGCGGCGCACGCGGCCGTCATGCGTCGCGGCGAGCGTGGCCTGCGCGCGATCGCGACGACCGCGACGCCCTGATCCGCCGCGCCGCGCGATGTCCGTTCGGGAATCCGAAATGCTGGCAATGCGGCTCGCCAGGCGCGAGACCCGCCGTCGTCGTCGCTAGCGTGGAACGGGCGACTGTGCCGCATCCCCTTCGACAGCTGTGAGGACGCCTTGAACGCGCCGAAAGACTCGGAGCCGACCGCACGAGACCGACGCCGCTGGGCGCAGTACCTCGTCGACGAACGTGGCGAGGCCCGCGTGTACCGAGAGCTCGCCGAGCGCAAGAGCGGGGAGGAGCGTGAGATCCTCCTGGCGCTCGCCGAAGCCGAGGGCCGCCACGCCGACCACTGGCTGGAGCTGCTGGGCGGCGAGCCGGATCGGCTCCCGTCGCCCACGCTCAGCTCGCGCATGCTGGGCTGGATGGCGCGCCGCTTTGGCTCGATCTTCGTGCTGGCGCTCGCTCAGAACGCCGAGAACCGCTCGCCGTACGATTCTGAGCCTTACGCGACGGCGCGCATGGCCGCCGACGAGAAGATCCACGGAGAGGTCGTGCGCGGGCTCGCGGCACGTGGTCGCCGGCGACTGTCGGGAACGTTCCGCGCGGCGGTGTTCGGCGCCAACGACGGACTCGTGTCCAACCTCGCGCTCGTCATCGGCATCGGGGCTACGGGCGTCGCTCCGCACTTCGTGCTCTTCAGCGGCATCGCCGGCCTTCTGGCGGGGGCGCTGTCGATGGGGGCGGGGGAGTACGTGTCTGTCCGCTCGCAGCGAGAGCTGCTGGACGCCACCGAGCCTGCGCCGCACTCGCGCGCCGTCCTCGCCGACCTCGACCTCGACGCGAACGAACTCGCCCTCGTCTACCGCGCCCGTGGGCTGAGCGAGGACGAGGCGATGGCGAAGGCGCGACGCGCGGTGACGGCTGCACAGGGTCCTGAGCAGACGGCGCCCGGCACGCAGACGGTCCGGCTCTCCGGCCACCATGATGTCGTGGGCAGTGCGCTGGGAGCGGCCGCATCGAGCTTCCTCTTCTTCGCCTCGGGCGCTGTCGTTCCCGTGCTGCCCTGGCTGTTCGGTATGAGCGGCGTCCCGGCCATCGTGCTGGCGCTCGTCCTGGTGGGCGTGGCGCTACTGGCCACCGGTGCCACGGTGGGACTCCTTTCGGGGGCCCCGCCGGTGCGGCGGGCGCTTCGTCAGCTCGGCATCGGCTTCGGTGCGGCGGCGGTCACGTACGCCCTCGGGCTCCTGTTCGGAGTGTCCGTCGCCTAGCTCGTGTTCAAAGGCGCGCTCGGAACGTGCTAGGCTCGATCCTCGGTTGGTGACACACCAGACACCGGCCGAAACACCCAATGCGCGGGTGGCGGAATAGGTAGACGCGCTAGCTTGAGGTGCTAGTGCCCGTATAGGGCGTGGGGGTTCAAGTCCCCCCTCGCGCACAGAAGGAAAAGGGTCCCGAGAGGGGCCCTTTTCCTGTATCCGGAGTCCGTCGGGCGTGCGTGAGAGCCCCATGCCGCGCCCGCCTGGCAGGCGCCTCCCGGCCGGGAGCTCGCACCGCCTCAGGTAGCGTGGAACGCATGCCCGAGCTCGAAGACCTCCCCGAGGTCGTGCGCATCGCGCGTGACCTGATCCGCATCGACACGACGAACTGGGGCGAGGGCCGCAGCGCCGGTGAGCGCGAGGCCGCCGAGTACGTCGGAGCGTTCCTCGAGTCCCTCGGACTCGAGACCCACTACTACGAGCCGATCTCCCGCCGCACGAACGTGATGGCCCGCGTGCCGGGCCGTGACGCGACCAAGCCCGCCCTCGTGCTGCACGGCCACCTCGACGTCGTGTCGCCGACGACTGGACCGTCGATCCGTTCGCCGGCGAGATTCGCGACGGGATGCTGTGGGGTCGCGGTGCGGTCGACATGAAGAACATGGACGCCATGATCCTCACGGCGGTCGCCGGGCTTCTTCGCGCGGGCGAGCAGCCGGAGCGCGATGTCATCGTCGCGTTCTTCGCCGATGAGGAGAACGGCGGCGTCGAGGGGTCTCAGCTCGTCGTGCGCGACCGTCCCGAGTGGTTCGCCGGAGCGACCGAGGCGATCAGCGAGGTCGGCGGATACTCGATCCCCGTGGGCGACCGCCGCGCCTACCTGCTGCAGGTAGGGGAGAAGGCGCTGGTATGGCTGCGCCTGCGAGCGCGGGGCATAGCCGGTCACGGCAGCCGTGTGCATCCCGACAACGCTGTCACCCGCCTTGCGGAGGCCGTCGCCGCTCTCGGGCGCACCCAGTGGCCGATCGCTCTCACGGGAACGAGCAGCCAGACCGTCGAGCGCATCGCCCAGCTGTGCAACGCGGACGCCGCCGATCCGGATGCCGTCGCGGACCTCGCCGGTCCGGCATCCGCGTTCCTCCGTTCGACCCTGCGCACGACCGCCAACCCGACAGGGCTCACCGCGGGGTACAAGCACAACGTCATCCCCGACGCCGCCGTCGCGACCATCGACGTGCGAACTCTCCCCGGCAAGGAGGACGAGGTGCTGGCCGAGATCCAGCGAATCGTGGGAGACGACATCGTCGTCGAGGTGTCGCATCGCGACATCGGACTCGAGGTCCCGTTCGCCGGCCCGCTCGTCGAAGCCATGATCGCAGCGCTGGAGAGCCACGACCCGGGCGTTCCGGTCGTCCCGTACCTGCTCGGCGCCGGCACCGACAACAAGGCCCTGGCAGAACTCGGCATCGCCGGGTACGGGTTCGCTCCGCTGCGCCTGCCCCGCGAGCTCGACTTCACCGGTATGTTCCACGGCGTGGACGAGCGTGTGCCGCTCGACGCGCTCACCTTCGGTCAGCAGGTGCTCACCGATCTGATCCGCTCCTACTGAGAGGCCGGCATGGGCTCCATCTTCGACGCCATCATCCTCGGGATCGTCCAGGGACTGACCGAGTTCCTCCCGATCTCCTCCAGCGCTCACCTGCGCATCGTCGGCGAGTTCCTGCCCGCAGCACAGGACCCGGGCGCGACCTTCACGGCGATCACCCAGATCGGCACTGAGATCGCCGTGCTCGTGTACTTCTGGAACCGCATCGCACGCATCATCGTGCAGTGGTTCCGTTCGCTGACCGGAAGCGTGCCCCGTAACGATCCCGATGCGCGCATGGGGTGGATCGTCATCATCGGCACGATCCCGATCGGCGTTCTCGGATTCTTCTTCCAGAGCGTCATCCGCGACACGTTCCGCAATCTATGGCTCGTGGCGATCGTGCTCATCGTCTTCGGCCTTCTGCTGGGCGTCGCCGATGCGCTGGGCTCTCGCACGCGCGTCGAGAAGGACCTCACCTACCCGCACGGTCTCGCCCTGGGGCTCGCGCAGTCGCTCGCCCTCATCCCGGGCGTCTCGCGCTCGGGGGCGACGACGACCATGGGTCTCGCGCTCGGGTACACGCGACCGGCGGCGGCAGAGGTCGCCTTCCTGCTCGCGGTTCCCGCGGTGTTCGGGAGCGGACTGTACGAGCTCTACCACGCGCTCACCGAGGAGGGAGCACAGACGTTCACGCTCGCCGAGACCGCGGTCGCCACGGTGGTCGCCTTCGGCGTCGGCTTGGCCGTCATCGCGTTCCTCATGCGGTATCTGGCGCGCGGAAGCTTCCTGCCGTTCGTCCTCTACCGACTGGCGCTGGGCGCTGTACTGCTCGTGCTGCTGTCGACGGGCGTGCTGCAGGCCTACTGAGCGCGGTCGCGCGTCAGCGGCGCGGCTCGTCGCGCCCCGGCTTGCTCGGGCCGTCGCCGCCGCGGCGCAGGTATCGCTCGAACTCCTGGGCGATAGCATCCCCGGATGCTTCGGGAGAGTCCCATGCGTCTCGCGTGGCCTCGAGCTGCCGGATGTACTCCTGCATCTCCTCGTCGTCGGCCGCTGCGGCGTCGATCGACGCCTCCCACGCGAGCGCGTCGGCGGGAAGGTGCCCGCGGTCGAGGCGGGCGCCGGTGATCTCGCTCAGCCGGTCGAGGAGGGCGAGGGTGGCCTTCGGCGAAGGGGAGTGCCCCGCGACGTAGTGCGGCACGCTGGCCCACAGCGAGACAGTGGGAATGCCGGCGGCCTCGCCGGCGGAAGTCAGCACGCTCAGGATGCCGACGGGTCCTTCGTACGTGGAGCGCTCGAGAGAGAGCGACGCGCGCAGGTGCTCGTTCTCACTCCCGGCGAAGATCGAGATCGGTCGGGTGTGGGGGACGTCGGCCATCATGGACCCGAGCGCCACGATGCCCGTGATGTCTTCGCGCAGGGCGGCGTCGACGAGCTCGGCGGCGAATGCCTGCCAGGCGCGGGCGGGCTCGACGCCGGTCAGCAGCCACAGCGCGACGTCGGCGCTCGTCCGCGGACGCCAGATCGTCGCCTCCGGCCAGACCAGGGCGCGGGAGCCGTCGGCCTCCTGACGGATCTGGGGACGCGTGTACTGGTAGTCGAAGTACAGCTCCGGGTCGACCGAGTACGCCTTGTCGAACTCGCTCGAGGCGCGCAGGTGCGACGCAGCGGCGGATGCGGCTTCGCCCGCGTCGTTCCAGCCGTCGAAGGCGATCACCAGCACTCGGCGTCCCAGATCGTCCACCCCGCTCCCTCCGTCCGTGAGGCGCTCCCCACGATACGCCCGCGTCATGCCCGCGGGGGCGAGCACGCGTGACCACCGACGTCTGCGCGCAGAGGGCGGCGGGCGCGCCCCGGCTACGATGGTCGGGTGACGTCCTCCTTCCCCGCCGCAGTCCTGTGGGACATGGACGGCACCCTCGTCGACACCGAGCCCTACTGGATCGCCGCTGAGGCCCCGCTCGTCGAGCGGTTCGGCGGCACCTGGACTCACGAGCAGGCTCTCGGTGTCGTCGGCCTGGGCCTGGACGACGCTGCCCGTGTGCTTCAGGACGCGGGTGTGCGGATGCCGGTTCCCGAGATCATCGACCACCTCACCGACGAGGTGCTCGCCCAGCTCCGAGAGCACGGCGTCCCCTTCCGTCCGGGAGCGCAGGAGCTTCTCAGAGGCCTCCGTGACGCCGACGTCCCCACGGCTCTCGTGACGATGTCGATGAACCGCATGGCGTCGGAGATCGTGAGCCTTATCGACTTCCCGGCCTTCGACGTCATCGTCGCCGGCGACGACGTGACGCGACCCAAGCCCTTCCCCGACCCCTACCTTCAAGCGTGCGAGACGCTCGGAGTGCGCCCCGCCGACGCCATCGCGATCGAGGACTCGCCCAACGGCCTCCGTGCGTCGCTGGCGGCCGGCATCCCCTCGATCGGCGTGCCCAACGTGGTCTCGCTGGAGGGAGTCGGCGCGCAGGCCCTGTGGCCGACGCTCGACGGGCGCACCGTCGACGACCTCGCCGCCTTCCATGCCGATCACCGCCGGGAGACCACCGCGTGAACATCGACCTTCGGCCCAGCGGCCCGTTCCGCTACGGCGACCGCGTGCAGCTGACGGGCCCCAAGGGGCGAATGCACACCGTGACGCTGCGCGAGGGCGGCGAGCTGCATACGCACCACGGAGTGCTCTTCCACGCGGACGTCGTCGGCAAGCCCGACGGCTCCGTCGTCACGAACAGCGGCGGGCATGAGTACCTGGCGCTGCGGCCGCTGCTGCGCGACTTCGTGATGTCTATGCCGCGCGGGGCGGCGATCGTGTATCCGAAGGACGCCGCGCAGATTCTCGCGGCGGCCGACATCTTCCCGGGCGCCACCGTCGTGGAAGCGGGCGTCGGGTCGGGCGCGCTCTCGCTGTGGCTGTTGCGGGCGATCGGCTCGCAGGGCCGCCTGATGTCGTTCGAGCGTCGTGAGGAGTTCGCCGAGGTCGCTCAGGCGAACGTCGAGACGTTCCTGGGGCACTATCCGTCAGCGTGGCAGGTCGTCGTGGGCGATCTCGCCGAGAGCCTGCCGGCAGCGGCAGAGCCGGCATCCGTCGATCGCGTCGTGCTGGACATGCTCGCACCGTGGGAGTGCATCGACGTGGTCGCCGATGCTCTCACTCCCGGGGGCGTCGTGCTGTGCTACATCGCGACGGCGACCCAGCTCAGCCGCGTCGCTGAGTACATCCGCGCCACGGGACTGTTCACCGAACCGGAGGCGACCGAGACGATGGTCCGCGGCTGGCACGTGCAGGGACTCGCGGTGCGGCCCGATCACCGCATGGTCGCGCACACCGGCTTTCTCCTCACGGCGCGGCGCCTTGCGCCGGGCTCCGTGCCTCCCGACGTGCGCAAGCGCGCACTGAAGAAGCCGACGTACTCGGACGAGGATGTGGAGCTGTGGACGCCGGGGGCAGTGGGCGATCGTGAGATCACCGACAAGAACCTCCGCAAGCGCGTGCGCGAGGCGCAGCGCGCGGTCGACGGGGCGCGTCAGGCGTCCGAGCGCGGGGGCGACGACACCGTAGACTGATCCGGTGCGTCGGATTCCTGCTGCTCTCGCCGTTCTCGGCCTGTCCGCTCTTGCTCTCGTCGGCTGCGCTTCCGCGGCGGACTCGCCGTCGTGCGAACGCGTCGACGCCGGATCTCCGGCACTCGACCTGATCAACCCGTCGGGACCGACCGGCTCGCCGGCGCTCACGCTCGACGGTCCCGTCTACGTCGACGAGACGTCGTTCGCCGACGTCACCGCAGGCGAGGGCCCCGTCGTCACATCCGACACGCAGGACGTCGTCTTCAGCGTGTCGATCGCGCGCGGGACCGACGGCGAGACCCTCGTGTCCTCGCCGACGCAGGTGCAGCCCCTGACCAACTGGCTCGAGAACTACGAGGGTCTCGCCGAGATGATGCGGTGCGCGAGCGAGGGCTCGCGGATCGTCGGCGCGCTGCCCTATGACGCCATGTCGGAGCAGGCCGCGGCGAGCATGGGTCTGCGGGAAGGCGACGCGGTCGCCGTCGTGCTCGACCTCGAGCGCGTCTACCTGGGCGCGGCCGACGGCGCACCGCAGTACAACGACCGCCCGGGCATGCCTTCGGTCGTGCTCGCGCCGAACGGAGCGCCCGGAATCATCGTTCCCGACGCCCAGGCGCCCGAGGAGCTCGTCGTGCAGACGCTCAAGCGCGGCGCCGGCCCTGTCGTCGGCGGCTCCGACTCCATCCGCATTCACTACACGGGCATCACGTGGGACGACCGCGAGGTGTTCGACTCCACCTGGGAGAAGGGATCATCGACGGCCGTCACGCTCGAGGGCGTCGTGCCGGGCTTCGCCCAGGCGCTCGAGGGCGCCACGGTGGGCTCGCAGATCCTCGCCGTCATCCCGCCGGAGCTCGGCTATGGCGATGAAGGCGCGGGCTCGATCCCGGGCGGCGCCACCCTCGTCTTCGTCATCGACGTCCTCGGCATCGACGACCCGGCCGAGACGGAGTGACGTCGGGGGTGGCTCCCTCTCGACTCCCGGCGCGCGGACTCCCGCTCCGCGCCGCCCGCATCGGCCCGTCCTAGTATGAATCGGGTGGCCACCGAATCGTCGCGCATCGCCCCCGAGGAGCGCCTTGTCAACCTCGTCGTCGCGCTGCTCGCGACGGAGCAGGGCCTGACGAAGGACACGATCCTCACGTCGGTATCCGGCTACCGCGAGCAGAGCGAAGCGGGAGCGAGCAAAGACGCGCTCGAGAAGATGTTCGAGCGCGACAAGGAGAACCTGCGCGGGCTGGGCGTGCCCATCGAGACGATCGGCGACTTCGCCGACCCCGATGACCTCCGCGAAGCGCGTTACCGCATTCCCACGAGCGAGTACGAGCTGCCCGTCGACATCGAATTCACGTCGGCTGAGCTGGCGGTGCTGAACCTCGCCGGCGGCGTGTGGAGCGAGAGCTCGATGTCCGCGCAGGCGCGCAGCGGCCTGCGCAAGATCCGCGCGCTCGGCAATGTCGTCGATGCGCCCATCATCGGCTACTCGCCGCGCATCAATCTCCGCGAGCCTGCGTTCGCGCCCCTGCAGCGCGCGATCGAGCAGGCCCGCGAGGTCGATTTCGACTACCTCAAGGCGGGCGAGTCGACGCCGAGGCGACGCCGCATCCGTCCGCTCGCCCTCGTCGAGTACGAGGGGCGCTGGCACGTCTTCGGGTTCGACCGTGACCAGGACGCCGAGCGCACCTTCCTGCTGGCGCGCATCGCGTCGCCTGTGCAGGTCACGAAGCGCTCGTTCGACCCCGCGTTGCGTGATGGCGCGGGCGAGAAGGCACTGCGAGGCCTGGCGGAGGTCGCCGATCGTCAGCGGGCCCTTCTCGAGGTGGCTCCCGGCACCGAGGCCGCCCTGCGGCTGCACCGGCGCGCGATGCCGGCTGAGCAGGGCGTGTACGTGCCGTTCGTCGACGTGCACGTCTTCGCCGACGAGCTGGCCTCCTACGGGCCGGAGGTGCGCGTGGTCGAGCCGGCCGAGCTTCGCGATCAGGTGATCGCGCGGCTGGAGCGCACGCTCGCGCTGCACCGAGACCGCACCGACGCACGGGAGGTGGCTTCGTGAGCGACCGACCGCTCATGGCGACCGACCGTGCCGCCCTCATCCTGCAGCTGGTGCCCTACCTGATCGGAAAGGGCGAGGTGTCGCTCGCCGAGGCCGCCGCCGAGTTCGACGTGACGGAGCAGCAGATGCGAGCGATGGTCGAGAAGCTCACCGTCATCGGCCTTCCCGGCGAAGGCGGATTCTGGCAGATGGCCAACGACCTGTTCGACATCGACTGGGATCTCCTCGACGAGCACGGCATCGTGTCCATCACCAACACGGTCGGTCTCGAGCGGACGCCGCGACTGACGGCACGCGAGGCGGCCGCGCTGCTTGCGGGCCTGCAGCTCGCGGCGAGCCTCCCCGGCGTGGGCGACAGCGGCGTCGTGCAGGGACTGCTGGCGAAGCTCGCACGCGGGGCGTCGAGTGCGCCGCCCGAGGTGATCGTCGCCCCCGAGAGGGTCGACGATGTGCGTGTCGCGGTGGCCGAGGCGCTGAGGGCGGGCGTCGCCGTCTCATTCACGTATAAGGCGCCCGATGCGCCGGTCACCACGCGTACCGTCGACCCCGTCAAAGTCCACATCGCCTCCGGCCAGTGGTACCTGCAGGGGTGGTGCCATCTTCGTCAGGCGATGCGGACCTTCCACCTGGATCGCGTCTCCGATGTGCGACTCACCGACATCGCCATTACGCATGGCGGCGAGCGGGTTCCCGAGCTGTTCGAGCCGAGTGAGTCCGACGCTGTCGTCGAGCTTGTCATCCGCGCGGGCATCCTGCCCCTGCTGGCCGACTACCTGCACCGGGCGAGCGTGTCCGGGGAAGGGGAGCTGCGCACCGCGCAGATCCGCGTGGCCGATGAACGCAGCCTCAAGCGGCTCGCGGCACGTCACAGCGGCGACGTGGAGGTGCGCGCCCCCGAGGCGGCGCGGCGGGCGGTCGCCTGGTGGGCGGAGGCCGGGCTCGCCCAGTACCGCTGACCGGCGCGTCGGAGCCGCGGGAACGCCCGTCGGCTACACTGGAGAGAACTCCGTTCCGAGCTGGAAGAGAGCATCATGGGACCTCACGGGTGGCAGTGGCTTCTGATCCTCGCCGTCATTCTTCTGCTGTTCGGCGCGGCTAAGCTGCCTGCCCTGGCCAAGAGCGTCGGTCAGTCCGCCCGCGTCTTCAAGGGCGAGATGAAGGCGATGAAGGAAGACGACCAGCGGTCGGCCCAGACGTCGAGCCCCGTCGTCGCCGACAGCACCGCGCCGTCCAGCGCCGATCCGGGCGACACTCCGCGCACGTCCTCCTAGTTCCGAGCGTGGTGACCGAACGGATCGCCCGCCCCAAGAGACTGCGACCGGAGCGGCGCGACAAGCGCATGTCGCTGGCGGGGCACCTCATCGAGCTGCGCAATCGGCTCATGATCGCCGCCGCCGCGATCGTCGTGGGCATGGCAGTCGCCTACTTCCTCACCGACTGGGTGATGGAGGTCATCACGCGCCCCGTCCAGGACATCGCCGCCGCGCGCGGCGAAGAGCGCGCCGTCGAGGTCATGTACACGACCGTGACGGGCGCCTTCGACCTCAAGCTCCGGATGTCGTTCGCCATCGGCATCCTGCTGGCCGCGCCCATCTGGCTGTGGCAGATCTGGGCGTACATCATGCCCGGGCTCAGCCGCAAGGAGATCCGCTACACGATCGGATTCCTCGCGGCCGCCATCCCGCTCTTCTTCGCAGGGGTGACCACCGGGCTGCTGGTGATGCCCAACATCGTGAAGCTCATGGCCGAGTTCCTCCCCGAGGGAACGTCGGCGTTCTACGACGCGAAGTACTACTACGACTTCGTCCTCAAGCTCCTGCTGATCGTCGGCATCGCCTACGTGCTGCCGGTGCTCCTGGTCGCTCTCAACCTCGCAGGGGTGATGTCGGGCAGAGCGATCCTCAAGGCGTGGCGGGTGGCGATCGTCATCGCCGTCACCGTCGCCGCGATCGCGACACCGCCCGCCGACGTCGTCTCGACATTCCTGCTCGCGGGGATCCTCATCGTGCTCTTCTTCGCGGCCGCAGGCCTGTCGATGCTCTTCGACCGGCGCCGCGCCAAGCGCGACGCCGAGACGCTGGACCTCGCATCGTGACCGATCCCGCGTCGCGATTCGCACGGGCCGAGGCGGCGCGGGTGCACCCGCTGACGACGTCTTTCGCCGCTGCTCAGCGCTTCGAGCTCGACCCCTTCCAGGTCGCCGGATGCCACGCCCTCGAGGAGGGGCGGAGCGTGCTCGTGGCAGCGCCGACGGGTGCGGGCAAGACCATCGTCGGCGAGTTCGCCGTGCACCTGGCGATGCTGTCGGCAACCGACAAGGCGTTCTACACGACGCCTATGAAGGCGCTGTCCAACCAGAAGTTCCGCGAACTGCAGGACGTGTACGGCGAGAGCGAGGTGGGGCTGCTCACGGGCGACACGAATATCAACGGCAACGCCCGCGTCGTGGTCATGACCACCGAGGTGCTGCGCAACATGCTCTACGCCGACTCTCCGGCGTTGCGCGACCTCCGCTACGTCGTGATGGACGAAGTGCACTACCTCGCCGACCGTTTCCGCGGTGCCGTGTGGGAGGAGGTCATCATCCACCTCCCTCCCGAAGTGCGCCTCGTCTCGCTGTCGGCGACCGTGTCGAACGCCGAGGAGTTCGGCGACTGGCTCGACACGGTGCGCGGCGACACCGAGGTCATCGTGTCGGAGACCCGTCCGGTGCCGCTCGAGCAGCATGTGCTCGTGCGCGGAGACCTGCTGCCGCTGTTCGACGATCGCGCCGGGGTGGCCACCGCGCAGGTCAATCAGGAGCTCATGCGCATCCGTTCGCTCAAGGGCTCGGCCTTCGACAGCAACCGCCGCGTGCAGCAGCTCCGGTCCTCCGGGGACTATGAGGCGAACCGCCGGCGCCCGAAGAAGGGCGGTCGTCGTCCCGTACGCTCGGCGAACATCCAGCGGGTCGAGCGGCTCGACCGCCCCCATGTGGTCGAACTGCTTCGCCGCGCGAGCCTTCTGCCCGCGATCTTCTTCATCTTCAGCCGAGCGGGCTGCGACGCGGCCGTCCAGCAGGTGCGTCGCGCGGGTGTGCGCCTCACGAGTCGCGAAGAGCGCGACGAGATCCGTCAGATCGTCGACGAGCGCACGCGCACGCTCCAGGACGAAGACCTCGCCGTGCTCGGGTTCTGGGAGTGGCGCGACAATCTCGAGCGCGGGGTCGCGGCTCACCACGCGGGGCTCCTGCCCGCGTTCAAGGAGGTCGTCGAGGAGCTCTTCCAGCGCAAGCTCGTGAAGGCGGTCTTCGCGACGGAGACGCTGGCGCTCGGCATCAACATGCCCGCTCGCACGGTGGTGCTCGAGAAGCTCGAGAAGTTCAACGGGGAGGCGCGCGTCGCCATCACGGCGGGGGAGTACACGCAGCTGACTGGTCGGGCGGGCCGACGCGGCATCGACGTCGAGGGCCACGCCGTCATCCAGTGGACGGAGGGCCTAGACCCGCAGGCGGTCGCCGCGCTCGCGTCTCGCCGCACGTACCCCCTCAATTCCAGCTTCCGGCCCACCTACAACATGGCCGTGAACCTCATCGACCAGTTCGGCCGTCCGCGCGCGCGAAAGATCCTCGAGTCGTCGTTCGCGCAGTTCCAGGCCGACCGGGCCGTCGTGGGCCTGGCTCGCCAGGTGAAGGACGCCGAGGATTCGCTTGCCGGCTATGAGAAGGCGATGACGTGCGACCGAGGCGACTTCGCGGAGTTCTCGGCGATGCGACGCGAGCTGAGCGATCTTGAGAAGCTGAACCGGGCGGATCGCACCGCGCCGGCGAAGGTGCGCCAGAAGCGGCACAACGAGATCCAGTCGCTGCGTCGGCGCTTGCAGCGGCATCCGTGCCAGACCTGCCCAGACCGCGAGAACCACGCGCGCTGGGCCGAACGCTACTGGAAGCTCAAGCGATCGGCCGACAGACTGCGCCGCCAGATCGAGACCCGCACGGGAACGGTCGCGCGGATCTTCGACCGCGTCGTGGACGTGCTCGACGCGCTCGACTACGTCGTCGTCGACGCCGACGGCGTCACGCGGCTGACGGGGGCCGGTGCCACGATGCGCCGCATCTACGGCGAGCGCGATCTGCTGGTCGCCGAGTCGCTGCGGCGCGGCCTCTGGGCGCAGCTCGACGCGCCGTCGCTCGCCGCCCTCGCGTGCTGCCTCGTCTACGAGCCGCGGCGCGACGAGGCGGGCGACATGTCGCTCCCGCGCGGAGCGTTCCGCGCCGCCCTCACCGAGACGCAGCAGCTGTGGTCGCGCCTCGACGATCTGGAGCGCGATCACCGGCTGCCCGGCTCGGAGCCGGTGGCGACGGGCCTCGCCCAGGCGATGCACTCATGGGCGCGAGGGCTTCCCCTCGACCGCGTGCTGGACGAGGCCGACCTGGCGGCCGGTGACTTCGTCCGCTGGGCGAAGCAGACGATAGACCTGCTCGACCAGCTCTCGATCGTCGCCGAGCCCCCCGTGGCGACGACGGCGCGAGCTGCTCTCGAAGCCGTCCGGCGTGGCATCGTCGCGTACTCGACCGTCTGAGCCGTTCCCCTTCGGGACGTACCCCGCTCGGCCGCTCGAATAGGCTCGACTCGTGCCCGATCACGACCCATCGCCCTCGCCGCTGCTGCCGCTGTGGGGCGCAGCGATCCTCGCGGCCGTGGGCGGGGTGGTCCTCGATCTCGCCTTCGCCGACGTGGGCTGGTGGCCTCTCGCTTTCGTGGGGGTCGCCGCATCCCTCGTGTCCCTCATCGGCAGATCGGTGTGGGGCGGCGTCATGGTCGGAGCAGTATTCGCGGCCAGTTTCTACCTCGTGCACATCTCCTGGATCACTCGCTACCTCGGCGTCGTGCCCTGGTACGCGCTCGCGGGGATCGAGACGCTGTTGAGCGCCATCGGAGCGATCGGCCTTGTTCTCGCCTACCGCTGGCTTCCGCGCGTCGCGCCGGGGCCGTGGGCTCGTGTGCTCGCGCTGCCGGCGCTCGTGGCCGGTGTCTGGACGGCGCGGGAGCAGTGGCTCGGCGCATGGCCCTACACGGGGTTCCCCTGGGGGCGCATCGGCATGAGCCAGTCGGAGAGTCCGTTGGCGACCGTCACCTCGTGGATCGGCGTCTCGGGCCTGACGTTCCTCATGGTGTTCGTCGTCGCGGCCGGCATCGAGGCGGTTCGGCTGGGGGCGTGGCGGTCGCCTGTGCGGATGGCGCCCGCGGCGGTGGGGGTCGTTCTCCTCGTGTTCACGCCCGCCTTCCCGACGACGGATGCGGGAACGATTCGGGTCGGCGCGGTGCAGGGGAATGGACCCGCGGGCTACTTCGACGAGCGCGAGGCATACGCCGTGCTGCAGTCGCAGCTCGACGCGACGCAGGAACTGGAGGGCGAGCGCCTCGACGTGCTGCTGTGGCCGGAGGGCGGCATCGACGCCGACCCGACGTCGAACCTCTCCGTGGCGCGAGTGCTCGACCAGCTGTCTGCGCGGTTCGATGCCCCGCTGATCGTCAACGCGGCCACCCAGCGCGGCGACGACGTCTTCAACACCTCGATGATGTGGCGCTTCGGCGCCGACGAGAACCCGGTGGCGATTCACGACAAGAGCCATCCGGTGCCGATGGGAGAGTACGTTCCCGACCGCTGGTTCTACGAGATGCTGGCGCCCGACCTCATCCGGCTCATCCAGCGGGAGTACACCCCGGGCACCAACGCGCCGTTCTTCGACGTCGACGGCGTGGGCGTCGGCCTCGCCATCTGCTTCGACGTCATCTACGACGACGTCATCTGGCAGGGCGCGCGCGCCGGGGCCGAGGTCTATATGTTCCAGACCAACAACGCCGACTTCCGCGACACCGACGAGAATCTGCAGCAGCTCTCCTTCGCGCGCATGCGCGCGATCGAGACGGGGCGCGCGGTCGTCAACCTGTCGACGGTCGGCACGAGTCAGGTGATCACTCCCGACGGGAAGACGATCGAAGCCCTCCCGGCGGGGACGGCGGGAGTCATCGTCGCCGACGTGCCTCTTCGCACGGGGCTGACCGCTGCGGTCGTGATCGGCCCCGCCATGCAGTGGATTCTGGGCTGGGGAAGCGTCATCGTGCTCGGAGCCGTGGGCTTCTCCGCGGTGCGCCGTCGCCGCGCGGCGCACTGATCGTCGCCGCATACGGAACATCGCCGCACCCGTGGGGTGTGCGGCGATGTTCGTGCGGTGCGCTTGGCGGTCAGGCGTGCAGTCGCGCGGTCTCGTCGTGCCAGCTCGTGGCGACGGCCCGAAGCTTCTCCTCGTACTTGCGGCCGTGGTGAGCGCAGAACAGTAGCTCACTGCCGTTCACCTCGGCGGCGATGTAGGCCTGCGCGCCGCAGGAGTCACAGCGGTCGGCGGCCGTGAGGCGGTACTCGAGGACGGCCGGCTCTGCGGTGGTCGAGATGCTCATTCTGGGTGCCTCCTCGGGTGTGATGCTCCAACGTGGTCAGTAAATGAAACCACGCGACGGGTCGGAGAATGCCCGGAGCGAAGGGCATTTCGCTGTGCGCGTACGCCGGTCAGGCCATCGACGGCGTCAAGCGCTGGACACGCGGCGGCGCGGCGGCCGGGGCCAGGGGAGCGCGGATAGGCTTGGAGATCGTGACCTCCGAGTATTCAGCCCACCACCTTCAGGTGCTCGAAGGACTCGAAGCAGTCCGCAAGCGGCCCGGCATGTACATCGGCTCGACCGACTCGCGCGGACTGATGCACTGCGTGTGGGAGATCATCGACAATGCGGTCGACGAGGCCCTCGGCGGCCACGGCGACCGGATCGAGATCCTGCTGCACGCCGACGGCAGCGTCGAGGTGCGCGACCGTGCCCGTGGCATCCCCGTCGACGTCGAGCCGCGCACGGGGCTGTCGGGCGTCGAGGTCGTGTTCACCAAGCTGCATGCCGGAGGCAAGTTCGGGGGTGGCTCTTACGCTGCCTCGGGCGGCCTGCACGGGGTGGGCGCCTCGGTCGTGAACGCACTCTCTGAGCGTCTGGATGTCGAGGTCGACCGCGACGGCAAGACCTACGCGATGTCGTTCCACCGCGGCGAGCCGGGCGTCTTCGCGGGGCCGAACCCCGATTCGCCTTTCACGCCGTTCGAGGCGTCCTCGGAGCTGCGGATCGTCGGCAAGACCGCCAAGAAGGTCACCGGCTCGCGCATCCGCTACTGGGCGGATCGCCAGATCTTCACGAAGGACGCCGCCTTCAACCTCGAAGAGCTGGAGCAGCGAGCCCGGCAGACGGCCTTCCTCGTGCCGGGACTCGAGATCGTCATCATGGACGATCGCGGCACTTCCACCGGCGCGGAGCGGATCGAGACGAGCTTCCGCTACGACGGCGGCATCTCGGAGTTCGTGGACTTCCTCGCCCCGGACGCCGCGATCACCGACACCTGGCGGCTGACGGGTGAAGGGCACTTCACGGAGACGGTTCCCGTGCTGCAGCCGTCGGGCGCGATGGTGCCCACCGAGGTGCAGCGCACGTGCCACGTCGACGTCGCGCTGCGCTGGGGCACGGGATACGACACCATCACCCGCTCGTTCGTCAACATCATCGCGACTCCCAAGGGCGGCACGCACCAGGCGGGCTTCGAGCAGGGCCTGACCAAGCTCATCCGCGATCAGGTGCAGCAGAACGCCCGCAAGCTCAAGGTGGGCGCGAACGAGAAGATCGAGAAGGACGACATCCTCGCCGGGCTCACCGCGGTCCTCACCGTCAGCTTCCCCGAGCCGCAGTTCGAGGGTCAGACGAAGGAGGTGCTCGGTACCCCGGCGATCCGCTCTATCGTGTCGAACGTCGTGGCCAAGCAGCTGGGCGCCCGGTTCGCCTCCTCCAAGCGCGACGACAAGGCGCACACGGCTCTCCTTCTCGAGAAGGTCGTCTCGGAGATGAAGGCGCGCATCTCTGCGCGCACCCACAAGGAGACCCAGCGTCGCAAGAACGCCCTCGAGTCCTCCTCGCTGCCGGCGAAGCTCGCCGACTGCCGCACGAACGACGTCGCTGAGTCGGAGCTGTTCATCGTCGAGGGAGACTCGGCGCTCGGCACCGCAAAGCTCGCCCGCAACAGCGAGTATCAGGCGCTTCTCCCCATCCGGGGAAAGATCCTGAACGTGCAGAAGGCGTCGATCAGCGACATGCTGTCCAACGCCGAGTGCGCCGCGATCATCCAGACGATCGGCGCCGGCTCGGGACGGTCGTTCGATCTCGAAGCCGCCCGCTACGGCAAGATCATCCTGATGAGCGATGCCGACGTCGATGGCGCGCACATCCGCACGCTCCTGCTCACGCTGTTCTTCCGCTACATGCGGCCGCTGATCGAGGCGGGTCGCGTGTATGCCGCCGTGCCTCCGCTGCACCGCGTCATCGTCGTCAACCCCGGTTCGAAGCCGAACGAGACCGTCTACACGTACTCGGAGCAGGAGCTGCACAGCCTGATGGCCAAGCTGCAGAAGTCGGGTCGCCGCTGGCAGGAGCCCGTGCAGCGCTACAAGGGCCTGGGTGAGATGGACGCCGATCAGCTCGCGACCACGACGATGGACCGCCGCGGTCGCACGCTGCGCCGGGTCCGCGTCGAGGATGCCGAGGCGGCGATGGGCGTCTTCGAGCTGCTGATGGGCTCCGACGTCGCACCGCGCCGCGACTTCATCGTGTCGTCGGCCGACCGGCTCGACCGCGAGTCGATCGACGCCTGACCCCGCTCCAGCGCCGTGATCAGCTCAGCTGACGGCGGTGCCCACGGCGCCGATGACCGCGTCGAGCGCCTGGCCCGACGCGTCGCGCTTGGCGCCGGCCTGCGGGAGCTGCCGCACCGATCCGTCCGCGCCGACGGCGCGAGGCTCCGAGCCCACCCAGGCGAGCGTGAGGGTGTCTTCGCCCTTCAGGAAGCGCTGTGCGCGCACACCGCCGGTCGCGCGGCCCTTCGGGGGGAACTCGGTGAAGTCCGAGACCTTGCCGCTGCCGGCGTCCGTGCCCGGGAGCGACTGCGCTGAGCCCGCGACGGTCACGACCACCGTGTCGTCGGCCGGCGGGACAGCGGTGAACGAGATGACGCGCGCGCCGTCGGAGAGACGGATGCCGGCCATGCCGCCCGCGGCGCGACCCTGGGGACGCACCGTGTCGGCCCCGAAGCGGAGAAGCTGCGCGTCGCTCGTCACGAACACGAGCTCGACACCGTCGGCTGCAGGGGCGGCGCCGATGACGGAGTCACCGGGCTTGAGGGAGATGATCTCGACGTCGTTCTTGTTGGCGATCTCGCTCGCCGCGACGCGCTTGACCACGCCCTGCGCGGTGCCGAGCGCGATCGGCGGCTCGTCGACGAGCGGCACGATGGCGACGACGTGCTCGCCGCCCGACAGGCCGAGGTACTGGTCGGCGCGGGTGCCGGCGGCCAGCTGCACCGAGTTCGCCGGCACCGACGGCAGATCGACGGGGGAGAACCGCACGAGGCGGCCCGCGCTGGTCACGGCGCCGAGGTCTCCGCGGGCGGTCGTGTCGACGGCAGAGCGGATGGCGTCGTGCTTCGAGCGTCGCGCGGGCGGCACCACCGTGGCATCCGCCGTCTCAGCGCGGACCATGCGCCCGGTCGCTGAGAGGAAGACGCGGCAGGGGGCGTCGGCGATCTGCAGATCTGCGGGCGCCGCAGCGCGCGAACGCGTCTTGACCGGGCCGCCGTTGAGCAGCAGCGTGCGGCGCGGGGTGCCGTAGGTCTCGGCTGCGGCGTCGAGCTCGCGTGCGACCTGGCCGCGCAGCAGCACTTCGCTGGCCAGCAGCTCCTCGAGCTGGGCGATCTCGGTCTTGAGGCTGTCGCGCTCGGTCTCGAGCTCGATGCGCGAGAACTTGGTCAGTCGCCGGAGGCGAAGCTCCAGGATGTACTCGGCCTGAACCTGCGACAGGTCGAAGATGCCCATGAGGCGTGTGCGCGCCTGCTCGCCGTCGTCCGATGTGCGGATGACCTGGATGACCTCGTCGATGTCGAGGATCGCGATGAGAAGGCCCTCGACGAGGTGCAGTCGCTCCTGCTTGCGCGCCAGACGGAACCGGCTGCGGCGCGTGACGACCTGGATGCGGTGGTCGAGGTAGACGCGCAGGAGCTCCTTGAGGCCGAGCGTCTGCGGCTGGCCGTTCACAAGGGCGACGTTGTTGATGCCGAATGAGTCTTCGAGCGGTGTCAGCCGGTAGAGCTGCTCGAGCACCGCGTTCGGGTCGAAGCCGGTCTTGATGCCGATGACGAGGCGCAGGCCGTGGTTGCGGTCGGTGAGGTCTGTCACGTCCGCGATGCCGGTCAGCTTCTTGGCGTTGACGGCATCCTTGATCTTCTCGATGACGCGCTCGGGGCCCACCATGTACGGCAGCTCGGTGACGACGAGGCCCGTGCGACGCGGCCCGAGCGACTCGATCGACACCTTGGCGCGCGTGCGGAACGTGCCGCGTCCGGTCGCGTACGCCTCCTTGACGCCGTCGAGCCCGACGATGACGCCACCGCCCGGGAGGTCCGGACCCGGCACGAACTCCATGAGCTCCTCGAGCGTCGCCTCGGGGTTCTCCAGCAGGTGGACGGCGGCCGCCACGACCTCGATGAGGTTGTGCGGCGCCATGTTCGTCGCCATGCCGACGGCGATGCCGGTCGTGCCGTTGACGAGCAGGTTCGGGAAGGCGGCGGGCAGCACATCGGGCTGCTGGAACTGGCCGTCGTAGTTCGGGACGAAGTCGACGACGTCCTCTTCGAGGTTCTCGGTGAGGGCGAGTGCGGCCGGAGCCAGGCGGGCCTCGGTATAGCGAGGCGCGGCGGGGCCGTCGTCGAGGGACCCGAAGTTCCCGTGACCGTCGACGAGCGGAACGCGCAGGGCGAAGTCCTGCGCGAGCCGCACGAGGGCGTCGTAGATCGCGGAGTCGCCGTGGGGATGAAGCTTTCCCATCACCTCGCCGACGACGCGGGCGCTCTTGACGTGGCCGCGGTCGGGGCGCAGCCCCATGTCGGCCATCTGGAACAGGATCCGGCGCTGCACCGGCTTGAGACCGTCACGGGCATCGGGGAGCGCTCGAGAGTAGATGACGGAGTACGCGTACTCGAGGAACGACCCCTGCATCTCCGCCGAGAGATCGACGTCTTCGATGCGTTCGCCAGACGGCACGGGATCAGTGCGCGAGACAGCCATGGAAGTGAGAGGTCCTCCGGTCACGGGAAGGGGGCCTTCCCGGCGTGTGCGAGACTGGCCCCGATGTCACTCAGCCTACCCGTGGACCCGCCGACAGCCCGGAGCCTCACCGATGTCGTGCCGGAAGCGATCGCAGCGCTGGAGGGGCGATCCACGTGGTTCGCGCCCGCTCGGTCCGCCGTCATCGTCGTCGTCGACGGCCTCGGGAAAGGCAATCTGTCGGCGCGTGCCGGCCACGCTCGCTTCCTCACGGGGAAGCTGTCGAAACGCGACACGGCGCGCACGGTCTTCCCGTCCACCACGGCGACGGCGCTCACCGGTCTGCTCACGGGGAGGCCCGCGGGCGAGCACGGCATCGTCGGCTATCGCGTCCGCGTTCCCGGCACGGACCTCGCGCCCAATCAGCTCAAGGGCTGGGAGACCCACGGGCTCGATCCGGCTTCATGGCAGCGCTCGCGGCCGCTGCTGGCGGCAGAGGCGGCGGCAGGACGGCCGTGCTTCGTCGTCTCCAAGGCCATGTATGCGGGCACGGGGTTCACAGAGGCCATTCAGCGCGGAGCGACCTTCGTGGCGGCCGCATCGCCGGCAGAGAGGCTGGCGCGGGCGGCCGAGCTCGCCGACGCGAACGACGGCGCGCTCGTGTACGTCTACGCGCCCGAGCTCGACTCGATCGGCCATGCGCACGGATGGGAGAGTGATCGCTGGATCGCAGCGCTCGAGCAGGTCGATGCGGCCCTGGCCGTCTTCGACCGTTCGCTTGCCAGGGGGGTGGGTGCTCTCGTCACGGCCGATCACGGCATGGTCGACGTGCCCGCGCACCGTCACGTGCTGCTGAGCGAGGGCGACGAGCTCCTTGAGGGCGTGCGGATCATGGCGGGCGAGCCGCGCATGCTCCACCTCTACGCCGACGACGGAGCGGCCGCCGAAGTCCTGCGTCGATGGCGGGATGCCGAGGCACACCGCTCCTGGGTGCTCAGTCGTGACGAGGGCGTCGCGGCGGGACTGTTCGGTCCTCGCGTCGACGACGAGGTGCTGCCGAGGATAGGCGACGTGCTCGTTGCGGCACGCAGCGGCATCGCCTACTACGACGACCGCCTCGCCGACAAGAAACCGCAGCGCATGATCGGACAGCACGGCTCGCTCACCGACCAGGAGCGCATCGTGCCCCTGGCGCGTCTCGGCGCGTTCTCCGGCTGACCTGCGTTCGACCGGACTCAGCCGTCCTCGGTGCGTGCGCCGAAGACGATCTCATCCCACGAGGGCATGGACGTGCGGCCCTTGCGCCGGCCGCCGTCGGAGGGAGCCGCCGCCTCAGGCTCCGTGTGCTGCTCAGGCGCCGCGGGCGGCTCCGACTCGTCGGCGGGGGCGTCGTCGTAACCGGGTTCGAGAGCGTCGAACAGCGCGACGGGAGACGATGACGAGGCGCGCGGCTCGGCGTCCGTGGAGTCGCCGGGCATCGACTCGCGCTGACCGCGGCGACGACGCAGCGCCTCGAGCAGGTCGGCGGTCTCGGTCGAGGTCACGCCCTGCGCGGGCGCGCGCTTGATCGCGGCCTGCTGCACCGCGGGGGAGACGGGTTCGCGCACTTCGGGCGACTCGATGTCGGCTTCGGGCAGGCGTCGCGGTCCGAATGCGCCGCTGTCGAAGCGGGAGGCGTCCTTCACGCCGCTCGTGTCCAGCGCGCGCAGCCGGGGGATGAGACCCTCGGGAAGCGAGCCCTGACGCGAGAGCTGCGTGGCGTCGGCGTTCTGCGGCGACAGGGTCGAGCGGCGGGGGTCGAATGACCAGCGGGCGTCGTGCTCGACGTCGTTCGCCGTGAACTCGAGCTTGACGACCCAGCCGGACTGCTCCCGCCAGCTCGTCCAGCGTTCGCCTACGGCTCCCGCCTCTGCGAGCTTCGCGCGCACCGCGGCGCCGAAGGTCGGCTGCGCATCGGGGTCGAGCTCGCCGCTGATGAGCACGGGCACCGCGAGCGCCTGACCGACGATGTGCTCGCGCTCCGCGAGCACGGGGCCTTCGTATCGGGCGACGTCCTCGACGCGGATGCCGAGCAGGTTCGCCACCTCTTCGGCCGACAGTCCCGCGCGGATGTGCGCCTGGATGTCGCGAGGGCTCGGACGCGGCCCACGGGACTCCGGGTCTTTCGTCGCGCGCCTCAGCTGCGAGCGCAGCGTCTCGTCGACGGCCAGCGAGAAGCGGTCGCCCGACTCTGTGGCGAGCACGAGCACGCCGTCTTCGACGCCGATGACTTTGAGCTGTTCCATGCGAAACACGCCTCCCGTTCCTGCCTGACGCTTCATGGTGTCACAGGGCTCGGAGGACGGCGGGAATATCCCGCGCGCGCCGCGAGTTTGACGCGATGCATCGGCTGAGAAGCGCAGCTCAGCCGCACGACGACCCCGACCCGCCCGGAATGCGGTCGAGCGGCATTTGCGAAAAACAGTCCAGTCGTGCAAACTGTGGCCGCCCGAAATCGCTCCGGCGATAAACACCCCTGGAAGTAGAGACGTTCGACAATGGCAACGGATTACGACGCCCCCCGCAAGACCGAGGACGACAGCGAGTCGATCGAGGCCCTGAAGGAGCGCGTGCCCGACAAGCTGTCGGGATCTGTCGACGCTGAGGATGCCGACAACCCGTCCGGCTTCGAGCTGCCGGGCGCGGACCTGTCCGACCTCGAGCTCGACGTCGTCGTCCTCCCCCCGCAGGAGGACGAGTTCACCTGCGTCGAGTGCTTCCTCGTGAAGCACCGGACGCAGATCGACCACGAGACGGCCGCCGGCGCCGTGTGCGTCGAGTGCGCCGCCTGACGGCAGCCCTCACCGCTGACCGCTGAATCGGCTCAGGCGACTTCTCCGGAGGTCGCCTGAGCCTTTGATTTTGCGGCGACGTCGGCGCGGGCGCGCCGCAGCACGGCTGCCACCCGGTCGGGCGTGCGGGTGGAGAACACCCATTCGGTGGTCGGGTCGCGCGGGTCGTGCAGGGGCACGCGCACGACACCGTCGACGCCCGGACGCAGCATGTGCCACGCGCTCCGCGAGAGTCCCGGACCGCGGACATGGCGAGCTTCCTCGCCGACCAGCGCGACGGGATCGCCGAGCAGGTGGACGGACACATGGGCGCGTCCCACGCGAAGCTCTCCATCGTCGACGGCGATGACGGGCGCGATCGCGACGAGGCCGGCCACGACGGCGAAGCCGACGAGGATTCCCGTGACGAGTGCGACGGTGGGGTCGATCGGCACGAACACGAGTGCGGCCATCGGCGCGGTCACGGCCGCCGACACGAGCACCCACAACGAGGGGGTCAGCCGCTCGCGATAGGACGGTGAGGGCCTCAGGTCGCTCGTCATGTTGTGCATTACCCTCATGGAGTGATCCAAAGTGTGGACGTTCCCATCATCGCATCGCATGTGCCGGTCTACGCCCACCCCGGCGACGCCGGGGCCGACCTCGTCTCGACCGAGCCGGTGCGCCTCGAGCCGGGTCAGCGCGCGCTCGTGGGCACCGGAGTGCGCATCGCCCTTCCCGAGGGCTACGTCGCGTTCGTCGTTCCGAGGAGCGGCCTGGCGGCCAGACACGGCATCACGATCGTGAACGCGCCGGGCACGGTCGACGCCGGCTACCGCGGCGAGATCAAGGTCGCGCTGCTCAACACCGACGCGACTGAGCCCTACGACATCGCGCCGGGGGACCGGATCGCTCAACTGATCGTCATGCCCGTGCCGCGGGCCACCTTCATCCCCGTCGACGAGCTGCCCGAGAGCGCGCGAGGAGAGGGTGGCTTCGGCTCCACCGGATATCAGACAGGAACCCTCTCATGACCGACGCCAGCAAGGCCGCGCCGGCCGACCGTGCGACGGCCGGCCCCTTCGACGAATCCGAAGCGAACCCCGTGCGACCGTACATCGACCTCGGCGGCATCAAGATCCTCCCGCGTGAGGGCCTCAATCTGCGTCTCGAGGTCGAGGAGCAGACCAAGCGCATCGTCGCCGTCGGCCTCGACTACGCCGACTCGACGCTTCAGGTGCAGCCGTTCGCGGCGCCCCGCTCCAGCGGGCTGTGGGACGAGACGCGCGAGCAGATCCGTCAGCAGATCCGTCAGCAGGGCGGCCGTGTCGAGGAGCGCGAGGGCCCGCTCGGGCACGAGCTCCTCGCCGAGGTGCCCGTCGCCGGGCCCGAGGGAACCGCCGGCAAGCGCATCGCGCGCTTCGTCGGCGTCGACGGACCGCGCTGGTTCCTGCGTGGCGTGATCGGGGGAGCCGCGGCAGGAGACGTCGAGGCGGCCGCGAAGATCGAAGACCTCTTTCGCTCGATCGTCGTGGTTCGCGGCGGCACGCCGATGCCCCCTCGCGACCTCATCCCGCTCAAGATGCCGGCTTCGCCCGGCGCCGCGTGAGCGGCGCGCACGCGGGCGACGGCGCTGCGCCCGAAGAGCCCGCTCGCGAGCCGTCCCGTCCGTCCGAGACCCCGCCGTCCGCTCCTGAGCCGACGGCCCAGGAGCTGATCGCCCAGGCGCTCGGCGGCGCCGCGCGCAAGGCGGGGCTTGACCCCGCCGCAGAGGCGTCGACGGGGCACGTCGTCTGGCACGCGATGGGCGGATGGCGTGGCGTCCTCGAGTCGGTGCTGCCCGGCCTCGCCTTCGTGCTGCTGTTCACGTTCACCAGGGAGCTCGTGCTCTCGCTGGTGGTGTCGGTGGGCATCGCCGCGGTGTTCACGGTGATCCGTCTCGTGCAGCGCTCGACCATGAGCGCCGCGATCGGCGGTCTGGTCGCGACGGCTGCGGCGGCTGCGCTCGCCCTCCTGACCGGTCGCGGCGAGGACAACTTCGTCCCGGGCCTGATCACGAACGCCGTCTACGGAAGCGCCTTCCTCATCTCGGCGCTCATCGGCTGGTCGATCATCGGCCTGGCAGCGGGCTTCCTCATGAACGAAGGCACCGCGTGGCGGGCTGATCGTCGCAAGCGACGGGTCTACTTCTGGCTCGCGATCGCCTGGGCGGCGCTCTTCTTCACGCGACTCGCCGTGCAGCTGCCGCTGTATTTTGCGGGCGATGTCGCGACCCTCGGGACGCTCAAGCTCGTCATGGGGCTGCCACTGTTCGCCCCGCTCGTGGCGGTCACGTGGCTCGCCGTCCGCTCGCTCTATCCGCGCCGGGAATCGCTGTCCTCCACGTGATAGATTTATCTCGACATCGAGATAAATTGCCGCGGTCTTCGGTTAGGCCAGCCTCACTAGCCTGCGCTCGACAGCCGCGCAAAGATGGATGAGGCAGGCCGAGCGCCTGCACCGCCGACGAAGGAGACAGACGTGTCGACAGTTGACAGCTTCGGTGCAAAGAGCACCCTGAAAGTCGGAGATGCCGACTACGAGATCTTCCGTATCGACACCGTCGCCGGTTACGAGAAGCTCCCGTACAGCCTCAAGATCCTGCTCGAGAACCTGCTTCGCACCGAAGACGGCGCGAACGTCACCAAGGCGCAGATCGAGGCCCTCGGGGGATGGAACCCCGACGCAGAGCCCGACACCGAGATCCAGTTCACGCCGGCCCGCGTGGTCATGCAGGACTTCACCGGTGTGCCCTGCATCGTCGACCTCGCAACGATGCGCGAGGCTGTCACGGCGCTCGGCGGCGACCCGAACAAGATCAATCCGCTCTCGCCCGCTGAGATGGTCATCGACCACTCGGTGATCGCCGACCTGTTCGGGCGCGAGGACGCGCTCGAGCGCAACGTCGAGATCGAGTATGAGCGCAACGGCGAGCGATACCAGTTCCTGCGCTGGGGTCAGACGGCATTCGACGACTTCAAGGTCGTCCCGCCGGGCACCGGCATCGTGCACCAGGTCAACATCGAGCACCTCGCCAAGGTCGTCTACGACCGCAAGGTCGACGGCGTGCTGCGTGCCTACCCCGACACCTGCGTCGGCACCGACTCGCACACCACGATGGTCAACGGCCTGGGCGTCCTGGGGTGGGGCGTCGGCGGCATCGAGGCGGAGGCCGCGATGCTCGGCCAGCCCGTATCGATGCTCATTCCGCGCGTCGTCGGCTTCAAGCTCACGGGCGAGATCCCCGCCGGAGTGACCGCGACAGACGTCGTGCTGACGATCACCGACATGCTGCGCAAGCACGGCGTCGTCGGCAAGTTCGTGGAGTTCTACGGCGAGGGCGTCGCCCAGGTGCCGCTGGCCAACCGCGCCACCATCGGCAACATGAGCCCCGAGTTCGGCTCGACCGCGGCGATGTTCCCCGTCGACGACGTGACGCTGGACTACCTGCGTCTCACCGGTCGCGACGAGCAGACCGTCGCCCTGGTGGAGGCGTACGCCAAGGAGCAGTCGCTGTGGCACGATCCGTCGCGCGAGCTGGTCTTCAGCGAGTACATGGAGCTCGACCTGTCCACGGTCGTCCCGTCCATCGCCGGCCCCAAGCGCCCGCAGGACCGCATCCTGCTGTCCGAGGCCAAGGAGCAGTTCCAGAAGGACATCCTCAACTACGCACAGCCGACCGAAGAGGACTCGGTGGAGCTCGAGGGCACCTTCCCGGCATCCGACCCCGGTGTCGCGCCCGGCCAGGACCACGAGCACATCTCCGAGGACGGCGTCTCGCACCAGCATGAGCGCGAGCACCCGGTCGTGCTGACCAGCGGCGACCGCCACGCCGCGTCCAAGCCTGTGCGCGTGACCACTCCGGACGGCGAGGCCTACCTCCTCGACAACGGCGCGGTCACCCTCGCGGCCATCACGTCGTGCACCAACACGTCGAACCCGTCGGTCATGATCGCGGCGGGCCTGCTCGCCAAGAAGGCCGTCGACAAAGGCCTCAAGCGCAAGCCGTGGGTCAAGACCACGCTCGGCCCCGGGTCGAAGGTCGTCACGGACTACTACGAGAAGTCCGGCCTCGACAAGGCGCTCGAGGGCCTGGACTTCTACACGGTCGGCTACGGCTGCACCATCTGCATCGGCAACTCGGGTCCGCTCATCGACGAGGTGTCGGCCGCGATCAACGAGAACGACCTCGCCGTCACCGCGGTGCTCTCCGGCAACCGCAACTTCGAGGGTCGCATCAGCCCCGACGTCAAGATGAACTACCTCGCGTCGCCGCCGCTCGTGGTCGCGTACGCGCTGGCCGGCTCGATGAACTTCGACTTCGAGACCGACCCGCTCGGGAAGGACTCCCAGGGCAACGACGTCTTCCTGAAGGACATCTGGCCTTCGCCGGAAGAGGTCCAGGAGGTCATCGACAACTCGATCTCGCGTGAGCAGTTCATCAAGCAGTATGCGACGGTCTTCGACGGCGACGAGCGCTGGCGCAACCTGCCGACGCCCACCGGGCCGGTCTTCGAGTGGGACGAGAACTCCACCTACGTCCGCAAGGCGCCGTACTTCGACGGCATGGGCCTCGAGCCCGAGCCGATCACCGACATCACGGGCGCACGCGTCATGGCGACTCTCGGCGACTCGGTGACGACCGACCACATCAGCCCCGCCGGCAACATCAAGGCCGGAACGCCCGCCGCTCAGTACCTCACCGAGCACGGCGTCGCGCAGAAGGACTTCAACTCCTACGGTTCGCGCCGTGGAAACCACGAGGTCATGATCCGCGGCACCTTCGCGAACATCCGCCTGAAGAACGAGATGGTCGCCGCGGTCAACGACGGCCAGATCGTCGAGGGCGGCTACACGCGCGACTTCACCCTCGAGGGCGGTCCGCAGTCGTACATCTACGACGCGTGCATGAACTATCAGGCCCAGGGCACCCCGCTCGTCGTGTTCGGCGGCAAGGAGTACGGCTCCGGCTCGTCGCGTGACTGGGCTGCCAAGGGCACGCGCCTGCTGGGCGTCAAGGCGGTCATCACCGAGAGCTTCGAGCGCATCCACCGTTCGAACCTGATCGGCATGGGCGTCGTCCCGCTGCAGTTCCCGGAGGGCGAGAGCTGGAAGTCGCTCGGCCTCGACGGCACCGAGATCGTCTCGATCGAGGGCCTGGAGCAGCTCAACGAGGGCGTCACCCCCAAGACCGTCAAGGTCACTGCCGAGCCGAGCGAGTTCTCGCCTGAGGGCAAGGAGACGATCGTCTTCGACGCGAAGGTGCGCATCGACACGCCCGGTGAAGCCGACTACTACCGCAACGGCGGCATCCTGCAGTACGTGCTTCGCTCGCTCGTCTGAGCGGACGCCAGGAAAGCCCCGACCTGTCGCCAGGTCGGGGCTTTCCTGTTGAAGGGGCGCTCTAGAATCGAGGGATGAGTCTGCTCGCGTCGATCACCGGTCCCCGCGATCTCGATGGCCTGTCCACCGAGCAGCTGGTCGATCTGGCGCAGGAGATCCGCGAGTTCCTCGTCGAGAACGTCTCCCGCACCGGCGGCCACCTGGGTCCGAACCTCGGGGTCGTGGAGCTCACGCTCGCCATCCACCGCGTCTTCGACTCGCCGAATGACCCGATCGTGTTCGACACCGGTCATCAGTCGTACGTGCACAAGCTGGTGACCGGCCGTCAGGACTTCAGCCGGCTGCGATCGCGCGGCGGGCTGGCCGGCTACCCGCAGCGCTCCGAGAGCCCTCACGACGTCGTCGAGTCGTCGCACGCCTCGAGCTCGCTGAGCTGGGCCGACGGCATCTCCCGCGCGCTCATCCGCACGGGACGCTCCGACCGTCACGTCGTGGCCGTCGTGGGCGATGGGTCGCTCACGGGCGGGATGACGTGGGAGGCGCTCAACAACATCTCCGACGACAACAACCGCAACCTCGTCATCGTCGTGAACGACAACGGCCGCTCGTACGCGCCGACGATCGGCGGCATGGCCCGCTATCTGAACCGGGTGCGCACGACCTCCGGCTACGAGAGCCTCCGCCGCGGCTCCGACTCGCTGTTCCGGCGCTTCGGCCCGATCGGACGCGCGATCTATCGCGGCGTGCGCGGCGGCACGCACGGCTTCCTCTCGCGGTTCACGAACAACGCCGCGCTGTACTCCAACCTCGACATCAAGTACCTCGGACCTGTCGACGGGCATGACCTCGAGGCGCTCCTCGAGACGCTGCAGCTCGCGAAGGACTACCGCGCGCCCGTCATCGTGCACGTCATCACCGAGAAGGGGCGCGGGTACGAGCCGGCTCGCAACGACGATGTCGACCAGTTCCACGCGGTCGGCAAGATCGATCCCGTCACCGGTGAGCCGATCGGGTCCTCCGACAGCGTGGCATGGACCGATGTGTTCGCGGAGTCGCTCGTGGCCGCGGGCGAGCGACGCGATGACATCATCGCGATGACGGCCGCGATGCTCCGGCCCACGGGGCTCCTGCCGTTCGCGCAGCGCTTCCCCGATCGCGTCTACGACGTCGGAATCGCCGAGCAGCACGCTGTGGCATCCGCGGCGGGTCTCGCCTTCGGCGGCCTGCATCCCGTCGTCGCGATGTACGCGACGTTCATGAACCGCGCGTTCGACCAGGTGATGATGGATGTCGCGCTGCACCGCGCCGGTGTGACGTTCGTGCTCGACCGATCGGGCGTCACGGGCCCTGACGGGCCCAGTCACCACGGCATCTGGGATCTGGCGATGCTGCAGCTCGTTCCGGGCATCCGCATCGCGGCGCCGCGCGATGCCGCGCGTCTCAAGGAGGAGTTCGACGAGGCGATCGCGATCGACGACGCGCCGACCGTCGTGCGGTTCCCAAAGGGCGCCGTCTCCCCGGAGCTCCCGCAGCTCGAGCGCCTCGAAGACGGCGTCGACGTGCTGTTCCGTGCCGGGGCCGACGACGTGCTCATCGTCGGCATCGGCACCATGGCGCACCTCGGTGTCGAGGTCGCCGCGCGTCTGCAGGCGCAGGGGATCGGGGCGACGGTCGTCGACCCGCGCTGGGTCATTCCCGTCGCACCCTCGATCGTGTCGCTCGCGGAGCGTCACCGGCTCGTGATCACGCTCGAGGACGGCATCCGCGTAGGCGGCATCGGCACGCGTGTGCGTCAGGTGCTCCGCGAGGCGGGTGTCGACACGGCCGTCGATGAGCTCGGGCTGCCCGACGCGTTCATCGACCACGCTTCGCGCGAGCAGATCCTCGAGGACGCCGGTCTGTCGGCGGCCAAGATCTCGCAGGACATCGTCGCGCAGGTGCTGGGAACCCGCATCCCCGTGGCCCGCCCTTCCGCTGACACGGCGGCGCTGTGGCTGCCGGCCCCGGGAGAGACGCGGCCGCAGTCCCGCTGACGCCGCGCCGCGGGCGGGGAGACAGCACCGGGCGCCTGCATGAAAGCATGGACGCATGTCGCGTCACGAGCTCGCCCGATCGGCCAACCTGACCCGAGAGGAGACGGCGGCGCGTGCGGCGGCCATCACTCTCGACACCGTCGACGTCGCGCTGGATCTGCGTGGGGCCGCTGACCTGACAGAGGCGTCCTTTTCGACGATGTCGACGCTGGTCTTCCGCAGCACGGCATCAGAGACCTGGGTGGACTTCCTCGGCGCGACGGTCGAGGCCGTCGTCGTCAACGGCGAGGAGCGCCCTGTCGAATGGGACGGCGCACGGGTGCGGCTCACGGGCCTGGTGGAGCACAACATCGTCACTGTTCGAGCGCAGGGCCTGTTCAGCACATCGGGCGAAGGACTCCACCGCTTCCGCGACCCGGTCGACGGCCAGGTGTATCTGTACACGCAGTATGAGCCGGCAGACTGCCGTCGCGTGTATGCGTGCTTCGAGCAGCCCGACCTCAAGGCGCGCTGGCGTTTCCAGGTCGCTGCGCCTCAGGGTTGGACGGTCTTGTCGAACGGCGCTGAGGAGTCCCGTCACGAACGGGACGACGGCGTGCGGGTCACGTTCCGCGAGACGCTGCCGCTTTCGAGCTACATCACCGCCGTCGCGGCCGGGCCGTACCACCGGGTCGATGGGGAATGGAGGTCCGGCACGCACCGCGTCGAGCTCGGCGTGCTCTGCCGAGCGTCCATGGCGCCGCACCTCGACGCTGACGAGATCCTCGACATCACCCGACGCGGGCTGGACTTCTTCACGACGGCGTTCGCCTTCGCCTATCCGTGGGGCAAGTACGACCAGATCTTCGTGCCCGAGTACAACCTCGGTGCCATGGAGAACCCGGGCCTCGTGACCTTCACCGAGTCCTACCTCTTCCGGGGGGCGTCGACCGCCGCGCAGCACGAGGGGCGAGCCAACACGATCCTCCACGAGATGGCGCACATGTGGTTCGGCGACCTCACCACGATGCGGTGGTGGGACGATCTCTGGCTCAAGGAGTCGTTCGCTGACTTCATGGGCTCCCACGCCAATGTGGCCACCGCCCTCCACTCCGATGCGTGGGTGAGCTTCGCGAGCCGCCGCAAGGGCTGGGCGTACGAACAGGACCAGCTCCCCACGACCCACCCGATCGTGGCCGACATCACCGACCTCGAAGCCGCGAAGCTCAACTTCGACGGCATCACCTACGCGAAGGGCGCCTCGGTGCTCAAGCAGCTCGTCGCGTTCGTCGGCGAAGACGCCTTCTTCCGCGCGGCGCAGCGCTACTTCGCCGACCACGCGTACGGCAACACGACCCTCGACGATCTGCTCACAGCGCTCGAATCGGCGTCGTCCCGCGATCTGCACGCGTGGAGCGCGGCATGGCTGGAGACGACCGGCATGTCACTCCTGCGTGTCGAACGGGAGCCCCGTCCGGTGGTCGTGCAGACCGACCCGCGACCGCACCGGCTGACCGTGGGATTCTACGCACTTGAGGGCGAGCGACTGGTGCGTCGTGCCGCCGTCGAGCTCGATATCGCGGGGGAGCGCACGCCGCTCGACGCGCCCGTGCTGCCCGACGCCGACCTCATCGTTCCCAACGATGATGACCGCACGTATGCCAAAGTGCGCCTCGATGAGCGCTCCACGGATGCCGTCGCCCGCGCCCTCAGCACGATCGACGACCGCCTCGCCCGCTCGGTCATCTGGGCCGCGCTGTGGAACGCAGTGCGCGACGGCGAGCTGTCGGTGGTGCGGTACCTCGACATCGCCGCGCACCACGCCCCGGCCGAAGACAGCGTCGCGCTGCTCGCCGACGTGATCGCCCATGCAGGTCACGCGATCGCCCACTACGCCGCCGAGGAGGACCGCGGCGGGCTGGCGGCCGCGTGGCTGGAGACGGCGTGGCAGGGGATGACGACGGCTCCGGAGGGCAGCGACGCCCAGCTCGCTTGGGCCCGAGCGGTGGGCGCCGCCGCCGTGTACGACGACGCTCGCGCCGACGACCTCGGCGCCCTTCTGTCGGGCGCGACTCCGCCGCCCCAGGGGCTTCGGCTCGACCCGGATCTGCGCTGGAGCTGGCTGTTCGCGCTCTCGGCGAGCGGTCACGCGTCGTCGGCAGACGCCGATGCCGAGCTCGACGCGGATCCTTCGGCGACGGGGCACACCTCGCACCGTGCCGTGCTCGCCGCCCGTCCAGATTGCGGGGTTCGGGCGCAGGCGTGGGAGTCGGCGTGGAACGACCGCTCGCTGACCAACGACCATCTCGCGGCGACGATCACCGGAGTGCGGGCGGGCGGTCGGCGGGACCTCATCGCGCAGTTCGACGACGACTACTTCTCGCGCATCCGGCGCGTGTGGGACGAGCGCAGCATCGAGATCGCGCGACGTCTCGTGTCGGGGCTCTTCCCCGAGTCCGACTCGCTCGAGCCGGTCGATCGCTGGCTGGCGGGCAACGCCGATGCCCCCGCATCCCTTCGTCGTCTCGTGATCGAGCAGCGCGACCGCCTCGCCCGGGCGATCCGGGTGCGAGCGGCGCAGTCCACGCTCTGACGCAGTCGGGGCCGTGGGCGTCGCGCATCGCCACAGCCTGTGAGAAGAGGGACAGACGTCACGGGGAACACGACAGCGGCCCCGACGTCTGTCGGAGCCGCTGTCGTCAGATGCCGAAGATCAGGCTTCGATACCGCGGATGGGCGGCTGGTGGAACGTGCTGCCGAAGACCCGCTCCGACGCGCCTTCGCGGTCGAGGTACGGCGACGCGCCGCCGTCGATGAACGGCCAGCCGGCACCGAGGATCAGGCAGAGATCGATGTCTTCGACCTCCGGCACCACGCCCTCGTCGAGCATGATCCGGATCTCCTGAGCGAGGCCGTCCTGCACGCGGCGGAGGATCGTCTCCGCCGACGCGGGCGTCGAGCCGACGGCATCCTTCACGACCTTCAGCGCGGCCTTCGTGAAGCCGGTCACGCGGCCTCCCTTGTCCTTCTCCACGACCTCGTCGAGATCCGCCAGGGCGTGGAAGTTCTCGTTGGCGTAGAACCGGTCAGGGAAGGCGCGGACCATCGTGTCCTGCACGTGGGCGGCGACCTTCCATCCCACGAGGTCGATCAGCTGGAAGGGGCCCATCGGCAGACCGAGAGGCGAGAACGCCTTCTCGACCTCGGCGACGGGGGTTCCCTCGTACACGGCGCGTGCCGCTTCGCCCATGACCTTGGCGAGCAGGCGGTTGACGACGAAGCCGGGAGCGTCGGCGGTGAGCACCGCGTTCTTTCCGAGGCTCTTGGCCACGACGAAGGCGGTCGAGAGCGCTGCGTCGTCGGTCTTCGGGGCCTTCACGACCTCGATGAGCGGCATCACCGCCACCGGGTTGAAGAAGTGGAAGCCCACGAGGCGCTCGGGGTGCTCAAGCTGGGAGCCGATCTCCTCGACGGAGAGCGAAGAGGTGTTCGTGGCCAGCACGGCATCCGGGGCGACGATCTTCTCGATCTCGCCGAACACGGCCTGCTTGACGCCGACCTCTTCGAACACCGCCTCGATCACGAAGTCACAGTCGGCGTACAGGCTCTTGTCGGTGGTGCCGGTCACGAGAGCGCGCAGCTTGTTGGCCGTATCGCCGTCGAGGCGCCCCTTTGCCTCGAGCTTGCCGATCTCGTCGTGGATGTACGCCACGCCCTTGTCGACGCGCGCCTGGTCGAGGTCCGTGATCAGCACGGGCACCTGCAGCTTGCGCACGAAAAGCAGCGCGAACTGGCTGGCCATGAGGCCCGCGCCGATGATGCCGACCTTCGTGACCTTCTTCGCCAGCGCCTTGTCGGGAGCGCCGACGGGACGCTTCGCCCGCTTCTGCACGAGGTCGAAGGCATACATGGACGCGGCGAACTGATCACCGGAGACGAGGTCTGCGAGCGCCTCGTCCTCACGTGCGAAGCCTTCGGCCTTTGAGCCGCTCTTGGCCTTGTCGAGCAGTTCGAGAGCGACGTACGGCGACTTCGGCACCGTGCCGATCTTCGACTCCAGCATGCCGCGTGCGACCTTGATCGCGATGGGCCACTTCGTCAGTCGCTCGATCTTTCCCGGCTCGTTCTTCCGCTCGACCTTGACTGTGCCGCCGAGGACGCCGTCGGCCCAGCGCAGCGAGTCCTCAAGGTAGTTGGCCGCCGGGAAGATCGCGTCGACGATGCCGTAATCGAAGGCCTGCTGCGGCTTCAGCATCCGGTTCTGCTTGAGCGGGTTGCTGATGACCACTTCCAGGGCGTTCTCGATGCCGATGAGGTTCGGCAGCAGGTAGGCGCCGCCCCATCCCGGAATGAGGCCGAGGAACACCTCGGGCAGGGCGATCGCGGCCGCCGAGGCGTCGACGGTGCGGTAGGTGGAGTTCAAGGCGATCTCCAGTCCGCCGCCGAGCGCGAGTCCGTTGACGAAGGCGAACGAGGGCACGCCCAGGTCGGCGAGCCTGCCCAGCACGTGATGCCCCAGCTGGGCGATCTTGCGGGCGTTGTCCTTGGAGCCCACGAGCGAGATGTCGGACAGGTCGGCACCCGCAGCCAGGATGTACTGCTTCCCCGTGATGCCCACGGCGTGGATCTCGCCCTTCGCGGCGCGCGCGGTGAGTTCATCCAGGCGTTCGCCGAGCTCCATCAGCGTCTTGGGGCCCAGGGTGTTCGGGCGGGTGTGATCGCGCCCATTGTCGAGTGTGATGAGCGCGAGCACCTTGCCCGAGGGGAGGCGCACGTCGCGCGACGGCGAGTGCGTGACCACCTCGTCGGCGGCCAGCTCGAGCAGCGGGGAGAAGTCGATCGATTCGTACGTCATCGCGGAGTCCTCAGCGCTTCTTTCCGTCGTAGTGGGGGTTCTCCCAGATCACCGTGCCGCCCTGTCCGAGTCCGACGCACATCGCAGTGAGCCCGTAGCGGACGTCGGGGCGCTCGGCGAACTGCGCGGCGAGCTGGATCATGAGACGCACGCCGGATGCCGCGAGCGGATGGCCGAAGGCGATCGCGCCGCCCCACGGGTTGACGCGGGGGTCCTCGTCGGCGATGCCGAAGTGGTCGAGGAAGGAGATCACCTGAATGGCGAACGCTTCGTTCAGCTCGAACAGGCCGATGTCGTCGATCGTGAGGCCGGCCTTGGCGAGCGCCTTCTCCGTCGAGGGGATCGGGCCGATGCCCATGATCTCGGGCTGAACGCCCGCGAAGGCGAACGACACCATGCGCATCTTCGGCGTGAGGCCGAGTTCCTTGACGGCGCGGCCCCCGGCGAGCAGCGACATGGTCGCGCCGTCCGTGAGGGGCGAGGAAGTGCCGGCCGTGACACGGCCGTGCGGGCGGAACGGCGTCTTGAGGCCCGCGAGGTCCTCCATCGTCGTGTTCGGGCGGCGGCCCTCGTCCTCGGTCGCGAGGCCCCACGCGCCGTCGGCGTCCTTGATCGCGACGGGAACGAGATCGGCCTGGATCTTGCCCGCGTCGTAGGCCGCCTGCACCTTGTGCTGGCTCAGCATGCCGTACCGGTCGGAGCGCTCCTTCGTGAGGTGCGGGAACCGGTCGAAGATGCGCTCGGCGGTTACGCCCATGTTGAGGGCGCCCGGGTCGACCATGCGCTCGGCGACGAACCGCGGGTTGGGGTCGGCGTTGCCGCCGATCGGGTGGTGCCCCATGTGCTCGACACCGCCCGCGAGGGCGAGGTCGTACATGCCGACGCCGATCGAGGCGCCCATCGTCGTGACGCTCGTCATGGCGCCGGCGCACATGCGGTCGATCGCGAGTCCGGGCACGGTCTGGGGGAGACCGGCGAGGATCGCCACGGACCGCCCGAGGGTGAGACCCTGATCGCCCGTCTGGCTCGTCGCGGCGATCGCGACATCGTCGATCCGGGCCGCCGGCACCGCGGAGTTGCGCTCCATCAGGCCGATGGTCGCCTTGACGGCGAGGTCATCGGCGCGGGTGTTCCAGTACATGCCCTTCTCGCCGGCGCGCCCGAACGGGGTCCGCATGCCGTCGATGAAGTAGACGTCCGAGAGCTCGGCCACACTGCCTCCAAGAGATTGAGATCCAGTCCAGCCTAAGGTGGAACTGGGTGTCGCAAAATCGGTTGGATCGAACCTACGAAGCCGTATCGGCGGCATCCGCTGTCGCCTGCACGGATTCGACAAACGCATCCGCGATCACCTGTGCAGTGTACGCAACCTGCCAGGGGCGGGCTCCAAGAGCAGCCAGCGCCTCGCCGATGGAGTCGACGGTCACGGGCTCCGGCGGGTGCCAGGCCAAGCGGCGCAGCGTATCCGGAGTCAGCAGGTTCTCCGTCGGCATACGGAGGTCGACGGCAAGCTGCTCGATGCGCGGACGGGCGGCTTTGAGGCGCGCGTCGGCGGGAGGGTTGCGGTCGGCCCATGCGCGAGGCGGCGGAAAGCCGTCGCCGGGTGCGCGCTCGGTCGGCAGCGACTCGTCGGCGCGGCCCGCTTCGATCGCCGCCCACCAGCGATCGAGCTGCGTGCGGCTCGCGCGGCCCGTGAACTCCTTGAGACGAGCGAGATCCTGCTTCGACGCGGGATCGGCGATGACGGCGGCGACCAGGGAGCGATCGGGGACAAGTCGCCCGGGTGACACGTCCTGCTCCTGGGCGTACTCCTCGCGGGCGGTCCAGAGAGCCCGCGCGACGGCCAGCGAGCGGCGTCCGCGCACGGTGTGCAGGCCGCTCAGTCGTCGCCACGGCTCCTCGCGCGGGGGCTTTGCCGGTCGGCTGAGGACGGCTTCGAACTCCTGACGAGCGACGTCCGTCTTGCCCTGCTCCTCGAGTTCGTCCGCGAGCGCGTCGCGGACGTCGACCAGGTGAAGCACGTCGAGGGCCGCGTATTCGAGCCACGACTGCGGGAGGGGCCGCGTCGACCAGTCGGCCGCCGAGTGCGCCTTCGCGAGGGTGATCCCCAGGGTGTCCGACACGACGGCGCCGAGACCCACCTTCTCGTGCCCCAGAAGCCGTGCCGCCAGTTCGGTGTCGAAGATCGACGGCGGGTTCAGTTCCGCCTCGCGCAGCGACGGAAGGTCCTGGCTGGCTGCGTGCAGCACCCATTCGGCGTCGCCGATCGCGTTCTGCAGCGGCGAGAGGTCTCCGAGCGCCGGGGGGTCGAACAGGAAGACCCCGGCTCCGCGCCGGTACACCTGCACCAGGTAGGCGCGCTGCGAATAGCGGAAGCCCGAGGCGCGCTCGACGTCGACGGCGACGGGACCCGTGCCGACGGAGAGAGATGCCGCGGCGGCCTCGAGGCGGTCGCGATCGGCGATGACGGTGTACTCAACCACGTATGTTCCTGCGTTCACTGCTGAAGACGGCGATGCCCTCCGACCCAGGGGGGAGTCCGGCGAGCATGCAGACGAGCTCCGCCCACGCATCCAGGTGCGCGGCGAGGTCTCCCGACGGCGTCCACGAGGCGCGCAACTCGATCTGAGCGCCGTCGCCCTCCTCCGCCAGCGTCCCGAACCCCTTCGACAGCGTCTTGGTCGCCGTGCCGGATGCCGAGTGGAACACCGCCTTGCGCGTGTTCAGCGCATCGATGAGCCACGACCAGGCGACCTCCGCCAGGAGCGGGTCGGTGCCGATCTCGGTCTCGAGCGGCGCTTGAGCGAAGCACACGATGCGCCAGGCGCCGCTCCACTGCTCGGGCTCCGATGCGTCGTGGAGCAGGACGAACCGCCCCGTGCCGTAAGGGGAGTCCAATCCGTCGTCACCGGGCCGGATGTCGCCGGCGAAGGCGATCGCGTCAGGAGCGAGCGACGACGGGGCGGCGATCTCGCGCACGACGAAGTCCTCGCGGAACGTCATCGCGCGCAGTCTGTCGGCGACCGCAGCGAAGTCGGGAGCGGCCGAGGGACGGGAGTCATCCACATCGACAGACTAAAGTGAGCCCACGATGAAGGCATCCAGGCGCGCCGTCGCCGTATCTCCGTACGCCGCGGTCCTGCGCGGTCTGACTGTCGCACTGAGCGTTGCGCTCGCGGCCACCACGACGCTCACCGCGCTCACCGCGGCCCGCATGGCCCGGCGCGTCGTCACGCCCGCGCGCCGCGTCGCCGACACCACCATCCTCGACGTGGACGTCGCGGCCCAGACCATCACGCTCAGCCGCACGCCCGACACGGAGCTGCCCGGCATGTACGGCCTCTTCACGACCGGAAGCACCGACTACCTCAAGCTCGGCTCGGTGCTCTCCGGCGACGACACGAGTGTCACCCGCAAGCTCCTCACCCAGATCGGACCCGACTCGAGGCTGAGCTCCGCCGCTGCGTTCAGCGGCTGGTATTACGACAGTCCGGAGCAGCTCCACCTGCCGTATGAGTCGGAGCTCGTCGGTGCCGCGGTCGGCCCGTGCCCGGCATGGATCTTCCCTGCCGAGGAGCCGACCGACACGTGGGTGATCCAGGTCCACGGCCGAGGCACGACGCGGGCGGAGTGCCTGCGGGCGGTGCCGGTGTTCCGCGGCGCCGGCATCACCTCGATGCTCGTCTCGTACCGCAACGACGGCTCCGCGCCGCGCAGCCGCAGCGGCACGTACGCGCTCGGCGCGACAGAGTGGCGAGACGTCGACAGCGCGATCGGCGTGGCCCGTCGCCACGGTGCCCGCAGGGTGATCGTCATGGGGTGGTCTATGGGCGGTGCGATCGCCCTCCAGGTCGCGCTCAACTCGGCGCATCGCGACATCATCGCCGGAGTGGTGCTCGAGTCGCCGGTCATCGACTGGCGGCGCGTCCTTGAGTTTCAGGCGCGGATGCGAGGGCTGCCATCGCAGGTGGCGGGGCTCGCGATCGGTGCCCTCGGAGCCGAGTGGGCGACGCCGCTGACGGGAGCCGACGCCCGCATCCCGTTCGAACGACTCGACGCGGTCACTCGAGCAGGTGAGCTGAGGCATCCCGTCCTCATCCTCCACAGCGACGACGACGGCTTCGTACCGTCGAACGCCTCGTATGACCTGGTCGCCGCCCGGCCTGATCTCGTCGAGATGCGGGTGTTCGACACCGCGCGGCACGCGAAGCTCTGGAATTACGACCAGGAGCGGTGGAGCGAGGCGATCCTCGACTGGCTCCGGCGGCACGATCTCGCCCCGCAGCCGGTCTAAAGTTGACTCGTGAACAGCGTCCCGGCCGGCACCCTGCATCTGACCGACCGTGCACCCCAGGTCTCGGGATCGGAGATGGTGGCCGCTCTTGTGCCGCCACCGCAGTTCGACGGCGCGACGTTCGACACCTACCGCGCTGACCCGCAGTACCCGTCGCAGCAAGACGCGAAAGACCAGCTGATGACGTTCAGCGGCGTGGGCCGCGCTCCGGCGAAGTCGGGCGGGCTGTTCCGCCGCCGTGAGAAGACCCCTGAGCTCAAGCCCGGCGTCTATCTCGACGGCGGCTTCGGCGTCGGGAAGACGCACCTGCTCGCGTCGATCTACCACGCCCTCCCGGGTCGCCGGAAGTACTTCGGCTCGTTCATCGAGTACACGGCGCTGGTGGGCGCTCTGGGCTATCAGCAGACGGTCGCGCTGTTCCGCGGTGCCGACCTGCTGTGCATCGACGAGTTCGAACTCGACGATCCCGGCGACACCATGGTGATGACGCGCCTGCTCGGAGAGCTCGTCCCCACCGGCACTCGTCTCGCGGCGACGTCGAACACGCCGCCGAACGCGCTCGGCGAGGGGCGCTTCGCGGCACAGGACTTCCTCCGCGAGATCCACGCGATGGCGTCCAGTTTTCAGACGATCCGCATCGACGGCACCGATTACCGCCAGCGGGCGGTCGACGGGCACGCGATCTCGCTGTCGGAGGCTGAGTACGGAGGCGCCCTCGATGGCGTCGGCGGCGCGGCATCCGACGACTCCTTCACCGACCTGATCCGGCACCTGGCATCGGTGCATCCGTCGCGGTACATCCGGCTCATCGAAGGGCTCGTGGCCATCGGGCTGCGCGACGTCGTGCAGCTGGAGGACCAGTCGGCCGCGTTGCGCTTCGTCGCGTTCATCGACCGGGCTTACGACGCCCAGATCCCCATCCGAGCCACGGGGCGTCCGCTCGACGAGGTGTTCTCCGACGAGATGCTCGCGGGCGGCTATCGCAAGAAGTACCTGCGCGCCATCTCGCGCCTCGTCGCGCTCACACACAGCTGACGTCGAACGCGGGGCGATCCCGAAGACATCCGAAACGTGATGTTTACGCTGACGCCCTTCGCGTAACCGATCCGAAACACGCTTCGTACCGTGGGGGTAACTCCGCGTGGGAACACTGGGTCGTACCCGAATGGCGCATCCGAAGGCGATTGTGGCCAGGCGGACCCAGTTGTCCCACACATTGAGAGGTAGTGATGGAACTCACTCCGTCCACGATCTGGATCGTCACCAGCGCCGCGCTGGTGCTTTTCATGACCCCCGGCCTGGCCTTCTTCTACGGCGGCCTGGTGAAGGCGAAGAGCGTCGTCAGCATGATCATGATGAGCTTCGGAGCCATCGCCCTGATCAGCGTGCTGTGGGTGCTCTACGGCTACATGATGTACACCGGCGCCGGCGGTGACGGCGGCTACTTCGACGGTGCGGCGGGCCTCATTCCCGGCATCGTCGGAAACCCGTTCGCCGGCTTCGGCCTGACCGCGGAGGGCATCGACCTCGTCGACGTCGCGTTCGGCGCCACCTTCGCGATCATCACGACGGCCCTCATCTCGGGTGCCATCGCCGACCGCGCCAAGTTCGGCCCCTGGCTGCTGTTCGCCGGCGTCTGGTCCACTCTCGTCTACTTCCCGGTGGCCGGCTGGGTGTGGGGCGGCGGCTGGATCCAGTCGTGGACGATCGGCGACTTCGCCGTCATCGACCTGGCCGGTGGGACCGCCGTGCACATCAACGCCGGTGCCGCCGCCCTCGCCCTCGCGCTCGTCCTCGGCAAGCGCGTCGGGTTCCAGAAGGGCATCAACAAGCCGCACAACGTCCCGTTCGTCGTCCTCGGCGCTTCGATCCTGTGGTTCGGCTGGTTCGGCTTCAACACGGGCCTCTCGGGCACGCACGAGGACCTCGGCCTCGCGTTCCTCAACACGATCGCCGCTCCCGCCGCCGCCGTGCTCGGGTGGCTGCTCGTCGAGAAGCTCAAGGACGGCAAGGCGACCTCTGTCGGAGCCGCCTCGGGTGCCGTCGCCGGTCTCGTCGCCATCACCCCGTCGGCCGGCGCGCTGACCCCCGGCTGGGCGATCGTGCTCGGCGTCATCTCCGGCGTCGTGGCCGCCTTCGCGATCGAGCTCAAGTGGAAGCTCGGGTACGACGACGCGCTCGACGTGGTGGGCATCCACCTGGTCGCCGGCTTCATCGGCACCGTGTTCATCGGCTTCGTCGGCACCGACGTGGGCCTGTTCACGGGCGGCGACTTCTCTCAGATCGTCCTGCAGACCGTCTCGGCTCTCGCTGTCGCTCTGTACTCGTTCGTCATCGCCTTCGTCATCGGCTTCATCATCGAGAAGACGATCGGCTTCCGTGTGAAGAACGAGGACGAGATCGCCGGCATCGACACCGTCGTGCACGGCGAGGAGGGCTACGCACTCGTCGACTGATCCCCTCGACACGAACAGCATCATGGGGCGTCGGACTTCGGTCCGGCGCCCCTTGGCGTGTGTCCATGCGCCCGCGGCGCGCGTGACGCTCTGGCGCTTCCGGGCGCTAGTGTGTCGGGATGGGCGCGTCAGGCAAGGACTCCTTCGCGAAGGGCCTCGTGAAAGGGATCGTCAATGTCTTCGCCGGGGGCCTTCCCATGGTCGACGAGCAGCTGGAGCGCGCGGCTCGCACGACCACCGACACGGTCGCTGCGTCGCCGGGAAGCTCGGGGGGCACTCAGACCGTCGAGGTGGTGCCCCCAGCGCCGCGCGACCTCGTGATCACGTACGCGCCGGATCGCGATGGCGAACCCGATGCCGGAGAGGTCGTCTGGACGTGGGTTCCCTATGCGGAGAACGACGGCCGAGGCAAGGACCGCCCCGTCCTGGTGATCGCGCATCAGGACGCCGAGCGTGTCTACGCGGTGAAGCTCACGAGTAAGTCGCACGACGGCGATCGAGACTTCCTGTTCGTGGGGCCGGGGGAGTGGGACTCCGCCGGACGCCCGTCGTGGGCCGACCTCGATCAGGTCTACAGCGTGCACGTCGAGGGCATGCGCCGTGAGGCATCGGCGCTCGACGCCCAGCGCTTCGCGGTCGTCGCGCAGGCGCTGCAGGCGCGTCACGGCTGGGCTGTCGACGTCTGAACTGCAGCACACGCTTCCCAACGGGAGCGTGGCTGGTCACCTCATACACAGGGCGAACGACGAAGCCCCCGGCGCAACCGGGGGCTTCGTATTGGTGGGCGATACCAGACTCGAACTGATGACCTCTTCCGTGTGAAGGAAGCGCGCTACCAACTGCGCCAATCGCCCAAGACCTCGAAGGGCCGAGAACCGATGCTACCGGATGCGGCCGGGTTCTTCGAATCCGACACAAGACACGCGCGGGTTGCGGGTCCGGTTTTGCACTCCGCGAATCTTCGACTAAAGTCAATGAAGTTCCCGGGGCAACCAGGGAGCACGCGGATGTAGCGCAGTTGGTAGCGCATCACCTTGCCAAGGTGAGGGTCGCGAGTTCGAGTCTCGTCATCCGCTCGAGTGCGGGGATCCCTTTTCGAAGGGATCACGACACGTGGGTCGAACCACACACGGTGGCGTGGCCGAGCGGCTAGGCACCGGCCTGCAAAGCCGTTTACACGGGT
>CALANM010000092.1 GCA_937926065.1 uncultured Microbacterium sp.
CGGGGTGTGGCGCAGCTTGGTAGCGCGCGTCGTTCGGGACGACGAGGCCGCAGGTTCAAATCCTGTCACCCCGACCAACAGAGAGGCTCCACCGAGAGGTGGGGCCTCTCGCGTACCGCCCACCGATCCCGGGAGCCGACGCCATGACCACGCCGCGACTCGTCGCGTTCGACCTCGACGACACCCTCGCCCCGTCCAAGGGCGCGATCTCGCCCCGCATGGGCGAGCTGCTGATCGAACTCGCCGAGCGCGTGGAGGTGGCGATCATCTCCGGCGGCCAGCTGCAGCAGTTCCGCTCTCAGGTCGTCGACCGGCTCCCCGTCGCGGATGCCGCGGTGCTCGATCGATTCCACCTGCTGCCCACGTGCGGCACCCAGTACTACCGGGTGACCGCCGACGGCGTGCGCACCGTGTATGCCCACGCCCTCACCGACGACGAGAAGCAGCGTGCCCTCGCTGCCGTCGAGGAGGAGGCCCGCCGGCTGGGGCTCTGGGAGTCGGAGACGTGGGGCGACATCCTCGAAGACCGCGGCTCGCAGATCACGTTCTCGGCGCTCGGACAGAAGGCCCCCGTCGAGGCGAAGATGGCGTGGGACCCGACGGGCGAGAAGAAGAACGCGCTGCGCGACGCGGTGGCCGTCCGCATCCCCGACCTCGAGGTGCGCTCCGGCGGATCGACGTCCGTCGACATCACGCGCCGCGGCATCGACAAGGCGTTCGGGATGCGTCAGCTGTCCGAGCAGACGGGAATCCCGCTCGACGACATGCTGTTCGTCGGCGACCGCCTCGACGAGCACGGCAATGACTACCCCGTGCTCGCGATGGGCGTCGCCTGCCACGCGGTGACCGGCTGGGAAGACACGATCTCCTACCTCGAGCAGCTCATCCCGACGCTTCCCCGTTCCTGACGGCGACTCAGGACGGGGCGTCCACGGGGCGTGCATGCGCGCCCGTGGCCCCGACCGGCACGAGCCGCTGCAGCTGCGTCACGTGGCGCGGCTCCAGCTCTGCGAGGCTCGCCACCCCGAGCAGCTTCATCGTGCGCTCGATCTCGCTGCGGAGGATCCCGATGGTCCGGTCGACTCCGCGTCGTCCGCCCGCCATGAGGCCATACAGGTAGGCGCGGCCGATGAGCGTGAACTTCGCCCCCAGGGCGACGGATGCCACGATGTCGGCGCCGTTCATGATGCCCGTGTCGATCATGATCGTCGCATCGGCGCCCACCTCGCGCACGACCTTCGGCAGCAGGTGGAACGGGACCGGCGCGCGGTCGAGCTGGCGGCCGCCGTGGTTGGAGAGCACGACGCCGTCGACGCCGAGATCGACCAGGCGCACGGCATCCGGCACGTTCTGCACGCCCTTGATGACGATCTTCCCCGGCCACAGCTCGCGGATCGCGGCGAGGTCGTCGTAGCTGATCGTCGGGTCCATGGCGGCGTCGAGCAGCTCGCCGACCGTCCCGCCCGTCGTCGTGAGCGATGCGAACTCGAGCTTCGGGGTCGTGAGGAAGTCGAACCACCACCACGGTCGCGGAATGGCGTCGATGATCGTGGAGAGCGTCAGCTGCGGCGGGATCGAGAACCCGTTGCGCTTGTCGCGCAGCCGCGCGCCGGCCACGGGAGTGTCGACCGTGAACATGAGCGTGTCGAACCCGGCATCGGCCGCACGTCGCGCCAGCCCGTACGAGATCTCGCGATCGCGCATGACGTACAGCTGGAACCAGTTGCGGCCGTGCGGATTCGCGGCGCGCACGTTCTCGATCGAGGTGGTGCCCAGCGTCGACAGGGTGAACGGGATGCCGGCGGCGCCCGCGGCCGAAGCGCCTGCGATCTCGCCTTCCGTCTGCATGAGACGCGTGAAGCCGGTGGGCGCGATGCCGAACGGCAGCGCCGACGGCCCTCCGAGGACCTCGACCGAGGTGTCGACGTCGGCGGCCGGACGCAGGATGTCGGGATGGAACTCGATGTCTTCGAACGCCTGGCGCGCACGAGCGAGCGACAGCTCGCCCTCAGCCGCGCCGTCGGTGTAGTCGAACGCCGCCCGCGGCGTGCGCCGCTTGGCGATGCGCCGCAGATCGGCGATCGTGAGGGCGGAGTCGAGGCGCCGCTTCGCGAGGTCGAGCTCCGGCTTCTTGAACTGCATCAGCTCCCGCAGCTCGGCGATCCGGGGCAGCTGTCGGGTGACCATGTCGACGGTCCTTCCTGGTCCTGTTCAGTCGTCGGCCGCTGACGGGTCGAAGCCCGCCTCGGCGTAGTAGCCCGCGATGTGGCTGCGGACCCGCTCGCGAGCGAGCTCGGCGTCGCCCGCCTCGATCGCTTCCAGCACTGCCGCGTGCTCCGCGCGCAGCCGCGCCGCCGTGGCCGGCCAGTCGGGGATGCGTGAGGTGCCCGAGCGGACGTACCGCTCGATCGACGAGCGCAGCCCGCCCATCGTCGCGGCGACGACGACGTTGCCCGCGGCATCCGCCAGCAGCATGTGGAACTGCGTGTCGAGGGCGAGGAACTCCTCGGGAGTCAGGTCGGGCGCTTCCGTGGCACGGATCGTCGCGGCCGCGTCGGACAGGTCGAGCCCATCGCGACCGGACAGCTCGGTGACGATCCACTCCTCGAGCAGCAGACGGGTGGCGAACACATCGGGAATCGGGAAGCCGTGTGCCGCGGTCTGCAGGCGCAGCAGCTGGGCGAGGCCACCGTGTGGCCGCGCCGTCACGATGGCGCCGGCGTTGGGACCGGAGCCGGTGCCGGTGCGGATGAGGCCCATCACCTCGAGCACGCGGAGCGCTTCGCGCACGCTCGAGCGTCCCACGCCCAGCGTCGTCGCCAGTTCACGCTCGGGCTGGATCCGATCTCCCGGGCCGAGGCGACCCTCGAGGAGGTCCGACTCCACCTTCTCGAGCACGACGCGCCAGGCACGTGCGGGTGCGGCATCGGTCATTGAGCCCCCTTGCGCCGAATCATGTTGCCCGACCACACTACGCGCGTCTCCGCGTCTGTGAAGCACCGCCTCGGCACCGACGCGTCAGCGCAGGCGCCCGCCCGACTCGCGCAGATAGCACTCCGCGCACATCGACTCGTAGGTCACCCGGTCGGCGCTGAGCTCGTCGATCGCCACCTGGTCGCCGTCGAACACGAACCGACCCTCCACGAGCCGCGCATTGAACAGCGCCTTTCGTCCGCACCGGCAGATGGTCTTGAGCTCCTCAAGGCTGTGCGCGAGCTCCATCAGGCGCGCCGACCCCGGGAAGGCGCGCGTCTGGAAGTCGGTGCGGATGCCGTAGGCGAGCACGGGGATGCCGTCTTCGACCACGATGCGCAGCAGGTCGTCGACCTGACGCGGCGTCAGGAACTGGGCCTCGTCGATCATCAGGCACGCGACGTCAGGGCGCGAGCCCGTGGTGGCCGACTCCGGGATGAGCGCTTCGCTCTCGGCCTGCAGGCGCACGCGCTCGCGGTGAACGGCGAACAGCGCGCGCAGATCGTCGTCGGGCCCGATGAGGAAGTCGACCAGGCGCTCGACGCCCAGGCGACTCGAGATGCGGTCGGCGCCCTTCGTGTCGATCTCGGGCTTGGCCAGCAGCACCCGCTGGCCGCGCTCCTCGTAGTTGTAGGCCGCCTGCAGCAGCGCCGTGGACTTCCCCGAATTCATCGCGCCGTAGCGGAAGTACAGTTTGGCCACCGATCGAGTCTATTGCTCAGAAGACCCCCAGAACTGACGACAACGGCCCCCGCCCGCAGAACGGGAGAGGGCCGTCGGGAAGACGTGTCAGAGGTTGATCTTGAGCGCGTCCGCCGTGGTGCGCAGCGACTCGGCAGCGACCTCCGGCCGCGTGTTCAGCGTCTCGCCGTAACTGGGGATCAGCTCTCGCAACGTGGGCTCCCACTCGGGCATCCGCTCGGGGAAGCACTTCTTGAGCAGGCCCAGCATGATGGACGCAGCGGTCGAGGCGCCCGGTGACGCGCCGAGCAGGCCGGCGAGCGAGCCATCGGCCGACGTCACGACCTCGGTGCCGAACTGCAGCACGCCGCCCTTCTCGGGGTCCTTCTTCATGACCTGGGCGCGCTGGCCGGCCTGGATCAGCTCCCAGTCCTCGTCCTTGGCAGTCGGCATAAAGGTGCGCAGCGAATCGACCTTCTTCTTGTGGTTCTTCAAGAGCTCGCTGACGAGGTACTTGATGAGGCCGGGGTTGTCGATCGCGACCTTCAGCATGGGCAGCAGGTTGCCCGGACGCACCTGAGCGACGATGTCGGTGATCTTGCCGTTCTTCAGGAACTTGGGGCTGAACGTCGCGAACGGACCGAACAGCAGCGAGGCCTCGCCGTCGACGACACGCGTGTCGAGGTGCGGCACCGACATCGGCGGCGCGCCGACCGATGCCTGCGAGTACACCTTCGCCTTGTGCTGGGCGACGATGGCGGGGTTCGTGGTCTTGAGGAACTGCCCGCCGATCGGGAAGACGCCGTAGCCCTTGATCTCGGGGATTCCGGAGCGCTGCAGCAGCTTGATGGCCCAGCCGCCCGCACCGACGAACACGAAGCGCGCGTTCAAGCTGCCCGGCGTCTTGCCGAGAGAGTTGCGGTACGACACCTTCCACGTGCCGTCCTTGAGCTTGGTCAGGTTGCGCACCTCGCGGTTGGTGACGACCTCGACCCCCTGTTCGGCCAGGTGGTCGAACAGCTGACGCGTGAGGGCTCCGAAGTCGACGTCGGTGCCGGCCGGAACACGGGTCGCGGCAAACGGCTCGCCCTTGCGGCGCTTCTGCATGAGGAGCGGCGCCCATTGATTGATGACGCGCGAGTCCTCGGAGTACTGGATGCCGGAGAAGAGCGGCTGATCCTTGAGCGCCTCGTAGCGCTTCTTCAGGTACGCGACGTCCTTCTCACCGCGCACGAAGGTCATGTGCGGGGTCGCGTTGATGAACGTCGAGGGCTCGTCGAGCACGCCACGCTCGATGAGCGACGCCCAGAGCTGACGGCTCTGCTGGAACTGCTCGTTGATGCCGACCGCCTTGGCGGGGTCGACCGAGCCGTCGGGACCCTCGGGCATGTAGTTGAGCTCACACAGCGCCGCGTGGCCCGTGCCCGCGTTGTTCCACGCGTTCGACGACTCCTGAGCCACCTCCGAGAGACGCTCGCACACCACGATCTTCCAATCGGGCTGAAGCTCCTTCAGCAGGGTTCCGAGGGTGGCGCTCATGATGCCACCGCCGATCAGGACGACGTCGACAGGTTCACTCACGATATTCCAGTCTAGGTGGCTTTGCGGAGCGTTCCGGCCGCCGAGGGGTCGCGGCATCCGTCAAGGATCGCTGTTCTTGCCGCAGCGTCATCTCAGACGCCGCTTGCGAGGAATCCCCCGGTCAGGCGCGAGCGCCGAGCCGCGCGGCGACGAGCTCGGCGATCTGCACGGCGTTGAGCGCCGCACCCTTGCGCAGGTTGTCGTTGCTGATGAACAGCACGAGGCCCTTGCCCTCGGGAGCCGACTGGTCGGCGCGGATGCGGCCCACGTAGCTGGGATCGCTGCCGGCGGCCTGCAGCGGCGTCGGCACCTCCTCGAGCGCGACGCCGGGGGCGGATGCCAGGATCTCGCGCGCACGCTCCGGCGTGATGTCGCGCTCGAACTCGGCGTGGATCGACAGCGAGTGGCCCGTGAAGACCGGCACGCGCACGCAGGTGCCGGCGACCCGCAGGTCGGGCAGCTCGAGGATCTTGCGGCTCTCGTTGCGGAGCTTCTTCTCCTCGTCGGTCTCGTTGAGGCCGTCGTCGACCAGGCTGCCCGCGTAGGGGATGACGTCGAACGCGATGGGCGCGACGTACTTCTCGGGCTGCGGGAAGTCGACGGCGGAGCCGTCGTGGACGAGGTCGATCGCGTTGCCCTGCGCCAGCACGCCCTCGACCTGACCGAGCAGCTCCTGCGCGCCGGCGAGGCCGGAGCCCGACACCGCCTGGTAGGTGCTGATGATGAGCCGCACGAGGCCCGCCTCGGCGTCGAGCGGCTTGAGCACGGGCATGGCTGCCATCGTGGTGCAGTTCGGGTTGGCGATGATGCCCTTGGGGAGGTTCTCGATCGCGTGCGGGTTGACCTCGCTCACGACGAGCGGGACCTCCGGGTCCTGGCGCCAGGCGCTCGAGTTGTCGATGACGACGGCCCCCGCCTCGGCGAATCGCGGCGCGTGGGCGCGCGACCCGGTGGCGCCTGCGCTGAACAGGGCGATGTCGATGCCCGATGGGTCGGCCGTGGCGACGTCTTCGACGATGATCGTCTGGCCGCCGAACTCGACGGCGGAGCCCGCGCTGCGGGCCGTCGCGAACAGGCGCAGCTCGCGGAGAGGGAACGCACGCTCGGCCAGAATCTCGCGCATGACCGTGCCTACCTGGCCGGTGGCGCCGACGACGGCGACGGAGAGTCCGGAATCGGAGATACGGGTCATGGCGATGTGTTCCTTGCAGCGGTGCGGTGAGGTGCCCGAACGGGCAGGGTTCCGCTGATTCTATCCGGCTCGGGTGAGTGACTGCGCCGCTGTTGCGGCGTGCGACGATCCGACAGGATGAGACGTGTGTCCACGGCACGACGCCGATGGAGCGAGGGCACCCATGACGGGAGAGGGGCGAGGATGCGGTTCGCGGTCGCGGGAGGCACAGGGGTCATCGGCAGACACGTCGTCGAGAGGGCGCGGGCGCGCGGTCACGACGTCGCGATCGTCGCGCGGTCGGCAGGCAGCGACGTGCGCACGGGCGAAGGACTCGACGATGCACTGAAGGGAGCGGACGCGCTGATCGACGTCGTCAGCGTGCAGACCCTCCGGGCGGCGACCGCGACCTCGTTCTACGAGCGCGCCGCAGGAAACCTGCTGGCATCCGCCGCCCGCATGTCCGTGCCGCACGTCGTCGTGCTGTCTATCGTCGGCGTCGACCGCGATCCGCACGGGTACTACGCGGGCAAGGTCGCCCAGGAGGCCGCGTACGAGAACGGCCGCGTGCCGTGGTCGCTGGTGCGCGCGACGCAATTCCACGAGTTCGCGGAGCAGATCGCCCGGCGGGCACGACTCGGACCCGTGCAGCTCGCGCCTCGCGCCCGCGTGCAGCCGATCGCCGCGGCCGAAGTCGCCGAGCAGCTCCTGACGATCGCCGAGGGCGACCCTTCCGGAAGGACGCCCGACATCGCGGGGCCGCAGGAGGAGGAGCTCTCCGACATGATCCGTCGATGGTCCGAAGCACAGGGCAGGCGCGGGCCGGTCATCCCCGTGTCGCTGCCCGATGCGCAGATGCGCGGCATGCGGCAGGGGCTCGTGCTTCCCGGGCCCGACGCGATCCGCCGCGGGCCGACCTTCGCCGAATGGCTCGAGGCGCAGCCGCGCGGGTGAAGGCGCGGAACGCCGTCGGCGTGGTCTCAGCGGCCGGTGCCGGCGTAGACGACCGCTTCCGCGTCGCCGTCGAGGCCGTACGCCGTGTGCACGACGCGCGCCGCATCCGCCAGCTCATCGCCGCGGACGACGACCGAGATGCGGATCTCGGAGGTCGAGATCATCTCGATGTTGACGCCCGCGGTCGAGAGCGCCTCGAACAGCGTCGCCGAGACGCCCGAGTGCGCGCGCATGCCGGCGCCCACGACCGAGAGCTTGCCGATCTGGTCGTCGTGCACGAGGCTCTCGAAGCCGACATCCTCCTGGTGCGACGCGAGAGCGCGCAGGGCGCTGGAGGCGTCGGCCTTGGGCAGCGTGAACGAGATGTCGGTGCGGCCGGTGGCGGCGGCCGACACGTTCTGCACGATCATGTCGACGTTTGCCCCGCTGCGGGCGACGATCTTGAAGATCTCGGCGGCCTTGCCCGGAACGTCGGGCACGCCGATCACGGTGATCTTGGCCTGGCTGAGGTCTGTCGCGACTCCGGCGACGATGGGCTCTTCCATCTCTGCTCCCTCTACGCCCTCGGGCGCCGTCATGCCCGGGCCGAGCACGAACGTGCCGACTCCGGAGCTGAACGTCGATCGGGCATGGATCATGACGCCGTGCCGGCGGGCGTACTCGACGGCACGGATGTACAGGACTTTGGCGCCGTTGGCGGCGAGCTCGAGCATCTCCTCGGCCGCCACGGTGCTGAGCTTGCGGGCCTTGGGCACGACGCGCGGGTCGGCCGTGAAGATGCCGTCGACGTCGCTGTAGATCTCGCAGACGTCGGCGTCGAGAGCGGCGGCGAGCGCGACGGCGGTCGTGTCGGAGCCGCCGCGGCCGAGCGTGGTCACGTCGCGGGTGTCGCGGTTGAAGCCCTGGAAGCCCGCGACGATGACGATCGCGCCTTCGTCGAGCGCCTCGCGCACGCGCACCGGTGTGACGTCGACGATGCGGGCTGCGCCGTGGTGGGCGGTCGTGATCATGCCCGCCTGGCTGCCGGTGAGCGAGCGCGCTTCGAAGCCCATCGAGTGGATCGCCATGGCCAGCAGCGCCATCGAGATGCGCTCACCCGACGAGAGCAGCATGTCGAGCTCGCGTGGGGCCGGCATGGGAGCGACCGCGTGAGCCAGATCGAGCAGTTCGTCGGTCGTGTCGCCCATCGCGCTCACCGCGACGACCACGTCGTGGCCGGCACGACGAGTGTCGACGATCCGCTTCGCGACGCGCTTGATGCTCTCGGCGTCGGCGACCGACGACCCGCCGTACTTCTGGACGATCAGCGCCACTGCACTACTCCCGGGTGACTGCCGGTCTCGTATCGACCGGCGGGCCGCAATCGGCCCCAAGGTTCCATCTTAGAGATCCGAGGATGCCGTCGACGCCATGTGACGACGGGGTCCGCACCTGTGACGCCGCTGAGACAACGCCCCTCCGCGACGGACGCGAGAGTACGGTGGAATCCATGAGTGCTCACGCCGACGCCGTCTGGAACCGTGCCGTGGACCTCCTGGAGCAGGCCGACGCGACGCGCCCCGGCGACGCCGCGCTGCTCACCGTGCTGACGTTCCACGGACTCGTCACGAACGGCGGTCTGTTCAACGCCGTCGATCTCCACGCCCGCGACGAGGTCTACCCCAACGACGCGGTGGTCGACGCCTACCGTTTCCTCGGACTGGAGGATGCCGCGGCCGCGATCGACAACGCGGTGCTCGAGCAGCGCGATCTGCAGCTCGACGACGAGGCTGACGAAGACGTCGTGGCGGATGCCGCGGCCCGCATCGACGAGACCTACACGCTCGACGACGAGGACATCCAGGCCGCTCTCGAAGTGGCGCTCGCGAACGACCCTGACGCTTTCGCGCCCGTCGACTGAGCCTGTCGCGCCTCTCGTCAGAGCGCGGTCGGGTCGGGCTCGGGCACCTCGGCCGTCTGACGCTGAGCCCGCAGGCGACCGCCCGTGGCGGCCAGCCAGCATCCCGCGACGACGAGCGGGAAGCCGAAGAGGAGACCGGGCGACAGCGGCTCCGACAGCACGATGACGCCCAGGAGGATCGCGACGACCGGGTTGACGTACGTGAACAGCGGCGCCCGCACGGGACCGACTTCGCGGATGAGGGCGAAGAACGCGACGAACGCGAGGGCCGTGCAGAGCACGCCGAGCGCGATGAGTGACACGGTCGCGCGCGTGGTGGGGGCTTCGTGCTGCGTGAGCAGGCCGATGGGCAGGTAGAAGATGCCGACGGCCAGCAGTGAGACGGTGATGGAGCCGATCGAGGGCACGTCGGTGAGTCTGGTCGCGATGATGAACGGCGCGATCGCGTAGAGGAGCGCGACCAGCAGCACCTCTCCGACCGCGACGAGCGCTTTGTCGGGCTCGGCGACGGCGAGGCTCGGGCCCAGGACGATGATCGCGACGCCCGCGAACCCGGCTCCGAGACCGATCATGCGCAGCGGGGAGAGCACGGCGCGATCGCCGCGGAAGAGTCCGATGAGCGCCGCGAACAGCGGGACGGTGGCGACGAGGAGACCCGTGAGACCGGATGACAGGGTCTGCTCGGCGTGACCGAGGAGGACGAACGGCCCGGCCATCTCGACCGCGCCGAATGCGAGGACCCACGGCCACGCCCGCAGGGCGGGACGCAGCGCGCCGCGCCGGATGGCGAGCGGCAGGAGGATGAGCCCTCCCAGCAGGGTCCGCCCGGCGACGATCGCGGCCGGCGAGTACGAGTCGACCGCTTCTTTGATGAAGAGGTACGGGATGCCCCACAGGATGGCCATGGTCCCGTACAGAAGCCACCCGCGGAGGGAGACGGCGGTCACGCCCATCAGACGGTGCGGCGGCCTTCGAAGGCACGACCGAGCGTGACTTCGTCGGCGTACTCGAGGTCGCCGCCGACCGGGAGGCCGGAGGCGAGGCGGGTGACGCGGATCTCGAGGGTGTGCAGCAGTCGGCTGAGGTACGTCGACGTCGCCTCGCCCTCGAGGTTGGGGTTGGTGGCCAGGATGACCTCCTGCACGGTGCCGTCGGCCAGGCGCTGCATCAGCTGCGCGATGCGCAGGTCGTCGGGCCCGATGCCGGCGATGGGGCTGATGGCGCCACCGAGCACGTGGTACAGCCCGCGGAACTCGCGCGTGCGCTCGATCGCCGAGACGTCTTTCGCGTCTTCGACGACGCAGATGACGCTCGGGTCGCGTCGCGGGTCGCGGCAGATGCCGCAGCGTTCCTGCTCCGACACGTTGCCGCACACTTCGCAGAAGCGCACACGCTCTCGCAGCTCGCTCAGCAGCTGCGCGAGGCGCGACACGTCGAAGGTCGGGGTCTGCAGGATGTGGAACGCGATGCGCTGGGCCGACTTCGGACCGATGCCGGGAAGGCGGCCGAACTCGTCGATGAGGTCTTGGACGATGCCGTCGTACATGCTCAGTTGAACCTCGTCGGCGGGGCGTAGGGCTCTTCACGCAGGAACGTCGCGCCGAGCATCTGCCGCACCACGGCCTCGCCTACCCGCTCGATGCCGCTCGTGCGGGGCGCGCGCGGGGCGGCGGGACGCTCGACGGCGACGGGAGCGCGCGGCGGGATGGGCGCCTCGGCGTCGACCGGCGGCGGAAGCTCCTCTTCCTCCTCCGCGGACAGCGGGGCGTCGGCATCCGTCAGCACCTCGCCCTCGCGGACGATCGTGAGGGTGCGCACGGGCGCGGCCGCCGCCTCTTCAGGCTCGTCGTCGACGGCGAACTGGGCTGACAGTGAGGGGCTGTCGCCGCCCG
>CALANM010000093.1 GCA_937926065.1 uncultured Microbacterium sp.
GCTCCACAGGAAAATTGGAAGCTCGCCACAGGAAATCACGCCGCGGCACGCCACCGCGATACGCGCCAGGACAGGTTCTGCCAACAGCCCACGGGAGAAAGCCCCGGTAGATCTGATGATCTGCCGGGGCTTCGTCTTTGACCGGTATGTACGGAGGGCTCCGAAAGGGCTCCGTTTGCCGGAGGTATCCGTCAAGATGGTCGCATCGAGCCAGAGGACGCGGAGCGGAGTCGCGACCGCCGCCAACGACGCCGACGACCGCGCCCTGCTCGAGCCGACTCTGAGATAGACATTTCGCCGCACATATCAGAGGCCTTCGAGCTGGTCCCCGAGATTGGCGAAGGGGTCCCCGAGACGAAGTACCTGTGCCGGCTCCGTATAGATGGTCGCCGCGAAGTCTTGCGCATCGAACCTGTCCTGCAGGAAGCCGACGTACTGCCAGAACACCTGGTCGATCACACATAGTCGGCGTCGACATAGACGATGGTGACCGTAACGTGATCCTCCGGCTCGATTCCACAGAGCACGTTTGCCGCGAGCAAGACCGCATCGCCTATCCGCACCAGTTCTGCAACATCGCTTCGCTGATGCCGAAGTCAGTGGCGATCTGCTTGATGGTGACGCCGCTCTCACGGCGGCGGGCGACCGCGACGACGTCTTCGCGGAACTCTCTCGGATAGGGACCGGGCATGATGACATCCTTCCCGCCAGCGCCTCCCGGCACTAACGATCAGTTGTCACCGATCCGTTCCTCACGCCCGCATCCTCGAAACGACTAGGCCAGGTGCACGCCGTCCGGGTGGACCGCCATGAACTCCATCGGGCGCTGCGTGATCTGACGTTCGGGCTGCCAGTAGTTGTTGAGCCAGATCGGCGTCTCGTCGTCGACCTCGCTCAGGAACTCCAGCAGGTCAGCCTTCGTGAAGAACTCGTAGCCCTCCGGGAGCCTGTTCTTCAGCGGCCAGATGTTCTCAGCCATGCGTACTTCCTTCCGATACAACTCCCGCCCGGTGGGCAGGGTTGGTGCGGAACGGAAGTCATGGCGGCAAGCGAAGCGAGTGGCACTGATCGAGCGATCAAGAGTGTGACGATGTTGCGGTATCGAGTCGGCGGTGGAGCAGGCTCGCCAGTCCGAGGTACTCAAGCGCGTGCCGGGGGTCATCGTCCTTGGCGAGCTCGTGCGCCTTCGGATTGCGTACGGCGAGCATGGAGCCGCGGAACAATGACAAGAAGCCTTCCTGCTCGTCGACGCCGCTTCGCCCCGGCGCGGTAGCGACCGACAGCCTCGGCTCCGTGCCGCCGAATGCCTCGCCCATGAGGGCCGCGCCGGACTTATCGATGCCGGTGAGCTGGCGTACACGGACCTCGAGGGACTTGCAGGCTTCGTAGACGGCGCTCGAGTAGTGCCCGTCTGCGAACAGGTCGCTCGCAGCACTGATCACCTCAGGATGCAGATGCTCGATCGACAGGCGACGCACCGGAGCTGTTCGTGCAGCCGGCGCCTTTCCCCATTTCACCTGGGTGTGATGTAGTTGCTTCGAGCCGTAGTCGTTGACGCGTACTTCGGCAGCGAGCCGACGGTCGATGCCGCCGCGCGGGTCGGGGATCTCGACGACGTCGCCCTCGTAGATGGGCGTGGTGACGTCGAAGAACCCGCTCTCGGCCTGGATCATGGCCTCGACCTCGGTGCGGGCCTCGTCTTCGGTGCCCTCGTGCCGGATGATCACGACCTTCTTCGTGCCGTGACGCCGGGCGATGCTCGGCAGTGCCATGCGTGTACTCCTGTCAGCTCGGGTGCCTCTACAGGCAACGGTAGTCAGCACCACCGGCACAACAGCGGAGGCTTCACCCCCAGAAGATCGGATCCTGATGGCTGCCGATGTAGTCGAGCAGGCTCCGGACGTTCTTCGTCGGGCGCTTGCGGGTGTACTCGTGGAACTTCATGTGACGGTCGCGCCAGTAGATGCTCCACTGGCCGGTCTTGACGGTGTAGCGCAGGCGCGCGACCGGGAAGCGCGTCCAGTCGCCCTGCCCGTCCCACGGCGGCCTCGTCTCGATGATCGTGACGTGCCGGTCGGCAATCTCGGCTTCCACCCTCACCTGATCCCAGAGGTGCTCGGGCACGCGTTCACGGCACCAGCGGCCGATGCGCAGTAGGTCGGTCTCGGGCATTGCCATACGTCCATTCTGCTGTCCGAGCTCCTCGGTAGCCTCGAAGCTGTGGCGGATACGAAGCAGACGAAGACCATCGGGGAGCACCATGTAGCGGCGGAGCTGGCCCGACGTGGCTGGGCGCCGGCGCTGACGCGGGACGGTCTGGAGCGCACCGACATCCTCGCCGTGTTTGCCGACCCGGATAACCGCCGGATGGTCGAGATCCAGGTGAAGACGGCGCGAGGCTCATCCTGGCGGTCGATCAGCTGGCCGCTCGGATCGAAGTCGCAGGGGCCGAGCCAGCACCAGCGGGAGTACTACGTCATGGTGGCCGTACCGCACGACCTCGCCCTGCCGCCACGCAACTTCGTCGTTCCCCGTCGCCGCCGCCGCGTGGATCGAGCACATGAACTGGCTCACCGAGCCCGGGATCGAACCGGGCAAGCGGAACGCGCCAGTGGAGCGGTCACGTGTACTGCTCTCCACGTTCGAGCGCTACGAGGATCGCTGGGATCTGCTGCTGGTCGACGAGTCGGAGGCGCCGGTACTGCTGCCAGAGCCCTACCGGGGCTTCGCACAGGAGGAGCGTGTCGGGTTGCCTCCGGGGCATGCCTGGCACGCGGTACTGCCGGAGTGGTGATGCTGCTGTGAGTCGCGATTCCGAGCGCCCTGCCCGCGGCACGATCAAGCTCAACCCTGCGCAGGTCGCCGTGCTCGAGTGGATTCAGAGCGGGTGCCCCGACGGGGTGTATCCGAACGGTTCGTACACGCACCGGATCACGGCGTGAGCGCTTGCCAGCCGGGGACTGGTGCGCATCAGCGGACATGGCGCGTCGTGGCGTAGTTCATCTCCCACAGCTCGACCAGCCGCGGGATCAGCTCCTCGTCCCGCAGCGCGCGAGCCGAGGGGCGCGGGTCTTCGCGGCGTAGTAGCTGCTCGGAGCCACCTGCAGCAGTCTGCAGATGAGCTCGACTC
>CALANM010000094.1 GCA_937926065.1 uncultured Microbacterium sp.
CCGGCCCGACGGAGAGGTGCCGGTCGACTCCGAAGCGACCTGAGCAGGGGCGGTGTTGCCTGCGCCGAGCTAGGCGGGAGCGACAGGCAGACTGCGTCCCGCCAGACCGCGTGGCCGGGATGCCAGCTGCGCCGCGATCGCCGTCAGCGCCTGCGCCGCGGGGTCATCCGGATCGGTCGCGACGATCGGCGTCCCTGTGTCGCCGCCCGCCCGCAGGCCCGGACTGAGGGGCACAGATCCGAGGAGCGGCACGGTGACGGCATCGCGCCCCGCGTCGGACTCACTGAGGGCCCGGGCGACCGCCTCGCCCCCGCCCGAGCCGAAGAGGTCGAGGGTCGTGCCGTCGGGGAGCGTGAGGGCAGCCATGTTCTCGACGACGCCGATGACGCGCTGTCCGGTCTGACGGGCGACCAGCCCGCTCCGGACGGCGACGTCTGATGCCGCGGACTGTGGCGTCGTGACGACCAGCACATCGGCGTGGGGAAGCAGCTGTCCGACCGAGATGGCGACATCACCGGTTCCGGGCGGCATGTCGATCAGCAGCACGTCGAGATCGCCGAAGAAGACGTCGGTGAGGAATTGGCTGACGGTGCGGTGGAGCATCGGCCCGCGCCAGGCGACGGCCCCAGCGGAGGGGGCGTCGCGCGGCAGGAACATGCCGATGGAGATCGCCTTCACGCCGTAGGCGACGGGCGGGAGCATGAGCTCCCCGACGCGGGTGGGCTGGGGCGGGAGCCCGTCGTCTTCGATGAGCCCCAGGAGCGCGGGGATCGAGAAGCCGTGCACGTCGGCGTCGATCAGGCCGACGGCCAGCCCCCGGTCGGCGAGGGCGACAGCGAGGTTCGCCGTGACAGTCGACTTGCCGACCCCGCCCTTCCCGCTCGTGACGGCGATGACCCGCGTGAGGGAATCGGGTCCGAACGGCATCGTGCGGGCGGGACCGCGCAGTCGCTCCGTGAGGGCCGTGCGCTGAGCGGGGGTCATGACTCCGACCTGCACCTCGACGTCGCGGATGCCGGCGACGGAGGCCGCGGCATCCCGCACCTCGCGCTCGATCCGATCGGCCGCGGGGCAGCCCACGATCGTCAGGGCGATCGCGACACGCGCAGTGTCGCCGTCGACGGTGACCTCACGCACCATGTCGAGCTCGCCGATCGGACGACGCAGCTCGGGATCGACGACGGCCGAGACGGCACGTCGGACGTCTTCGGATGTCATGGGCGCGAGCCGTCGTCGTGGGACTCCCGCTGGTCGCGCTCGTCGAGCTGCTCGAGCAGGCGCCCGAGCTCCTGACGCAGGGCGTCGCGTGTGACGATGCCCTCCGTCAGCTCCGTCAGGCTCATGCGCAGCGCCACGACCTCGCGGGCGAGGTACTCCGTGTCGGCGAGGTTGCGCTCGGCGCGCTGACGGTCCTGCTCGATCTGCACGCGGTCGCGGTCGTCCTGTCGGTTCTGGGCGAGAAGGATGAGGGGCGCGGCATAGGACGCCTGGAGCGAGAGCACGAGTGTCAGCACGGTGAACCCGTACTCCTGAGAGTCGAACCGCAGCCATTCGGGGGCGAGCGTGTTCCAGGAGATCCAGCCCAGGCAGAACACCGTGAGGAGCAGGAGGAACATCGGGGTGCCCATCGCGCGCGCGACCCACTCGGTGAACCGGCCGAAGCGGTCGCTCGACCGCTGCGGCGGGCGGCGGGCGGCGCGGCCGAGGGGCGCGTCGAACGACTCCTGACGGGTGATGCGCGCCATCATCGCCTCCCCGTCGTCGAGGCCGCCGACGCGGCGCCCTCATCGTCGGAGTCGTGCGAACGCCAGTCCTCGGGAAGCAGGTAGTCGAGCACGTCGTCGACGCTCACGACGCCCACGAGGTGGTGCGCGTCGTCGACCACGGGAAGGGAGACGAGGTTGTAGCTCGCGAGCAGGCGCGCCACTTCGGCGGCGGAGCCCGAGACGGGGATCGGGTCGACGGTGTCGTCGATGATCGCGCCGAGGCGCTCGTGCGGCGGGTAGCGCAGCATCCGCTGGAAATGCACCGTGCCGAGCAGGCGCCCGGTCGGCGTCTCATACGGAGGAAGAGTGACGAACACCGCGGCCGCGAGAGCGGGGTGCAGCTCGTGACGGCGGATGAGGGCGAGCGCCTCGGCCACGGTGGCGTCGGCCGACAGGACGATCGGCTCGCTCGTCATGAGACCGCCCGCGGTGTCGGCGCCGTACTTGAGCAGCTCCCGGACGTCTTCCGCCTCTTCCGGCTCCATCAGCTCGAGGAGCTCTTCACGCTGGTGCTCCGGCAGCTGTGCGAGGACGTCTGCCGCGTCGTCGGGCTCCATCTGGTCGAGGATGTCGGCCGCACGCTCGTCGCCCAGGGCTTCGAGGATGTGCACCTGGTCGTCCTCGGGCATCTCCTCGAGCGCGTCGGCGAGACGATCGTCAGGAAGCTCCTCAGCCACCTCGAGCAGCCGCTCGTCCGGAAGGTCGAGCAGCGTGTTGGCGAGGTCGGCGGGCTTCAGCTCCGAGTAGCTGGCCACGAGCTGCTCGGCAGACTGCGCCTCACCGGGCGTCGAATGCTCACGGACATCGGCCCACTGTGCGAACGTCGTGGGGCCCTTCGCGAACGGCGAGGCGCTGGTCTTGGGCTTGCGGAGGAAGAGTTGTCCGATGTCCCAGTCGCCGAGGCGGTTGCGCTCGATGGCGACGTCTTCGATGACCGCCCCGCCCGAGCCGTCGCGGAAGTACACACGGCGGCCCAGCAGCTCGGCCATGACGCGCACCTCGCCGCCGCGCTGCTGGAAGCGGCGCACATTGATGAGGCCGGTGGTGATGACCTGCCCCGGGACGATGGAAGTCACTCGCCCGATCGACAGGAACACGTGACGGCGGCCGGGGATCTCGACCACGAGACCGACGACACGGGGCGGGTCGTCTTTCCGATAGATGACGACGACATCCCGGACCTTGCCGAGCCGGTCGCCGGCGGGGTCGAAGACGGCGCACCCGACCAGGCGCGCGACGAAAACCCGCTGCGTACTCACCCGTCCAGCGTAGTGCGCTTGATATGGGATCGTCCGGTGCACCCCCAGCGCGCGTCGAATGGCCCCGTGAGAGGATGGGAGGGTGAGCATGATCGGCGGAACACCGAAGGAGCACGGCGAGACGATCGCCGACTTCCCCTCTTACGAGGCTGCCCAGAAGGCCGTCTCCTCACTGATCGCGGCCGAGATCCCCGCCAAGGACATCGCCATCGTCGGGCGCGGCCTGCGCTCTGTCGAGACGGTCACCGGGCGGCTGGGCTACGCGGCGGCCGCGCGCTCGGGAGCCATCAACGGCATCCTGCTCGGTCTGCTGTTCTCGGCGATCTTCGTGCTCGGCACCCCGAACGCCGCTGTCCAGCTCTTCGTGGGCGTCATGTTCGTGGGCATCGCGATCGGCATGCTGATGAGCCTCATCACCTACAGCGTCCTGCGCCGTCGCCGCGACTACACGTCGATGACACAGCTGATCGCGGACCGCTATGAGGTGACCGTCCTCGCGCGCTCCCTGGCCCGCGCGCGGAACGTGCTCCGCGTGCCGGCCGCCGCCCCCGCGCCGCCGGTGGAAGAGGCCGATCTCACGACGCCGCCGCAGTACGGAGAGCGGATCCTGCCCGGGCCGCCCGCGCCGCCGGAGGCCCCGGAGGCGCCCGCTTCCTCGACCGACGCCGACACGCCCACGACGTCGGACGACCGTCCGACAGCTCCGTGAGCCGCGCCCACGAAAGCGAGGCGGTCACGCGCGCGATCGGCGTCGACCTGCCGGCGGGCAGGGTCGAGGTGAGCTCCGAGATCGTCGTTCCCGATGGCGCGACGACGCTCATCGCGATCGCACACGGAGCCGGAGCGGGGATGGGTCACCCGTTCCTGCGCGGCATCGCCGACGCATTCGCCGCCGCGGGGATCGCGACCCTGCGCTTCAACTTCCCGTACGTCGAGGCCGGACGACGGATGCCGGGGCCGGCGGTCCACGCCCTCGCGACCTGGGCCGCGGTGGCCGCGGAGGCGGCGCGCACGCTCCCAGGCGCGCGCTTCGTCGCCGCAGGCAAGTCGTACGGCGGCCGGATGGCGTCGATGGCCGCTGCTGACGGGACGATCGCGCCGGCCGCACTCGTGTACCTCGGCTACCCGCTCCACCCGCCGGGGCGCCCCGAGAAGCCGCGGGCGGCGCACCTCCCGTCCATCCCCGCACCGCAGCTGTTCGTCGAGGGCACAGACGACCCGTTCATCCAGCCCCGCGAGCAGTTCGACGACGTCATCGCGACGTGTCGGCGCGCCGACGTGTTATGGGTGGACGGCGGAGGGCACTCGTTCGAGGTCAAGGGTGTGAAGCGTTCCGCCGACGAGGTGGGCGCGTCACTCGCCGCGCCCGTTCTCGCGTGGCTCGGCTGACGCCGTCTCACCGGCCCGCGGCGTAGCCCGACATCCCTCTCGGATTCGCCGCCGCCCAGAGCACGCCTCGACCGGGCGCCGCGGTGTCACGGGCTCCCGCCGCGGTGATCCCCGCGGCCGACAGCCTGCCGAGACTCCATCCGCCCGTCGTCTCGACGGCGTGCCCGCGTTCGCGCAGCCCGTCGATGACGTCGGGCCCGAGACGCTCCTCGGCGACCACGCCGTCGGGGCTCCAGGTGCGCGGCCAGAAGGAGTCGATGAGCGCCGTGGTGTGGAAGGTCGGCGCATCGATCGCCTGCTGTGCCGTGTAGCCGCCGACGATCATGCGCAGGATCATCGGCAGCTGCCACTGATCCTGCTGGTCGCCGCCGGGCGTTCCCATCGCCCAGACGTCGTCGCTGTCGATCACCAGCGTGGGCGAGAGAGTCGTGCGCGGCCGGGCGCCCGGTCGCAGCGCCGCGGGGGAGCGCTCGTCCAGCCAGCACATCTGCAGGCGCGTGCCCAGGCAGAATCCGAGCGCCGGCACGGTCGGCGACGACTGCAGCCAGCCGCCGGACGGCGTGACCGAGACGACGTTCCCCCAGCGATCGACGACGTCGATGTGGCATGTGTCACCGCGCGTCGACCCGGTGCGGGTGACAGTCGGCTCGCCCGTGCCCGCGGCGCGCGCGGCGTCGGTGCGGAGCGTGGGATGGAAACCCGGCGCCCCCGTCGGCGCCCCCGGCCGCCACTGCGACGACGCGGTCGAG
>CALANM010000095.1 GCA_937926065.1 uncultured Microbacterium sp.
CGCAGGCCGGCATCGGCTTCGGGAGCGGGGAGCAGCGACCAGCGGCCGCCCACGAGCGGGGGTCGCTGCGGTGCCGAGGCCTGCGGCCGTGCGATCGGCGTCCCGCGGAACATGCGCGCCCGCGGGGTGCGTCGCACCGTGCGGTGCGCCTGCGAGCCGCCGCCCAGCAGCATCCTCACGGGCGCGAACGTGTCGTTCGTGATGCGGGAGGTCCACGCGAGATTCCAGAGGGCGTCGACGACGGACTGCTCGTTCTCGGCGGCCACGAGAGGCACGAGCTGACCCGCGAAGTACGCCCCGCCGCCGGCGAGCGCGTGGAGGATGCGCTGTTCGAGCTCCGACGGCTCCTCGGCCTCGTCGAGACGGAGGGTGAGCGGGGCCATGTCGGCCGGGTGCAGGGCGATCCAGCCGTCGCGCCCGGGCAGCGATCCGTGCCCCGACCAGATCACCTCTCCTGTCGAGGTGAGTTCGTCGAGCATCGTCGGCGCGTAGTCGCGCACACGGCTGGGCAGGATGAGCGACTCCCAGGCGCTGGCCGGCAGCGGCACCCCGGCGAGCTGCTCGACGACGGCGAGCACACCGTCGACGCCTTCCAGCCCACGGCCCGACTCGGCCGCCGCGAGGTGCTGCCACGTGGGGAGGAACCGGGCGTAGGTCTCGGGGGAGACCGGCTCGACGGCGCCGCGGATGGCCGCGAGCGACCGCATCCGCAGGCGGCGGAGCACTTCGCTGTCGCACCACTCGAGGTCGTCGCCGCTCGCTGTCGACCCGCCGTCAGGGGGGCGCTGCTCGGGAAGGAAGTAGCCGCTCGACAGCCGGCCCTGCGACTCGAGGCGCTGCAGGGTCTGCCGTGCGACCGCGGCGCCGATGCCGAGACGCGTCGCGACGTCGGCGGTGCGGAACGGACCGTGCGTGCGCGCGTGCCGCGCGACGAGATCGGCGAGCGGGTCGACGACAGGCTCAAGGAACGCCGTGGGGATGCCGACGGGCAGCGCCGCACCGAGCGCGTCGCGCAGGCGCCCCGCGTCTTCGATCGCAGCGACCCGTGACACGCCCCCGATCGTCACGCGGATCGCGCGCCGGGCGTCGATGAGGGCGGCCAGGTGCGCCTCGGCGGCATCGACGGTGGCATGGGCCCCGGCGGCGGTCGTCTCAGCATCCTCCACATGAGCGACGTCAGGCGCAGCTTCGCTCGTGCGCTCGGTCGCACCCGGTTCGGCCTCCAGGCGCCGAGCGACCTCCTCCGCGTCGAGCGGGCCGAGGAGCCGCAGCAGGTCGGCGACCCCCTCGACGCCGCGGACGCGCCGCGTCGGGTCGAGACGCTGCACTTCGCGCTCGAACTGCGCGATGATTCCCGGGTCGAGCAGCTCGCGCATCTCGACCTTGCCCAGCAGCTCGCTCAGCAGCGCCGGGTCGACCGACAGGGCCGCCGCACGCCGCTCTGCCAGCGGCGAGTCTCCTTCGTACATGAAGGCCCCGACGTACCCGAACAGCAGGTCGCGCGCGAACGGCGACGGCGACGTCGTCGTCGTCTCGATGAGGCGGATACGGCGATCGCCGATCGAGCGGGCGATCCGCAGGAGCGCCGGCAGGTCGTAGACGTCTTGGAGCACTTCGCGCAGCGTCTCGAGGATGATGGGGAAGGTCGGGTGGTTGCGGGCGACCTCCAGCAGCTGCGCCGACTTCTGACGCTGCTGCCACAGGGGCGACCGGCGGTTCGGGTTGAGGCGCGGCAGCAGCAGCGCACGGGCGGCGCACTCGCGGAACCGCGACGCGAACAGCGCTGAGCCGCCGACCTCGTCGGTGACGATCTGCTCCAGCTCGTCGGGCTCGAAGACGAACAGCTCGGCGTCGGGCGGCTCGGCCTCGGCATCCGGCACGCGCACGATGATGCCGTCGTCGCTCGCCACCGCAGACCCTTCGACGCCCAGCCGCTCGCGGATGCGCGCGTTGACGGCCAGCGCCCAGGGCGCATGCACGTGCATCCCATAGGGCGAGTGGAGGATGATGCGCCAGTCGCCGACCTCGTCGCGGGAGCGCTCGACCGTCAGCGTGCGGTCGGTGGGCAGCGTGCCCGTCGCCTCGCGCTGCTCAGCCAGGTAGGACAGCAGATTGCCGATCGCGTTCTCATCGAGTCCCGATTCGCGCAGACGCTCGGACGCCTTCTCAGGAGCGGCCGAGGCGACCTCACGCGAGAACCGGCCGAGCGCCTCGCCGAGCTCCGCGGGACGTCCGAGACCGTCGCCGTGCCAGAAGGGCAGCTTTCCGGGCTGCCCGAAAGCCGGGACGACGTTGACGCGGTCGTGCGTGATCTCGACGATGCGCCAGCTCGTCGTGCCGAGCGTGAACACGTCGCCCACGCGCGACTCGTAGACCATCTCCTCGTCGAGCTCGCCCACGCGCGCGTTGCGGGTCTCTCCTGCGACGAACACGCCGAACAGTCCACGGTCGGGGATCGTGCCGCCGCTCGTCACAGCGATGCGCTGCGCGCCGGGGCGTCCGGTCAGGATGCCGTGATCGCGGTCCCATACGACGCGCGGCCGCAGCTCGGCGAACTCGTCGGACGGGAACCGGCCCGCGAGCAGGTCGAGCGTCGCCTCATACGCCGAGCGGGGAAGCGTGCGGAAGGGCGCTGACCGCCGCACCGTCTCGTACCAGCCCTCGACGTCGACGGGCCCCAGCGCGCACGCCGCGACCGTCTGCTGCGCCAGGATGTCGAGCGGGTTCTGCGGCACCGCGATCGCCTCGATCTGCCCGGCCAGCATGCGCTCTGTGACGACCGCCGTGTGCAGGACGTCGCCGCGGTGCTTGGGGAACAGGGCGGCGCGACTCACCTCGCCCACCTGGTGCCCCGCCCGTCCGATCCGCTGGAGACCGGATGCGGCCGAGGGCGGCGCCTCGACCTGGATGACGAGGTCGACGGCGCCCATGTCGATGCCCAGTTCGAGACTGCTCGTCGCGACGACGCAGCGCAGCGTGCCCGACTTGAGCTCGTCTTCGACCTGCGCGCGCTGCTCCTTCGACACCGAGCCGTGGTGTGCCTTCGCGAGCACGGGAGCGACGCCCGGCGTGGCGCCCGCCTGTGCCATCACGGCGGCGGGCATGGTCTGGTCCGGAACGTCGAGACCCAGCCGCTCGGCGTGTATCTCGTTGAGACGGCCGGTCAGGCGCTCGGCGAGGCGTCTCGAGTTGGCGAACACGATCGTCGAGCGGTGCGCGAGGATGCGGTCGACGATCGCCTCCTCGACGTGCGGCCACACCGAGCCCGTCGCTTCCGGAGCCGACGCGCCGGGCGAGTACCAGGCGGAGTCGCCGTCGTCGGCATCCGCGGCCTCGTCGGCGGGGGACGCGTCGGCTTCGGGCGCGCCGGGCGGCGGAGGAGGATTGAGCATGTCGTCGATCGGGACGACGACGGACAGGTCGAACGACTTCGACGCCCGAGGCGCCACGATCTCGACGGGAGCCGAGCCGCCCAGGAACCGGGCGACCTCGTCGATCGGGCGCACGGTGGCCGAGAGCCCGATGCGCTGGGCGGGAGCGGCGGCGGCATCCGCGCCTTCGTCGGGCTCCGCGCTCTGCCGCAGGGCGTCGAGTCGCTCGAGGCTCACGGCGAGGTGCGCTCCGCGCTTGGTGGCCGCGACCGCATGGACCTCGTCGACGATCACCGTGTGCACGCCGCGCAGCGTCTCGGACGCCTGCGACGTCAGCATGAGATACAGCGACTCGGGCGTCGTGATGAGGATGTCGGGCGGATCGGTGAGGAGGCGACGTCTGTCAGCCGACGTCGTGTCGCCCGAGCGCACGCCGACCGTGATGTCGGGCACCGGGATGCCGAGCCGCCGCGCCGACTGTCCGATGCCCACGAGCGGCGAGCGCAGGTTGCGCTCGACGTCGACGCCGAGTGCCTTCAGCGGCGAGATGTAGAGGACCTTCGTGCGGGTCGACCGCCCGGCGCGCCTGGCTCCGCTGGCCTTCTCGGCGGGAGCCGGCTGCTGCTTGTCGTGGAAGAGACGGTCGATCGCCCACAGGAACGCCGACAGCGTCTTGCCGGATCCGGTGGGGGCGACCACGAGCGCGTGCTTTCCCGCGGAGATGGCCTCCCACGCGCCGATCTGCGCGTCGGTGGGTCGTGTGAAGGCAGAGCGGAACCAGTCCTGCGTGGCAGGACCGAAACGCTCGAGCACCGCGGCCATCCGTTCCATCTTGGTCGCCCCCGCCGACATCCGGACAGGGCTTTCGCCGGTCAGGTCCTCTCGTGCATGATTCCCTCCCGCAGCTCGAGCACCCGGTCGGGCTGGAGCCGACGGAGGAAGCCCTCGTCGTGACTCACGACCAGGACGGCGCCCCGGTAGGAGGCGAGCGCGTCGACCAGCTGGTCGATCGTGTCGAGGTCGAGGCTGTTCGTCGGCTCGTCGAGCACGAGCAGCTGCGGCGGCGGGTCGGCCAGCAGCAGACGA